>NZ_JBIRUY010000033.1:0-118030 GCF_044335305.1 Streptomyces sp. NPDC020490 | reverse complement strand
CAACGCCCACAAGGCCGGCACCGTCAAGGGCCTGTCCGCCGAGATCGGCGCCTCCGTCACCTCCGGCGCCGCCATCTGCGAGATCAAGGACTGACCCACCGGCCAGGCGCACAGCGGGGCTCCCTGCACCGGGAGCCCCGCTGCCGCGACCGGCCGCTGTGGCACGTGTGCGCGGCACAGCGACGCTTGACCTCGACCAAACTTGAGCTTCTAGGTTCCCTGCAGGGCCGCGGGAGCCGACCGGCGGTGCCTTTTCGAGGAGGTTCGCCGTGGCCGAGCAGACAGCGCGCATCGAGATCCCCGACCGCTACCGCTATGCCGTGATCCCGCACATCATGGTCGATGACGCCGCCGCGGCGATCGACTTCTACCAGCGGGCGTTCGGCGCCCGTGAGGACTTCAGGATCGACGCTCCGGGCGGCGGGATCCTGCACGCCGAGATCGCCATCGGCCGGTCGACCCTGATGCTGGGGGACGCCGGCGTCGAGGAGGCGGAGGCCGCCTCCTTCGCCGCGCCGTCCGCGCTCGGTGGTGGTACGTCCGTCACGCTGCATGTCTTCGTGCCGGACGTGGACAGCCTGGCGGAGCGCGCGGAAGCCGCCGGCGCCGAGATCCTCCAGCCGCCGAAGGACATGTTCCACGGTGACCGGACCGTCATCCTCAAGGACCCGTCCGGTCACATGTGGGTGTTTCTGACGCACGTGGAGGACGTCTCGCAGGAGGAGCTCCGACGCCGCCTGGCCGCCGCCGGGTGACCGGGCGTCGTACCGGGTCCTGGGGCGCGATGGGCCCTCCACCACCGGGTGGGGGCCCGTTGCGGGGACGGATGACCGCGGGTCGCGCGGGGGGTCAGGCCTGGTAGGCGACCAGCGCCATCATGCCCGCCTCTCCGTGGTAGGCGTTGTGGCAGTGCAGCATCCACTGGCCCGGGTTGTCCGCGTCGAAGAACACCGACACGGTCTGCTTCGGCAGGACGATCGTGGTGTCCTTGCGCGGACCGCCGCCGCCGAGTTGATAGGTGTGGCCGTGCAGGTGCATCGGGTGCCACATGGTGGTCGTGTTGACGAAGTCGAGCCGGACCCGCTGCCCCTGTTCGACGGTGATCGGATGCGCCGTCGGGTCGTTCATGTCGAAGCGCCTGCCGTTGACGGCCCAGTCGTACGCCATCATGCTGCCGGTCAGCTCGATGCGGTGGACCCGGTCGGTCTTCTTCGCGTCCAGCCGGACGTCGTCCGCCGCCCGCAGCCGCGAGGCGACCATGACCGTGCCGTCCAGTTCCCTCGGGCGCACGGTCGGCTTCGGCCCGCTGCCTGTGCCGGTGCGGATCAGGGCCATGCCGGTGGCGTTCTTGCCCTCCGCCAGCGCGACGAGGGGAAAGACCCCGTCGCCCAGGGTGACGAGGACGTCGTAGCGCTCGCCCATGCCGATCAGCACGGCGTCGGCCTGCCGGTGCCGGACGGGGAAGCCGTCGGTGTGGGTGACGGTCAGCTGGTGGCCGCCGAGGGCGACGCGGTAGGCGGTGTCGCCGCCGGCGTTGATCAGGCGCAGCCGGATCCGCTTGCCGGGCTTGGTGCGGAAGACCGCCGGGTCGGCCGGAACGCGGCCGTTGACCAAGTGGTAGGGGTACCGCACGTCACCGGCGTCGCCCCCGAGCAGCCGGCTCTGAGCGCCCATCAGCATGAACCCGCTACCCGTCCCTCCGCCGGAGGGCGAAGCGGACGGCGAGCCGCTCATGCCGCTCATGTCCATGCTGCCCATGTCACCCATGTCGTGGCCGGAGCCGCCGCCCGTGTGCATCCCGCCCATGCCGTGCCCGAGCTCGGCGAAGACGTCGTCCGGGGTGCCGGTGACACCGTCGAGCCAGTCGTCGAGGACGACGACCCACTCCTCGTCGTAGGACAGCGGCTCCCTCGGGTCCTCCACGATCAGCGGCGCGTACAGACCCCGGTCGAGCTGGACGCCGACGTGCGGGTGGAAGAAGTAGGTGCCGGGGGTGTCCGCGGTGAACCGGTAGGTGAAGTTGCGTCCGGCCCGGACGGCCGCCTGGGTGACCGGCGGTACGCCGTCCATGTCGTTGCGCAGGCTGATGCCGTGCCAGTGGAGGGAGGTGGTCGCCCGGTCCGGCAGCTGGTTGGACAGCGTGGCGGCCAGCGTGTCGCCGGCCCGGACACGGAGTTCCTCGCCCGGGACGCGGCCGCTGAAGGTCCATGTCCTGGCCCGGATCCCGGCACCCAGGTCGGCGGTGGCCCGGGCCGCGGTCAGGGTCACCTCGCGTGTCCTGCCGGTCCGGGTGCGGTTGTCTTCGGCGGCGGCGACGGCCGAGCCGTGCGGGCTGACCAGTGCGGGCGTATCGGCTGAGCCGCCGCAGGCGGCGAGCGCGCCCGTGCCTGCGACGCCGAGTCCGGCCAGCAGGACGGAGCGGCGGTTGATGCTGTTCACAGAGGTTGTCCCATTTCTCGATGTCGCTCGGGTTCGGCTTGCGTGCGGGCAGGGCTGGGCGCTCGCGTGAGCGCGCAGCCGCGGGCGCGCGGCCTACAGCAGGAATCGAGAGAGGACGCGGAGATCGGGTGGTGCCCGGCCCACGGTGCCCGGGACGTCGCGGAGCGCGGCCGCACCGGGCCGGCGGGCCGGAGCGCGGTCGGGGGCGAGCTGGTCGGGCGGCACGAGCTTCACGCTGTCGACGCCGGCGGCGGAGCAGTGCTGCATCGCCGTGCCGGAGCACGCTCCGGCGTCGTCGTGGACAGCGGCCCGGGCCGGCCGGGCCGTGACCCCGGTGGACATGACGTGACCGCTCACGGAGGCGGACCCGGCCGGCGCGGCCGCGTGGTGCATCGCCGTCGCGGACCGGCCGGACGGCACGTGCGTGATCGTGGCCGCCGTGTCGTGGTGCACGAGCACAGCGAGCGCCGCCAGCAGCGCGACGACGACAGCGCGTGTCCACCGCGGCGTGGCGTCGCGAGCGGCGCCTCGTCGGTGGTCGGCTGTCGCCATGGCTTCCGTCCGTGTGCTCGGATGAAACGGTGGGGGTAACGGTGGGGCGCCGCCAATATACCCCCGAGGGGTAGGACGGGGCCTGCGGGGCCGCGGAGAGCCACCGGCCGCCGCCGCGGACCGCGTACCACCGCCGGATACCCCTGCCCGGTAGGGGCTGGTCGGCCCGCCGATCCGGAGCCGTCCGGCCCCGGTCCGCCACGGCGGGCAGCGGGATGATGGAGGTGAAGGCAAGCAGTCACCGGGTGCGCTCGCCGTGCCCGGCCACGTGATGAAGCCGAAGCAGGTGAGTGGCGATGATGTTCTGGTACGGCCACGATGTCAGCGGCTGGGGCTGGTTCGCGATGTCGGCCGGCATGATCTTGTTCTGGGTGCTCATCATCACGGTCGCGGTGCTCCTCTTCCGCACCCTGAACAGCCCGCAGGAGCACACCCGCACTCCGTCCGCGCCCTCCGCGGAGGACATCCTCAGGGAACGGCTGGCCCGCGGGGAGATCGACGAGGACGAGTACCGGCGCCGCCTGGACGCGCTGCACGCAGGGCCCGCCACGAAATCGTGAGGCCCGTCGGCCGCACCGGTCGCGCCCCTGCCCCGGCCTCACGCATCCGACGCGGGACGACGGCGGGCGAGGGCGACGGCCGCGGCGAGCGCGAGCAGGGCACCGAGGGCCGCGAAGCCGTGGGTGAGCGTGGTCGGCGAGGCGACGGCCGCCACCAGCAGCGGGCCGCCCGCGTCACCGAGTTCGCGGCCGAGTTCGGCGGCGCCCATGGTCTGGCCGAGGCGTTCCCGCGGGGTCGAGGCGGCCAGTGCCGCGAAGCCGAGCGGGGTGATCAGACCGGTGCCGACGCCGATCAGCACGGCCGCGGACAGCACGCCGGCCAGGCCGGGCAGCATCGCACAGCCCAGGCCGGCGGCCGTCAGCAGCAGGCCCGCCGTCATGCCGGTCCCGGCGGTGAGGCGCCCCTCGTCGAGGGCGCGCCCCGCCCTCGGCTGGACGACCGCCGCACAGGCGGCCAGCACCGACACGGCGACACCCGTCGCCACCGTGCCGAGACCGGCCGCCCGGCCGGACACCGGCAGGAATCCCACCCCGACCGACAGCGCCGCGGTCGCCGCGGCCAGTGCGGACGTCGGGACGAGGAACGCCGGCTCGGCCAGCCGCCGGGCCAGGTCCAGCACCGTCTGCCGGGCCTTCGGCAACGGGGGTACGGCGGGGACGGCGATCGCGGCCCACACGGCGACCGCCGCGCCGAGCACCGCCAGGACGGCGAACAGCAGCCGCAGCCCACCGGCCCACACCAGGACCCCGCCGAGCAGTGGGCCCGAGGTGTAGCCGACCGACTTGTAGAAGCCGTAACCGCCGAACGCCCGGCCGTGCCTGGCCGCCGGGTTGAGCCGGGCGACCAGCGCGGAGGCGGACGGCGAGAACGCGGAGGCCGCGGCCCCCTGACCGAGGCGGGCGGCCCACAGCCAGCCGGGGCTGCCGGCGACGGCGTAGAGCGCCGACGCGGCGGCGAAGGCGACCAGTCCGCCGAGCAGCACCGGGCGGGCGCCGATCCGGTCGGCGAGGGTGCCGAACACCGGTTTGAGGACGACCTCGGCGCCGTCGTAGAGGGCGAGCAGCCAGCCCAGGACCAGCAGCGAGGTCACCGCGCCCGCGGCGTCGCCGCCCAGGCTCGCGGCGACGCCGTGCGCGCCGAAGGCCGTGGTGAACCCGGCCGCGTACAGCGGCCACATCCGCCGGCCCGGCACGGACCGCGCCTCGGCCGCCTGGTTCATCGCCCGTCCCGGTTCGTCGCTCGTCCCGGTTCGTCGCTCGTCCCGGTTCGTCGCTCGTCCTGCGCGGCGCCGTGCGGGGCCGCGCAGGACGTGTGGACTCGGCGCCGCGTCCGCACGCGGCGAGGGTCATCGCCCGGCCGCCGGCCCGCCCGGCCGGCTCACCGTCTCCGTATCGCGCACACCGGAGAATGTAGCCCGTGCCGCACCGGCGGGGAGCCGAGCGGACGTCCACCCCGACAGGAAGCGCAGGCGCGTCCGCGCCAAGACCGCGTGAAGACCGCTGCCCGGGGCGTAAGAAGGCGCCAGGATTCCGGGGGTCCGCCTGGCCGCGGCGTTGGCTGCTGAGCCCTCCAGGCCCCGCCACCTCATCACCGGACCCGGCATCGGCCACCGCTTCGGCCCCGGCTGACTCCGCACCGGCTCCGCCCCCCTGACCGCGCGGGCCGGCGGCCGCGCGCCATGGTGCATGATGACGCCCTGTCCCGCGACAGCGGACCTGTCGGCCGAGCCCGCGCCCCGGACGAGCCCGGCCAGGCCCGAGACCCGGCCGGAAGGAACCCCTCACCGTGAACAGCAAGGAACACGGCGCCGCGATCAGCCTGTCCAAGGTGCGGGACGCGGCGCCTGACCTGGTGAACCTGTACAAGACGGCCGGCGACAGCGTGCGCGAGCACGGTCTGTCCGGGGCGCGGGCCGCGGTCTACCTCGTCCTGGACCGCTCGAGGTCCATGAACCCGTACTACAAGGACGGGACGGCGCAGCACCTGGCGGAGCAGGTGCTGACGCTGGCCGCGCACTTCGACGACGACGGCCGCGTTCCCGTCGTGTTCTTCTCCACCGACGTCGACGGTGTCGCCGACCTCGAACTCGGCGGCCACCAGGGCCGGATCGACAAACTCCACCAGACGCTGGGCCACATGGGGCGGACGAACTACCACTGGGCGATGGACGCCGTCATCGACCACTACCTGGCGGCGGACAGCCGTTGCCCCGCCCTGGTCGTCTTCCAGACCGACGGCGGGCCCACGAGCAGGTTCGCCGCCGAACGCTACCTGTGCAAGGCCTCCCGGCTGCCGATGTTCTGGCAGTTCGTCGGTTTCGGGGACCCGGACGAGAACGAGTTCGCCTTCCTCCGGTGTCTCGACGAACTGGCCGTCCCCGCCCGGCGTGTCGTCGACAACGCCGGTTTCTTCCACGCGGGCAAGGACCCCCGCGGCGTCAGCGACCGGCTGCTGTACGACCGGCTGCTGGGCGAGTTCCCCACCTGGCTGTCGGCCGCCCGCGCCGCCCGGATCCTGCGGTGAACGACCCTCACGGGACGCGGCTGTGGTGGATCGGGCGGCCGGAGCCGGTCAGGGGGACGCCGGTCCCGCCGCGCCGGGTCGCGACGATCTCCGCCGCGATGGACAGGGCGGTCTCCTCGGGGGTGCGCCCTCCCAGGTCGAGGCCGATGGGCGAACTCAGGCGGGCCAATTCGGCCTCCGACAGGCCGGCTGCACGCAGCCGCCGGTTCCGGTCGTCGTGGGTGCGGCGGGAGCCCATCGCGCCCACGAACGCGACCGGCAGCCGCAGCGCGATCTCGAGCAGCGGGATGTCGAACTTGGCGTCATGGGTGAGCACGCACAGCACGGTGCGCGCGTCGGTCGGGGTGCGCCGCAGGTAGCGGTGCGGCCATTCCACGACGACGTCGTCGGCCGCGGGGAAGCGCTCCCTGGTGGTGAAGACGGGGCGCGCGTCGCACACGGTGACGTGGTAGCCGAGGAACTTGCCCAGTGCGACCAGCGCCGCGGCGAAGTCGACCGCGCCGAAGACGATCATCCGGGGCGGCGGCAGGCTCGATTCGACGAGCAGGGTGAGGCCACCGGGGCAGTGCGAGCCGTCCTCGGACAGTTCGACGGTGCCGGTGCGGCCCGCGTCGAGCGCGGCCAGGGCCTCGGCCGCCGCCGTGCGGTCCAGTTCCGGGTGGCCGCCGAGCCCGCCGTCGAAGGAGCCGTCGGCGTGCACGAGCACGGCGGCGCCGAGGAGTGCCGCCGGCCCTCGCACGACACGCGCCAGGGCCACCGGCTCGCCCTTGGCCACGAGGTCCAGGGCCGTGTGCAGCAGCTCCCGGCGGGGCCCGTCCCCGGGCAGCGGCATGACCAGGATGTCGAGGACTCCGCCGCAGGTCAGTCCTACGGCGAAGGCGTCCTCGTCGCTGTAGCCGAACCGCTCGAGCACGCTGTGGCCGCTGTCCAGTGCCTGCGCGCACAGGTCGTAGACCGCGGCCTCGACGCAGCCGCCGGACACCGAGCCGATGACGGTGCCCTCGGCGTCGACGGCGAGGGCGGCGCCGGGCCCGCGCGGTGCGCTGCCGCCGACGTCCACGACGGTGGCGACGGCGGCTCGGCGGTCCTCCGCCAGCCAGCGGTTCAGCTCCGGTACGAGATCAAGCACCGCGGCCTGCCGTCAGGACGCGGTCGGGGCGGATGGGCAGGCTGCGGTGGCGTACGCCGGTCGCGTGCCAGACCGCGTTGGCGACGGCGGCCGCGGCACCGACGATGCCGATCTCGCCGAGGCCCTTGATGCCGACGGGGTCGTCGGGGTCGGGGTCGTCCACCCAGTCCGCCTCGATGGGCGGGATGTCGGCGTGCGTGGCCACGTGGTAGCCCGCCAGGTCGGCGCCGACCGGGCCGCCGAAGAACGCGTCGCGCGCCGCTTCTTCGTGCAGGGCCATGGAGATGCCCCAGATCATGCCGCCGGTGAGCTGGCCGCGCGCGGTCAGGGGGTTGACGATGCGGCCGGCCGCGAAGATGCCGAGCATGCGCCGCACGCGGACCTCACCGGTCGCCGGGTCGACGGCCACCTCGGCGAACTGCGCGCCGAAGGAATGGCGTTCCTTCTGGGCCAGCGCGGCGACGGCTTCGGTGGTGTCGGAGCGTACGGTGATGCCCTGCGCGGGGATCTCCATGCCCGGGACCAGCCGTTCGCGCAGGTCACGGGCCGCCGCGGTGACGGCCCAGGCCCAGGAGCGGGTGCCCATGGAGCCGCCGGCGATCATCGCGGGGCCGAAGGCGCTGTCGCCGATCCGTACCCGGACGCGATCGGGCGGGACGTCGAGGGCGTCCGCGGCGACCAGGGTGAGGGCGGTGCGGGCTCCGGTGCCGATGTCCGCCGCGGCGATGCGCACGGTGAAACCGCCGTCGGCCTCGGCGGTGATCGTCGCGGTCGACGGGCCGGCGCCGACGCCGAAGGACGCGGCGGCGGTGCCGGTGCCGAGCAGCCGGCGTCCGTCGCGCCGTACGCCCGGCCGCGGATCACGTCCGGCCCAGCCGAAGCGGCGTGCGCCCTCCTCGAAGCAGGCGCGCAGGTTGCGGCCGGCGAACGGCAGGCCGGAGACCGGGCCCCGGTCCGGTTCGTTGCGCAGGCGCAGCTCGATGGGGTCGACGCCGCATTTCTCGGCGAGTTCGTCGAGCGCGGCCTCCAGCGCGAAGGACCCCGGCGCCTCGCCGGGTGCGCGCATCCACGTCGGGCTGGGGACGTCGAGCCGGACGACCCGGTTCTCCGTGTGGTGGGCATCGGCGTCGTACATCACCCGCGCGACTCCCGCGCTCGGTTCGACGAACTCGTACACGGTCGACGTCCGGCTGAGGGAGCGGTGGTCGAGGGCGCGCAGGCGTCCGTCGGCGTCGGCGCCGAGCCTGATCCGCTGGACGGTGGGGCTGCGGTGGCCGGCCAGCGTGAACATCTGACGGCGGGTCAGGACGACGCGTACCGGGCGCTGGAGGGCGGTGGCGGCCATGACGGCGGCCACCTGGTGGGCGCGTACGCCTTTGCTGCCGAAGCCGCCACCGACGTGTTCCGAGCGCACCCGCAGCGACGCCGGGTCGAGGGAGAAGAGGTTCGCGAGTTCGCTGACGACCCAGGTGGTGCCCTGGTTGGAGTCGATCAGCTCCAGGACGCCGTCGTCCCAGCGGGCGGTGGCCGCATGGGGCTCCATGGGGTTGTGGTGTTCTTCCGGCGTGGTGTACTCGGCGTCCAGCACGGCCGCGGAGGCGGCGAGTTCGGCCTCCAGGTCGCCTTTGTCGGTGACGGCGGGCATATGGCCGTCCAGCGGGTAGGAGTCCGGGTGCCCGGCGGTGAAGTCGACGTCGTGGGGCTGGGGTTCGTAGTCGACGACGAGCGCCTCGGCCGCCTCGCGCGCCTGCTCGGGGGTCTCGGCGACGACCAGCGCGACCGGCCAGCCCAGGTGGGGCACCCGGTCGTGCTGGAAGACGGCACAGGTCGGGTCGGGCCGGGTGCCCAGCAGGCCGACGTAGTCGGTCTCCAGGTGCGGGGCGTTGCCGTGGTGAAGGACGGCGAGGACGCCCGGCATCGCGAGGACGGCGTCGGTGTCGATGGCACGGATGCGGCCGCGGGCGACGGTGGACAGCGCCAGCCAGCCGTGGGCGAGGCCGGCGAAGGGGACCTCCCCCGCGTAGCGGGCCGCCCCGGTGACTTTGTCGCGGCCTTCCACGCGGACGTGCGCGGTACCGACGGCACGGACCGCCGCGGTGGTGGGGCCGGCGGTGGTGGGGCCGGCGGTGGGACCGGCTGTGGTTTCGGCTGTGGTTTCGGCTGTGGTTTCGGTGGTGGTCATCGGGTGGCGCCCTCCTCGAGGAGTTCGCTCAGCACGGCCACCGTCAGGTTGCGCATCAGGGTCACCTTGTATCCGTTGTGCGGCAGCGGCCGGGCTGCCGCGAGTTCGGCGTCCGCGGCGGCCGCGAAGGTCTCCGCGTCTGCGCTCGCGCCGGTCAGGACGCGTTCGGCCGCGCGGGCCCGCCAGGGGCGGGAGGCGACCGCGCCGAAGGCCAGGCGCACCTCGTGCACGACACCGTCGCGGACGTCGAGCGCCGCGGCGATCGAGCCGGTGGCGAAGGCGTAGGAGGCGCGCTCGCGCACCTTGCGGTAGCGGGAGCGGGCGGCGGCCGGGACCGGCGGCAGGCTGACGTGGGTGATCAGCGCGCCGGCGGGCAGGGCTGTTTCGCGGTGCGGGGTCCCCGCGACGGGCAGGTAGAACCAGCCGATCGGCAACTCCCCCGGCCCGTCGGCGGTTTCGTAGTGCACCACCGCGTCGAGGGCGGCCAGGGCGACGGCCATGTCCGAGGGGTGCACGGACACGCAGTGGCTGGAGGCGCCCAGGATGGCGTGGTTGTGGTGTTCGCCCTGGACGGCGGGGCAGCCGCTGCCGGGGGCGCGCTTGTTGCACGGTTTGGTCAGGTCGGTGAAGTAGGCGCAGCGCGTGCGCTGCAGGAGGTTGCCGCCGACGGTGGCCATGTTGCGCAGCTGACCGGAGGCGCCGGCGAGGACCGCCTGCGCCAGCAACGGGTACCGGCTCCGGACTTCCGGATGGGCGGCGAGGTCGCTGTTCGTGACCGTCGCGCCGATGCGCAGTCCGCCCTCCGGTGTCGACTCGACACGGTCCAGGGGCAGTTGCCGTACGTCCACCAGCCGGGCGGGCCGCTCGACGCCGCTCTTCATCAGGTCGACCAGGTTGGTCCCGCCGGCCAGGAAGCGCGCTTGCGGATCGGCGTCGAGCAGGGCGACGGCGTCCGACACGTCGGAGGCCTTGTGGTAGGCGAACTCCCTCATGCTGCCGCCTCCTCGGCGTCCGGCCCGGCGTCCGGCCGTGCCGTGGTCCGCGCCCCGGCCGCCCGCGCGACGGCGTCGACGATCGAGGCGTACGCGGCGCACCGGCACAGGTTGCCGCTCATCCGCTCGCGGATCTCCTCCGCGTCCAGCGGGGGTGGCCCCGCCTCGGGCCGTACGTCGCCCGTGGCGGCGCTCGGCCACCCGGCGGCGTGTTCCGCGAGGACGCCGATCGCCGAGCAGATCTGCCCGGGCGTGCAGTAGCCGCACTGGTAGCCGTCCAGGTCGAGAAAGGCCTGCTGTACCGGGTGGAGCCGATCACCGTCCGCCACACCCTCGATGGTGGTGACGTCCCGGCCCTCGGCGGCGACCGCGAACTGCAGGCAGGCCACGGTCCGGCGGCCGTCGACCAGAACCGTGCAGGCACCGCACTGGCCCTGGTCGCAGCCCTTCTTGGTGCCGGTCAGATCGAGACGCTCGCGCAGCGCGTCGAGGAGGGTGGTGCGGTGGTCGACGGGCAGCGTGTACTTCTCGCCGTTGACGTGCAGGGTGATGACGCTGGACGTCGGTAAGGCCATGAGCGACTTCTTTCGCTGGGTGCAGATGCGTGCAGATGCCTGCTGAGGTGTGGTGGCTGCGTGACGACTCGGGTGACGCGGGGTGACGTGCGCGCAGTCGGGCCGGACGGGACCGGCGGCGGGTCGCGGTGGCTGCCGGGAGGTACGTCGTGGAGGTGCGTCGTGGGTGCGGTGGGGCGCTGAGGCTGAAGTGGGTTTCCGCCGCGGGTGATGCGCACCGGTGCGCGGCGGTGCGCGCGGACTGCCGTACGGTCGCGGCCACGGCTATGGTGAGCCCAACCGGACAACCGTCCGCTCGACAGAAACGTAACGGACAGCTGTCCGGTTAGCAAGGACCGGGTTGGGTCACGGGCCCGCTAGGAGTGACGAGTGCAGCATCAGAAGGACGCACCCCTGCGCTCGGACGCGCAGCGCAACCGCGAGCGCATCCTCGATGTCGCCCTGGCCGAACTGACGCGACGCCCGGACGTGCCCCTCAGCGCGATCGCCAAGAAGGCCGGCGTCGGCCAGGGGACGTTCTACCGCAACTTCCCCAACCGCGAGACCCTCGTCCTGGAGCTGTACCGCCACGAGATGCGGCAGGTGGCCGACAGCGCGGCCCCGCTGCTCCAGGCGCTGCCGCCGCAGCAGGCGCTGCGCACCTGGATGGACCGGCTGGCCGAATTCGCCATGGCCAAGGCCGGCCTGGCCGACGCGATCCGCCTCGCCACCAGCACCCCGGGAGGCCCCGCCAAACCGGCTCCCACCCCCGTCACCGAGGCAGCCGAGCTGCTTCTGCGCGCCAACGAGGAAGCCGGCACCATCCGCCCCGGCGTGACGTCGGACGACTTCTTCCTGGCCATCGCCGGGCTGTGGCAGATCACCCCCTCCGAGGACTGGCGGCCACGCGCCTCCCGCCTCCTCGACCTCGTCATGGACGGCCTGCGCGCCGGAGCGGCACGGCCCTGAGGGCCTTGTCGGGCGGGCTCACGGTTCCCCGAGGCCCGCCCGTCATGCCGGCGCCGCCGGCCGGGCCAGCTCCGCCGCGAAGCCCGTCCGCCACGACGGATGACGCGGCTGCCAGCCGAGTTCGCGCTTGGCCTTGGCGTTGGAGAAGCCGCGGCCCTCGGTCATCATCACCACCGCCTGGTCGCCGGCCAGCAGCCGGGCCAGCCACACCGGGACCCGCATCGGCCGCTTCGCCCCCGCGCACGCCGCCAGGTGGGGCAGCCACTCGCTCGCCGGGGCCGGTTCGTCGTCGACGACGTTGAACACGCCCCGCGCCTTCTGCTCCACGGCCAGGACGGTGGCGCTCGCCGCGTCGTCGAGGTGCACCCACGAGCTGTAGCCCGTGCCCCGCCCGATCAGCGGGTACTGCCGCTTGCGGAGCAGTTCGACCTGGTCGTCGATGGCGCCCGGACCGTAGAACGCGCCGTAGCGCAGGAACGCGCCGCCGGCTCGCAGGACCGCTTCCTCCGCGTACCGCAGCGTCTCCAGGCCGGCCTGGGCCGCCGTGCCCTCCAGCACGTCCAGCGGGTCCTCCTCGGTCTTCACCCACCCACCCTCGCGGATGCCGTTCCAGGACGCGTAGCCCTGCGCGACGACGTGGGACACCCCGGTCGCCTCGGCCGCTGCCAGCAGGTGGTCGGTGCCCTCCCTGCGCAGCCGGTTGGTGAGGGCGAACCACCGGTCCGGGTGCTTGATGTCGGGCTTTCCGGCGTGCGTCCGGGAGATCGCGGTCATCTGGTGCACGATCACCTCCGGCCGGGCGTCGGCCACCGCCTTCCCCACCGACGCCGCGTCCAGCCCGTCCATCACCACCGCGTCCGCGCCCAGCCCCCGCAGCGGGCCCAGTCTGTCCGCGGTCGTGGTGGTGGCCGTCACCTGGTGGCCGCGTGCCAGGAGCTGCGGCACCAGCCGCCGCCCCAGGACCCCGGTCCCGCCTGCCACGAAGACCCGCATGATCATCACCTTCCCGACGTGAACGTCTCTGCCTTCCTCTCTTGGACGACACGGCCCGCCGGTCTGTGACACGCGGGCAGGACCGCGCACGTACGGGGCAGACCGGCCGGGGTGAGCGACGTGGCCTCCGGGATCGGGACGTCCGTGCCCCAGGCCGGGAAGGACTTGGTGTCGCCGCCCTCGGTCCACAGGTAGGTGACGGTCACCCAGCCGTTGTCGTTCAGGCCGACGTTGTAGAAGATGCCGTCGGCCAGGTCGATGCCGGCCGGGTTGGCGACCCGGCGGCCGAACTCGTCCTCTCCGTCGTTGTAGCCGTCCTGGTGCGCCGCCTGCGCCTCGGGCAGGCCGCGGGGGAGGTCGCTCCACTGCTCGCGCTGCGTGGAGGGGTTCCAGTGGTCGTCGTGCGTGTTCCAGGGGCCGACGTCCCACACGGGCGCCGTCTCGCAGCGCGCCGGCCCGCACACCTGCACCGAGTACTGGCCGCTGCCCTTGGGCGACAGGGCGCGGCGCGAGGGCAGGGCGACGAAGTGGTCGTCGCTGGTGATGACGTGTCCGTTGGCGGTGGTGCGGCCGACCAGTCCCTCGCGGGTGGCGTAGACGCGGGCCGAGAAGGCGGAGGCCGCGGGCTCGGCGGGCGAGGCGCCGGTGTCGTCCGCGGTCAGCGTCAGGCGGCGGACGACGGGCGCGGCGCCGGCCTTGTCGCTCCACAGCGTCAGCCGGGCCTGCACGTCGCCGACCGGGCGGGGCAGTCGGGCCGGGGTGCCCGTGGTCGCCTGCCGCCATTCGGACCAGACGCCGCCGGCGTCCCGGCCACGGATGTCGACCACCACGCTCGCGCCGACCGGCACGGCGGCGTCCAGGTCCACCGTCACCCGGTTCACCGGCCGGTCGAGGTGGTGTGCCCGCAGTACGGCGGAGGCGTATCCGCGGTCCCGGCCCAGCGACGCGGGACTGAGGGAACGGTCGCTCACGCCCAGCGCGCCGCCGCTGTAGCGGACGTTGAAGCCGTCGGCGCCGAGCGCCGAGAGGTCCACCCGCCACGACTGCCGGGACGCGTCGGTGCCGGGCGTGCGGCCGGGTGTGCCGCTGCCGGGTCTGCCGGTGCCGGTGCCGGGTCTGTCGGCGCGGGGCGCGGCGGTGGATCGCGGGGCCGTGCTCAGCGCGGTGCCGGCGAGGGCGAGCAGGCAGACGGCGCCGCTCAGCGCGGGCCGGATACGGGTTCTGCGGCGGGTCGCGGCACCTGGGTGTCCGGTGCGGGAGGTCGGCATGAAAGGACTCCTGAGTTGCTCCTGGGTGGCGAGCGTCGTCGACGTCGGGGAGGTACATACCCCCAGCGGGCATCTCCGGGCCGCTCGCGGGGCCAGGCGGGGGACGCCCCGGCGCCGACCGCCACCCGTGCGGGTGGTCGAGCGGCGGCTCCGGTGGTCCCGGACCCGTCGCCGCCCGCGCCCCCGCGCGGGCCGGCCGGCGGCCCGGCCACGGCTCGTCAGGGCTTGGCGGGCCTGGGCGCGGGCGGTGACGCGGCGGGCGCGAGGGCGTACGTGCCGATGAGACCGGCCACGCCGAGCACACAGTCCACGTAGACGGCCGTCGACTGCGAGGGCCCGTGGCAGGCGATGACGAGAACGACGCCGATCACGAGGACGGCGAGGAAGGTCAGGTAGTGGCGGCGCAGTGACGCCGCGAAGTCGATCAGCACGCTTTTCTCACCTTCTCGAGGACTGTCGGACTGATGGCGTCCTCCATTCGACCGGTCGGCGCACCGGCCGTCCAGGGAATCCGATGGCCTCCGAATCATCCGGAAACAGAGGGAAGTTCAGCCTTCTTCGAGGAAATTCGGCGAAGTTCCGCGCCGCGTGCCGAGGGGGTGCGAGCATCTCGGGCGTCCGGGTCGGGTCAGGCACAGGGGGAACATGAACGGCAACTCGAACGGCGCGGCGCCTGCCTCGCAGCGGTTCGCCGCGGAGCTGCGACGGCTGCGCGTCATGGCAGGGAATCCTCAGCTCAAGACGATCGCCGCCCGGGCGCAGTGCAGTCAGGCGACCGTCTCCGAGGCCCTCAACGGCCGCCGTCTGCCCAGTGAGGCGGTGACCCGCCAGCTGGTCGGCGCGCTGGGCGGCGACTGGCCGCGCTGGAAGGAGCTGTGGCGGGCCGCGAGAACCGAGCTGGACGACCGGAAGCACCACACGCCCGAGACGCCGCTGCGGACGCTGCAGGCCGAGATGGTCTGCTATCCGGACCCTTCCGCCTTCTACCGGGCCGCGGCCGAGCGGGTCCGTGCGGCCCGCCGGGAGATCCGCCTCACCTACTTACGGCTTCATCCTCCGAGCCAGTGGGCCTCCCCCGACGTGACCGCCTATTACGAGACGGTGCTGCGGTGGGCCCGGGAGCACGCCGGCGAGTCCGCCAGCGTCCGGCGCATCATCGGCGTTCCGGAGCGCGAGGGCGTGCCGAAGCCCGCCTATCTGGGGTGGCTGCTGGAGCATCAGGCTGAGGTCAGGGACGTGTACGCCTACGAGGCGCGCGTGATGTCCTGGAACAACGCCTGCGGCTGGCACAACTTTTCCATCATGGACGACTCCGTCATCCATCTCTCCTTCTCCGGTGTCGGCCGTCAGCAGCTCAGCGGGTTCAGCGTCGAAGGCCCGGTCTTCCTGTCCTACTTCGCGGCCATCTTCGACCGCGCCTGGGGCGCGTTGCAGCCGCTCGACGAGTACGTGGCGAGGCACACCCGTTAGCGGGGCCGTCAACGGCGTCGACCTCTCGTTCGTGTGACCCGGCCGCGGGGGTGTCGGCCATTGGGGTGAGAGCCGGGCCGGGGGGTGCCGGCGCGTCGATAGATTCCCGCCGTGACCACAACCCAGCGTGAGACGCCGTCCCTGCGCACCTCGGATCTCGGCAAGATCGTCATCATGGCCTGGAACCGGCCCACCGACCGAGGGAACCTGCCCTACCTCCTCGCCTGTTCTCTCGGGGACCGCGAGCACTCGTCGGCAGCCGTCGAGCAGCTTCTGCTGAGCGCCGGACTCATCGTGGGCGGCGACGTCGTCGACGCGACCCGGCGATCGGACCTGCCGGTCAGCCTGCTCGTGGTGCCCGGGTCGGCCGTCTTCACCATGCCGCACATCACCGTGCAGTTCGTCCCGCCGCAGGGGTGGCTGGCCGCGGCCGAGGAGCAAGGGGTCGCCTGTCTGGTCTTCACCACGCGCCCGTGGGCCGGCGGGGAACCGGGTGACTACCAGGCCCTGGCGGCCTTCGCCAACGACGAGGAGACACTGAGGTCGTCGGCGCGGGTCGTCCTCCCCGCGCGCGGCCTGCGCAGCTGAGCCCCGCCCGGGCGGTCCTGTTCGCTGCGGGCATCGGCCGGCCGTTGTTTACTGGCTATGAGCGGTGACCGGCAGGGCACGAACTGCCGGGGCGGCCGAAGCGGTGGTGCCTGCCCGCACCCCGCGCACGCACGGGCTGAGCGACGAGGGGCACCCGCCGTCGAGCGACACCTCGCCGCGACCGGGAGAGGCCGGCACGCGTGGCCGGCCGGCCGTGATCGCCCCGCCGAGCGGCGGCCCGGCCCGTCACCACCTCGAAAGGAAGAGCGAATGACTCAGAACCAGCCCGGAGAACCCAACGCCCCGCTCGGACCGGAAGCCCGGCTGAGCCGACTGGAAGCACAGGTCGCGACCCTGGCCGAGGCCGTACGGGTACTCGCCCGCGGCCTGGAGAACGTGCCCTCCGAGGAAGCGGCGCCCGAGGATGCCGCACGCGGCGCCCGGTTCGCCCACGAACTCCTGCTCTCCCAGGGCCTGTAGCCGCCCCGGAGCGCCGGACCACCGGGAGTCCGCATGACGCACGCACCAGGACGTGAGCCGATCGTGGCAGGCCTCGACCCCGATCCCGGCAGACGCGTCGCGCTCGCCTGGGCCGCCGACGAGGCGGCCCGACGGCACCTGCCCCTGCTGCTGGTCCTCGCGCAGAACGTGCCGACCCCCGGGTACCGGCCGGCCGGCGGGCTGCCGTCCTGGGAGGAGTGGAACACGGCCCTGCACGCGACGGGGGACCGCGCGCTGCACGAGGCGGTGGCCTTCGCCGAGTCCCGGCATCCGCAGCTACGGGTGACCGGGCTGCTGGCGGAGGGGCATCCCGCGTGGGTGCTGCGCGAGCAGGCCCAGCACGCCACCATGGTCGTGCTCGGCTCCTGGCACCTGAGCGCTCTCCACGAGCTGTTCGCCTCCACCGCGGTGGCCCTGCCGCTCGTCGCCCAGGCCCCCTGCCCCGTGGTGGTCGTGCCCGAGGCGGAGCACGTCACGCAGCAGCCGCCGTACTTCGTGGTCGGGGTGGACGGCAGCCCGCAGTCCGCGGCCGCCGTCGACCTCGCCTTCGAGGAGGCCGCGCTGCGCGGCGCCGTCCTGCGGGCCCTGTACGTGTGGCACCCGCCCCGGCTCGGTGTGCTGGACGAGGAGGCGGCCGTCGAGGAGTGCCGCCGGCTGCTGTCGGAGACGGTGGCCGGGCGCACCGCCGCCCATCCCGAGGTGGAACTGCACCACGAGGTCGTGCACGGCCACCCGGTGCAGGTCCTGGCCAAGGCGGCCGAGCACGCCCTCGGCCTGGTCGTGGGCACCCGCGGGCACGGCGGCTTCACCGGGATGCTGCTGGGCTCCGTCAGCCACGGCGTACTGCACCACGCGCGCTGCCCGGTCATCACCGTTCCCCGGAAGCAGCGCTCTTAGGGCCTGGTTGGCGCCGCCCGTCACTCCGCCGTGTGGGCGACGAGGAAGTCGGCGCTGCCGGACAGTGTGCTGAGCCGCGGCGTGTCCTCGTCCTCGATGCGCACGCCGGACCGCTCGCTGAGGACCTCGACGAAATTCAGGAAGTCCAGCGAGTCCATCTCCAGCACCTCGCGGAACGCGTCGTCGGGGCCCAGGGCGGC
The DNA here is from genome assembly GCF_044335305.1 of Streptomyces sp. NPDC020490. Classification (NCBI taxonomy): domain Bacteria; kingdom Bacillati; phylum Actinomycetota; class Actinomycetes; order Kitasatosporales; family Streptomycetaceae; genus Streptomyces; species Streptomyces sp. NPDC020490. The sequence goes on along the minus strand of NZ_JBIRUY010000033.1, from coordinate 100,212 downwards.
GACGTCGGCGCCGGGGACGACGCTGGAGATCGATTCCCTGACCATGTCCAGTGCATCGGTTCGGTTCATGTCACAGCTGCTCCGGGTTCTGCAGGAGGTGGGTGACGGAGGTGAGGTAGTGGGCGCCGATGGCACCGTCCGTCGCCCGGTGGTCGGCCGAGAGGGTCACCGTGACCACGGGCCGCACGCCCAGCAGCCCGTCGACGGCGCACGGCCGGTCGACCACCCGCCCGAAGCCGACCAGGGCCACCTGCGGCGGGTAGATCACGCCGAAGACCGTCTCCACGCCCTGGTCGCCGAGGTTGGTGACGGTGATCGTGGCGTCGGACACCTCGGAACCGCGCAGCCGGCCGGTACGGGCCCGGGCGACCAGGTCCCTCAGGGCGGTCATCAACTCCGGGAGTGCCAGGGTGTCGGCGTGGTGCAGGGCTGGGGCCACGAGTCCGCCGCCGCGCAGGGACACGGCCACGCCGAGGTGGACGTCCTCGCCCGCGGTGAAGTGGTCGTCGGTCCAGAAGCCGTTGAGCTCGGGCACCTCCCGGGCCGCCAGGGCCGCCGCCTTGAGCAGCAGAGCCGCGGGGAGCAGCCGTTCGCCGACCGGGCGTCGCCGGTTGCGCTCGCGCAGCCAGTCCATCGCGGCGGCCAGGTCCACGGTCGTGGAGAGGTAGTAGTGGGGGATGTCCCGGTTGGCGCGGCTCATCAGGGCGGCGATCGCCCGGCGCATGGCCGCCGCCCGCTCTTCGGCGGGCCGCGCGGCAGGGCGTACGGTCTCGGCGCCCGCGGGCGGCGCCGGGACCGCCGGGGCGGGGGCCACCGGGCCGGGCGCCGCTCGGCGTACGTCCGCGGCCCGCACGGCGGACCCGCTGCCCGTCCCCGTCACCGTGGCCAGGTCGACGCCCAGTTCGGCGGCGAGCCGCCGGGCGAACGGGGTGGCCCGCACGCGCGATGGCCCGGGAGCGGCCCGGGCGGCCGCCGCCCGCTCGACGTCGGTCCGGGTGACGCGCCCTCCGGGGCCGGAGCCGCGCAGGGCCTCCAGGTCGACGTCGCCGTGTTCCGCGAGATGCCGGACCAGGGGGCCGGCCTCGAAGTGGCCGGGCAGCCGATCGGCGGGCGGTACCGGCATCGGTTCCGGCATCGGTTCCGGCACCGGAACCGGCGCGGCGGGCCCCGGTGGCGGGGACGGAGGCGCGGCGGGCGCGGCGGGCGCGGCCTTCTTCGGCGCGCGACGGGGCGGTCGCCGCTCCTCCGCCCGCCCGGCTTCCGCGGGGGCCTCGGGTTTCCCGGCCTTCGCCGGTTTCCCGGGCTTGTGCGGCCGTCCGGGCTTGTGCGGCCGTCCCATACCTTCCGGTTCCGCGGCCTTCTCCGCCGTCGGCCCGATCAGCGCGAGCGGTGTGCCCACCGGCACCGTCGTGCCGGGTTCGACGAGCATCTCCGTCATGGTCCCGGTCTCGAAGCACTCCACCTCGATGGTCGACTTGGCGGTCTCGACGACCGCGACCGGGTCACCCCGGTGGACCGGGTCGCCGGGCGACACCAGCCATTCCAGGAGCGTGCCCTCGTCCATGTCCGCGCCGAGGGAGGGCATGGTGAACTCGGCCATGATCAGTCCACCGTCCGGTGGGCCGCCGCGACGATGTCGGCGGTCTGCGGCAGGGCGGCCTCCTCCAGCCGCCGGGCGTACGGCATGGGCACCTCGGCGCTGCACACCCGCTCGACGGGCGCGTCCAGTTCGTAGAACGACGTTTCCGCGATGCGGGCCGACACCTCGGCGGCGAGGCTTCCCGTCCGCCATGCCTCGTCGACGACCACCGCACGGTGGGTACGGGCCACCGAAGCGGTGACGGCCGCGTCGTCGAGGGGGCGGAGCGTGCGCAGGTCGATCACTTCGGCGCTGATGCCCTCGGCGGCGAGTTCGTCCGCCGCCGCGAGGGTCTTGGGCAGTGAACCGCCGTAGGTGATCAGGGAGATGTCGGTGCCGGGGCGGCGGACGGCGGCATGGTCGAGGTCGACCGGGGCGGTGGGCGGGAGGAGTTCGCCGGAGGCGTTGTAGAGGCTGCCGTGTTCGAAGATCAGTACGGGGTCGGGGTCGGCGAGCGCCGGGGCCAGCATGTGGCGGGCGTCCTCCAGGGTGGCGGGGGCGAGGACGCGGATGCCGGGGATGTGCGCGTACCAGCCCTCCAGGCTGTGCGAGTGCTGTGCGGCGAGCTGCCGTCCGGCGCCCGTGGTCATGCGGATGACCAGGGGCACGGGCAGCTGGCCGCCCGACATGTGCAGCAGGGTTGCGGCGTTGTTGAGGATCTGGTCGAGGGCGAGCAGGCTGAAGTTGACGGTCATGATCTCGACGACGGGCCGCATCCCGGCCAGCGCGGCGCCGATGCCGGCGCCCACGAAGGCGGACTCCGACAGCGGGGTGTCGCGGACGCGTTCGGGCCCGAACTCCTCCAGCAGGCCGAGGCTGACGCCGAAGCAACCGCCGTACCGCCCCACGTCCTCGCCCATGAGGAAGACCCGGTCGTCGGTGCGCAGGGCCTCCCGGAGGGCCTCGCGCAGCGCCTCCCGGTAGGTCGTCTTCGCCTCCCGCGTTCCGCCCGCGTCCATGGTCAGCTCACCGCCTCCGCCGAGGCGCTGGTGACGTGGCGGAGCAGGTTCTCCACCGGTTCCTCGGGTGCCTGTTCGGCCGCTTCCACGGCGTCGTCGATCTCGGCGGCGATCCGCTGTTCCATCCGGGCGAGCTCCTCGTCGCCGGGCTCACCGGCCGGCTCACCGCTCTCCCGCATGCGGTCCTTGAGCAGGCCGATCGGGTCCCGCTCCTTCCACCGCTCGACCTCCGCCTTGGCGCGGTAGCGGTCCGGGTCGTACATCGAGTGGGCGCGGAAGCGGTAGGTGCGCAGCTCCAGGAAGTGCGGCCCGGTACCGGCCCGGATGCCCTCCACGGCCCGGCGGGCGGCCTGCTCGACGGCCTCGACGTCCATGCCGTTCACGGCCCAGGCGGGCATGCCGTAGGAGGCGGCGCGCATCGCCAGGTCGGTCTGCGCGTGCTCCCGGGCCAGCGCGGTGCCCATGGCGTAGAGGTTGTTCTCGCAGACCAGCAGCAGCGGCAGCTTCCACAGGGCCGCCAGGTTCGCCGTCTCGTGGAACGCGCCCTCGGCGAAGGCGCCGTCGCCGAAGAAGCAGCAGGTGACGCCGGCCCGTCCCCGCATGCGGTCGGCGAGCGCGAGTCCCGCGGCGAGCGGAAGCCCGCCGGCGACGATCGCGCTGCCGCCGTAGAAGCGGCGGCTCGCGTCGAACAGGTGCATCGACCCGCCCCGGCCGCCGCTGCAGCCGGTCGTCCGGCCGTACATCTCCGCCATGACGGCCTCGGCCGTGATCCCGCGGGCCAGGGCGTGACCGTGTTCCCGGTAGGTGGAGACGACCGCGTCCTCGGGGGTCAGCGCCTCGTTGACGCCGACGGCCACGGCCTCCTCACCGATGTAGAGGTGGACGAAACCGCGGATCTTCGCGGCGCTGTAGAGCTCCACGCAGCGTTCCTCGAAGCGCCGGATGCGCAGCATCGCCTCCAGCAGGTCCCTGCGGTGCTCGGTGCTCGCCTTCTCCTTGTCCGCGGCGGACTTCCCGGCGGACTTCCCGGCGGACTTCCCGGCGGATTTCCCGGCAGATTTCCCGGCAGATTCCCCGGCGGATTTCGCGGCGGACGCGCCGGATTGCGCGGCGGGCTTCGGGTGTGCCGGGTCCGTCCGCGTACGGGTGCGGGCCACACTCATGAGGGTCCCTCCAAGGTCGACAAGTCGCCGGTGGGCAGCCCGAGTTCCCGGGCGCGCAGCAGGCGGCGCATCACCTTCCCGCTGCGGGTCTTGGGCAGGTTCTGGTCGAACGCGATCTCCCGGGGAGCCACCGCGGGGCCCAGCTTGCGGCGGCCGAAGGCGAGCAGGTCCCGCTCCAGGTCCGGGGTCGGCTCGACACCGGGGCACAGCGACACGAACGCCTTGACGACGTTCCCGGCGACCGGGTCCGGCCGTCCGATCACCCCGGCCTCGGCCACCGACGGGTGTTCCATCAGCGCGCTCTCCACCTCGAACGGGCCGATCAGGTGCCCGGCCGACTTGATGACGTCGTCGGCCCGCCCCACGAACCAGTACCACCCGTCCGCGTCCCGGCGCACCAGGTCACCGGTCAGGTACCAGCCGTCGGCGAACGCGGCGTCGTAGCGCTCCTTGTCGTGCAGGTAGCCGCGGAACATCGACGGCCAGCCCGGACGCAGCGCCAGCTCGCCCTCGACGTCCGGGCTGCGCACCTCCCTGACCCCGCCGTCGACGACCAGCGCCCGGCCGTCCTCTCCCTGCTCCAGCACGGTCGCGTCGACGCCGGGCAGCGGCCGTCCCATCGAGCCGGGCCGGATCTCGCACGCCGCGTAGTTCGCGATCATGATGCAGCCGGTCTCCGTCTGCCACCAGTTGTCGTGCACCGGCAGGCCCAGCACGTCGCGGCCCCAGACGACGGCCTCCGGGTTGAGCGGCTCGCCGACGGAGGCGATGAAGCGCAGGGCCGACAGGTCGTAGGAGCGCGGCAGGTCGTACGGGCCCTGGCGGGGGGTGGCGCGCATCAGCATGCGCAGCGCCGTGGGGGCCGTGTACCAGACGGTGACCCGTTCCCGGCCGAGGATCCGGTACCAGCGCCGGGCGTCGTAGTCGCCCTCGTCCACGACCACCGTCACACCGTGGGCGAGCGGGGCGATGATCCCGTACGACATGCCGGTGACCCAGCCGGGGTCGGCGGTGCACCAGTACACGTCCTCGGGGCGCAGATCGAGCGCGTACGCGGCGGTGGCGTAGTGGGCCACGACGGCCTCGTGGACGTGGACCGCGCCCTTGGGGGTGCCGGTGGTGCCGCTCGTGAAGTGCAGCAGGGCCATGTCGTCGGGCGAGGTCGGCGGGACGGTGAAGGTGTCCGGGGCGGCGGACAGCGCGTCGTCGAAGGACGTGGTGCCGGGCAGGTCCTCGGCGCCCGGGCCGGTGATCAGGACGTGCTCGAGCCGGGGGAGCGATGCGCGGCGCTCGGCGACCTTGCGCCGGTAGAGGGCCGCGGTGGTGACCAGGACCCGCGCGTCACCGAGTCTGAGGCGCTGTTCCACCGGGTCGGGGCCGAAGGCGGAGAAGAGCGGGCACAGCACGCTGGTGTTCTTCAGTGTGCCCAGCACCGTGGTGTAGAGCTCGGGGCAGCGGCCGAGCAGGGTGAACACCCGGTCCCCGTGGCCGATGCCGAGCGAGCGCAGGACGTTCGCGAAGCGGGCCGTACGGCGGGCCAGTTCCGCGTAGGTGACGGTGGTGACGGAGTCGTCCCGGGCGACGCACCGCAGCGCGGCCTTGTCCGCCAGGTCCGAGCCCGCGTGCCGGTCGACCGCCTCGTGGGCCATGTTGAGGCCGCCGCCGGGCAGCCCGGCCAGTGCGGTGCGCGCCTGCGACCAGGTGAACGCGGAGCGTGTCCGCTCGTAGTCGGTGAGACGGGGAGCGACGACCGGTGCGGTGTCCTTGTGGATCGTTTCCCAGTGCATGGGCGCTCCTCCCGCCACTGCCCCCGGTCTCCAGAGTCGCCGAGCCCGGCCCCGGCTGCACCTCGGCCGGAGCGATCGGTCACGGAGCCGGGCCGGCGTCCGGCCGGGCGGGCGGGGGCGCAACCGGTTCTGGGCAACAGGTCCGGGGCAACGGGTCCTGGGCGACAGGTCCGGAGACCGGACGTCGGCCCCGCAGGGACTTTCGGCCCTGTGCCGGACCGCTCCGCCGTTCGATGGTGGGACCAGGCGGTCGTAGAACGGCGGGCGACCTGCCGGAGGCCGGCTTCGACGGGCGGGCGTGCCGCTGTGGCGCCTGCCGGTGACGGGGCGACTTGGCGACGGCCGAGGAGGTGCCGCCCATGTCCGATGCGACGACCACCGATCTGTACGAAGTGACGATGGCCATGTCCTATCTGCGGGAGGGCATGACCGGCCCGGCGACCTTCAGCCTCTTCGTCCGCGAGCTGCCTCCCGAGCGGGGCTTTCTGGTCGCCGCGGGGCTGGAGTCGGCCCTGGACTACCTGTCCGGCCTGCGTGTCGGCCCCGAGGACGTCGACGCCTTCGCCTCCGCGCTGCACCGGCCGCCACGAGACCTGGAGCCGCTGCTCGGCCTGGAGTTCACCGGCAGCGTGCGGGCGGTGCCGGAGGGGCGGATCGTGCTCGCGGGAGAGCCCCTGCTGGAGGTGACGGCGCCGCTTCCGCAGGCGCAGCTGGCCGAGACGTACGTGCTCAACCAGCTCAGCCACCAGACCACGATCGCCTCCAAGGCCGCGCGCTGCGTGCTCGCCGCGGCCGGGCATCCGGTCGTGGACTTCTCGCTGCGGCGCACCCACGGCCCGCAGTCCGGGTTCCAGGCGGCCCGTCTCGGTGGGCTGGTCGGCTTCGCCGGGACGAGCAACGTGGCCGCGGCGACCGCCGTGGGCATTCCCGCCGTCGGCACCATGGCCCACTCCTTCGTGGAGGCGTTCGCCACGGAGGAGGACGCGTTCCGCGCCTTCGCGCGGTGCCACCCCGGTCCGGTGACCTTCCTGGTGGACACCTACGACACCGAGGAGGGCGTGCGCGTCGCGGCGCGCGTCCTGCGCGACCTGGACCGCGGGCCGGGCTCGGCCGTGCGGCTGGACAGCGGCGACCTCGGGGCGCTGGCGGTGCGCGCACGGGCCGTCCTCGACGACGCGGGCCTGCCCGGCGTACGGATCACCGCCAGCGGCGGTCTCGACGAGTACGGCGTGGACGACCTGGTCCGCCGCGGCGCGCCGATCGACGTCTACGCCGTCGGCACCCGCGTCGGGGTCTCGGCCGACGCGCCCTTCCTGGACTCCGCCTACAAGATGGTGGAGTACGACGGCCGGCCGGTGATGAAGCTGTCCTCGGCCAAGGTGACGGCACCGGCGCCGAAGCAGGTGTTCCGCCGCCCCGGGTACGCCGACGTGATCGGGCTCGCCGGGGAACCGCCGCCCGACGACGGCGGACCGTTGCTGGAGACGGTGATGCGGGACGGGCGGCGCACCGGCCGCCGGTCCACGCTCGACGAGTGCCGGCGGCGATTCGCCGCGGACCTGGGTGAACTGCCCTCGGCGGCCCGGCGGGTCCGGGCGCCGGTCGCACCGCGCGCGACGGCCTCCGAGCGCCTGACCGCACTCACCGCCCGCGTCCGGCGCCACATCGAGGAGCGGGTGTCGCCCGGCTCCGCACGGCCCCGGCCGTCAGGACGCTGAAGGCTCCGGGCCGTGCGGTCACTGGCCGAGCCGGGGGAGATCGTGATTTCGTTCTCCGCGCCGCCGGGCGAACCGTCGCCCGGCAGGTGCGTGAGCCCGGGGGCACGGGCCGGGCGGTGCCGGGTGTCGAGGCGGGGAGTGGGCGTGGAGAGCATCACGAAGAACCGGCAGTCGCCGGAGGTCCTGCGGGCCATGGTCGAGCGGGCCTACGGCCCGGACCGTACGCCCGTGGGCGAGGGGTGGGTGAGCGAGCTGGGCCACGGCTGGTTCAACGTCGCCTACCGCGTACGGCTGCGCGACGGCTACGAGGCCGTACTGAAGATCGCGCCTCCCCCCGAGGTGGAGGTGATGACCTACGAGCGGGGCGCGATGGGGATCGAGCTGGCGATGCTGGACCTGGTCGCCGCGCACACGTCCGTGCCGGTCCCCCGCGTCGACTTCGCCGACCGCAGCCGCGAACTGTGCGGCGCGGACTGGTTCTTCATGCCGTTCGTCGACGGCGACAACCTCGGCGTCGTCGGCCCGGAACTGGCGGCCCGCGAACTGGCCGCGTACAAGGAGCAGGTGGGCGCGGCCAACCGTGAGATCAACTCCGTCCGCGGTACGGCGTTCGGGCCGCTGGCCGGCCCGGGGGACGCCTCCTGGCGCCGGGTGTTCACCGGCATCGTCGAGGACGTGCTGGGTGACGGCGAACGCCGCCGGGTCGATCTGGGCTGGGACTACGACACCGTGCGCGAGGTGCTGGCCGAGCACGCCGCGAGCCTGGACGAGGTGAGCGAGCCGCGGCTGGTGGAGTGGGATCTGTGGGACGGCAACGTCATGGTCCGCGACGGGAGGATCGCCTGCCTCATCGACCATGAGCGGGCCTTCTTCGGCGACCCGCTCATCGAGGTCGGGTTCGCCGGCACCCAGCTGGCCGCCTTCGGCGACCCCACGGACTTCATGCGCGGCTACGGGCACCCTCCGCTGACCGAGACGGAGAGCGTGCGCCGCCGCCTGTACTGCCTGCACCTGACGCTCGTCATGGTGATCGAGACCGTCTACCGGGGCCACACCGACCCCGGGCAGTACGAGTGGGCGCGCGGACAACTGGCCGAGATCATGGCGCAGCTGGGCCGCACCCGCCGTTGAAAGGGCGGCCCGGCTCTTGCCGAGCGCCCTTCCGCTGCCCCATGCTCTGCGCGACCCCACGCCCGCCCCGACGACCGTCCTGGATGCCGATGCAGCAGAGCCCCGCCCCCGACCCGCGCGGTCCGGGACGTCCAGCGGCGCGGTCCGGCGCCGGGAGCCACTCGCCCGCCGGCACCGGGACGGCGCTGCCGCGCACCGTGCGGATCGGGTACGGCCTGGGCTCCCTGGCCACCGGCGCCTTCGGCACCGTTCCCGGACTGATCCTGCTGTACTACCTGACCGACGTGCTGGCCGTGCCGGCGGCGGTCGCCGGGGCCGCGGTCTTCCTGCCCAAGGCGTGGGACGTCCTGATCAACCCGCTGGTCGGCGCCGCCGCCGACCGCAGCCGCGCCCACAGCGGCTCGCGCCGTCCCTTCCTGCTGGCGGGTGCCCTGACCCTGCCGCCGCTGTTCGCGCTGATCTTCGCCGCTCCCCCGCTGCACGGCACGGTCGCCGCCGGGTACGTGTCCGTGCTGTTCCTGCTCGCGGCGACCGCGTACGCCGTGTTCCAGGTGCCGTACGTGACGATGCCGGCCGAGATGACGGAGGATCCCGGCGAACGCGGCCGCGTGCTGGGCTGGCGGGTCGGCTTCCTCGGCGTGGCCATCCTGCTGTCCGGGGCGCTGGCGCCCGCCGTCGCCCACGCCGACGGGGACACCCCGGCCGGCTACCGGGCGATGGGCGTGCTGGTCGCCGGTTTCCTGGCGGCGGGGATGCTCGGGGCCTGGCGCGCCACCCGGCACGCGCCGGTCGTCGCGCGCAGCGCGGCGGAGGGATCGCTGCGCGCGCAGCTCGCGGCGGCCCGGGACAACCGCGCCTTCGCGCACCTGGCCGGGATGTGGACGGTCCAGGCGCTCGCGGTGGGCGTGATGCTCGCCGGGGCCCAGTACTTCGCCACGTACGTCCTCGGCTCGGCGAGCGCCGTCACACCGTTGTTCGCCTGCATGATCGGCCCGCTGATCCTGGTGACGCCGCTGTGGAACCGGCTCGCCCGCGCCCGGGGCGCCGAGTACGCCCAGTGGTGCGCCTCGGTGCTGTTCACCGCCGCCGCCGTGCTGCTGTTCGCGACGCGGTACACGCACCTCGCCGTCGGGTACGTGGCCGTGGCCCTGGTGGGGGTGGCCTACGCGGGTCTCCAGCTGCTGCCGTTGACGCTGCTGGCGCAGACCCAGTCGGCGGACGCCGCGCGGACCGGGCGGCGCCGTGCGGCGACGTTCACCGGGGTGTGGACGGCGGCGGAGACGCTCGCGATGGCCACCGGACCCGCGGTGTTCGCTCTCGTCCTGGCGGCCACGGGGTTCCGTTCCTCCGACGCCGACGAGGAGGTGGCGCAGCCTGCCGCGGCCCTCACCGGCATCGCCTCCGGGATGAGCCTGCTGCCGGCGCTGCTCTCCCTGTCCGCGCTCTGGCTGTTGCGCCGCTACGGGCAGGAGTCCGCCCGGCTCGCCCGCGAGGTGCCTCGGGGCGAGCCGGGCGACGCCGCGCCGGCCGCGGACTCCGCGGCCGTCGCCGCCGTCACGGAGTCCCTCAGCCCCGACCCCGACCGCACCCAGGAAGAGAGACGCCGTGCCCCCTGAGCCCGCAGCCGATCCCGTCGCGCAGACCGCGCCGCAGACCGCGCCGCAGACCGCCCCGCAGACCGCCCCGCAGACCGTCCCCCAGCCTGCCGCGCCGACCGCTGGGCAGACCACCGAGCAGCCCCCCGAGCGGACCCCGGCGCAGACCACCGAGCAGCCCCCCGAGCGGACCCCGGCGCAGACCACCTCCGCGCTGACCGCCTGCGCGCTGCCCGCCGGCCGCCCGGCCGAGGCGCTGCTGGCCGAGCTGCGCGAACTGCGCGCGGGCGACGCCCCGACCCGGGGCGGCCGGACGTTCGCCTACGTCTACGACGCCGGGCTGCCGGAGGCCGACGAGCTGGCCGCCGCCGCGTACGGCGTCTTCGCCACGGTCAACGGCCTTGACCCCACGGTCTTTCCGAGCGTGGCCCGGCTGGAGAACGACGTGGTCGGCGCGGTGAACTCGGTGCTGGGGGCGCCGGGCGCGCAGGGCAGTTTCACCAGCGGCGGCACCGAGTCCATCCTGCTGGCCGTGAAGACGGCCCGCGATCACGCGCGTGCCGTCCGCGGGGTGACCCGGCCTCAGCTGGTGCTGCCGTCCACCGCGCACGCGGCCTTCCACAAGGCCGCCCATTACCTGGGGCTGGAGACGGTGGTGGTGCCCGTCGATCCGGTGACGTTCCGTGCCGACGCGGCGGCCGTCGCGGACGCGTTGACCGACCGCAGCGTCCTGGTGGTCGCGTCGGCGCCGTCGTACGCGCACGGCGTGATGGATCCGGTGACCGAGATCGCGGCGGCCGCCGCGGCGCGGGGTGTGCTGTGCCACGTCGACGCGTGCATCGGCGGCTGGTTCCTGCCGTTCCTGTCCCGCACGGGCCGTACGGTCGAACCGTTCGGGCTCTCGGTGCCCGGGGTGACCTCGGTCTCGGTGGACCTGCACAAGTACGGTTACGCCGACAAGGGGGCGTCCGTGGTCCTGTACCGGGACGCCGAGTTGCGGCGCCACCAGTACTTCGCGCACGCGGACTGGCCCGGCTACCCGGTGGTGAATCCGACCGTGCAGGGCACCAAGCCGGGCGGGCTGCTGGCCCAGGCGTGGGCGGTCCTGCACCACCTCGGCCACGACGGCTACACCGAGCTGGCCCGGCAGGTGGCGCGGGCGGCCGACCGGGTGCTGGCCGGACTGCGCGCCACGGACGGGGTCCGGGTGCTGGGCGAACCGGCGGGCAGCCTGGTCGCGTTCACGGTGACCGGCGCCGGCGCCGGCGGCGCCGGTGATCTGGGGCGGACGCTGCAGGTGGCCGACGAGATGCGCGAACGCGGCTGGTACCTCCAGCCGCAGCTCTCCCACGACGGCCTGCCCCCGAACCTGCACCTGACGCTGACCCCGGCGACGGGCGGCCAGGTCGAGACCCTGCTCGCGGATCTGGCCGAGTCGGTCGCGGCGGCGCGCGCGAGTGAACCGGTGACCGTCGACCCGGCGCTGGCGGAACTCGCCGCCACGCTCGACCCCGACACGCTCACCCCCGAAGAGGTGGCGGGCGTCCTGGCGTTCGCGGGCCTGGGCGGCGGGCGGGGACTGCCGTCACGGACGGCACCGGTGCTGGTGCTGCTGGACGCACTGCCGTCGCGGCTGAAGGAGCGGCTGCTGACGGAGTACATCGGTACGCTCTTCCGCGTCTGAGCGGGAGCGGCACGAGCGCCCCCGTCCGGCGGACGGGGGCGCTCGTCGAACGCGTCTTCTCCTGTTGTGCATTCAGCCGGGCCGACCCGGCGGCCCACACCTGTTACGCGTGGACGTGATGACGTCCGCGACCGTGCCCGCGGCCGGTGAACAGCCGGTACAGCGCGAGCAGGATGACAGAGCCGACGACGGCCGCGATCCAGGTCGACAGGTCGAAGAAGCCGTCGATCGAGTCGACGCCGAATATCACCTTGCCGAGGAATCCGCCGAGCAGCCCTCCGGCGATACCGATGAGCATGGTGATGATGATTCCGCCCGGGTCCTTGCCCGGCATGAGCGCCTTGGCGATGGCGCCCGCGAGCAGGCCGATGACTATCCACGCGATAATGCCCATAGCAGAATGTCTCCTTGCTGTCGGTTCGCCGGACGTGTTTCCCGGCAACACGCCGTCAAACCGCCGCCGGGCGAAGAAGGCGAGCCGTTGGTGCCGGGCTCTCGCGTTCGGCGGTCAGGAAGGCTGGACTTGATCGAAGAGGGCGAGGGCTTCGGCGGGGTCCGGGCTCACGAGGCGCTCCAGACCAGCCGTCGTGATCTTCGCCCACCTGCCGGCCCGTGCCCACATCCGTTCCTCGAAGGCGCGGACGGCCTGGTCCGGATCTCCAGGGGCGGACGTGATGGCCTCGGCGAGTTCGGCGCCCTCCAGCATCGCCAGGTTCGCGCCCGCCCCCAACGGGGGCATCAGATGGGCGGCGTCGCCCAGTAGCGTCACACCGGCGACGTGGGTCCAGGTGTGGGACACGGGCAGGGCGTGGAGGGGGCGGTGGACGAACGCGGTGCCGTGGCGGAGGAGGTCGAGGACGGGAGCGGCCCAGCCGTCGAACAGAGCCAGCAGACTCGATCGCACGGCCTCGACGTCGGCCGGGTCCAGGTGCTCGTGCCGGTCCAGCGGCGCGCGGAACTGGGCGTACACCTTGACGTGGCCGCCGCTGTTGCGCTGGGCGACGAGAGCCCGGTTCACGCCGTACACGGCCACGGAACCGTCGCCGATCAGCCGGGCGAGGCCGGGGTGGCGGGTGTCGACGTCGTCGAGGGAGGTCTCGACCGAGGTGACGCCGGTGTAGTGCGGCGTCACCGGCGAGACCACCGGGCGGGTCCGGGACCAGGCGCCGTCCGCGCCGACCACGAGGTCGAACGTCTCCTGCCGCCCGTCCGCGAAACGGACCAGTACGCCGTCCCGGGTCCCCGGCGCCACCCGCGTCACTTCCCGGCCCCACTGGACGTCGAGAGGGCCGAGCAGCAGGTCACGGAGCTGCCCGCGGTCGATCTCGGGATTGGCCCGGTCATCCGGACCGGGTCGCCAGTCGCGCAGGACGGTCCCGTCCGCGTCCAGGATGCGCATGGCCTGCCCCTCGGGGCGGGACAGCGCCTGGAACTCCGTCAGCAGCCCCGCCTTGTCCAGCGCGAGCTGGCCCAGCCCTTCGTGCAGGTCCAGCGTGCCGCCCGGGGGGCGGGCGTCGGGTGCGGGATCGCGTTCGAAGACGGCGACGGGGCAGCCGTGGCGGTGCAGGACACGGGCGAAGGTGAGGCCCCCGGGGCCGCTCCCGACCACGGCGATACGATGGCTCATGCCGATACACTGTATTGGCGCATTGCGATACATCGCAACAGAACGGTGTGACCATGACTGTGTGGGACCGGCCGGAGCCGCCGGCTCGCCCCGTGCCGCTCGACCGGGAGCGGATCGTCGCCGCCGCCATCGCACTGGCCGACGAGGGCGGGCTGGAGGCGGTGTCGTTGCGCAAGGTCGCCGCCCGGCTGAACGCCGGCCCGATGCGGCTGTACGGATACATCTCCACCAAGCAGGAGCTGTTCGACCTCATGGTGGACGAGGTCCAGGCCGAGATCCTCCCCGAGGAGCGGCCCGGTGACTGGCGGGAGGCGCTGCGCACCCTCGCCCACCGCACCAGGCGGGCCGCTCTGCGTCACGAATGGCTGGCCGACCTGCTCGGCGGCCGCCCGGCCCTGGGCCCGAACGGCCTCGCCGTGACCGAGGCCACGCTGGCCGCCCTCGACGGCCTCACCGACATCGACACCGTCATGCGCGCCGTGGAGACCGTCAGCGCCTATTTCACCGGCGCGATCAGGCGCGAGATCGCGAATCTCCGGGCCGAGCGGGCCACGGGCCTGTCCGAGCGCAACTGGCAGCGCGCCTCCGGCCCGCATGTGACGCGAATGCTGGCCACGGGCCGCTTCCCGGCGCTGGCCAAGGCCGTGCACGACGGCACGGACGTGGACGCCGAGACATCCTTCACGACCGGCCTGGACTGGGTCCTCGACGCGGTGGCCGCCAAACTCACCCGGCCGCCGGCCTGACGCCGGCGAGGGCGGGACGGGGGCCGGGCTCCGCCGTCGCGCTCACCCTTCCCCGGACGCCGTCCTGGCGGCGGCCTCGAAGACCAGCCGTGCGTGCAGTTCGAAGAGATGACCGTGCCCGCGCTCAGCGGCGCGGGCGTCCCGGACGGCTGATCGCGCCTTCCGACGCCGCTGACGCCGCCGCCTCCGGCGCTCACAGCACAGTCGCGATACACCCTTTCGGCGTACATTCCGTTGCGGCGGGAGGGGCGGGTGCGCGCATGGTGGGAGCAACGCCGGGTGACACACCCGGGGACACCCGCTCGGGGGAACACACACAGCGCGAACGACGAGGTGAGCAACATGGCCGCACCCACGACAGTCCGCGAATCACTGGTGCTGAGCGAGAGGGACAACGACGGGCACTTCCCCGTGCCGCCCGAAGGGCAGATCACGGTGGCGCTCGAGGAGAACGGCAGCACGGGCTACTTCTGGGACTACTCGACGTCCGTCGAGATGGAGAAGGTGTTCGACGAGACCGCGATCCGCTTCCCCGACCGCCCCGGATCACCCGGCGTCCGTGTCTTCTCCTTCCGGGCGCCCACCGCGGGCGAGGTGGACCTGAAGTTCATCAAGCACCGGCAGGGCCAGTCCCCGACCGAGACCGAGACGTTCCACATCCGGGTCGTCCGGTAACCGCGAGGTCCTCCCGGGCGCCGGTCGCCCCCTGTCCGAGGCAGTCAGGCACCGCCTGGCTGCCTCGGGCCACGTCTCGCGTCCCGGCGGGGGGGGTACGGCTGACCCCCCTGTGCTTCGACAGGCCTGCCGGATGGTGGCGGCGGAGTCGCTCCACAAGGGTGAAGGGAGTCACCGAACGCGTAAGGACTGAGGAGACCCCGCCCTGCAGACTCGCCGTGCCGTCCTGCTGTCGGCCCTGGCCGTGACCCTGTCCGCCCCCTCCGTGCGCACCGCTGCCGCCGCGCCGCGCAGGGGCGGGCTCGCCGGTCCCGTACGGCTGAAGCTGCCCGCGCTCAGCGGGCCGCACCCCGTGGGGACGGTGTCCCTGCACCTCGTCGACGCCTCACGTCCGGATCCCTGGATCACGTCGCAGCCGTACCGGGAACTCATGGTCAGCGTCCGTTACCCGGCCCGCGACACGGGCGCGTACCCGACCGCGCCCCAGATGCTTTCCGGGGAGGCCGCCGGATTCGCCGCCTTGAACAACTTCACCGATGTGCCCAGCGACGAGGTCGACTGGGCGGCCACGCGCACCCACGCCCATGAAGGGGCCCCGGCCGACCGGGAGAGGGGCCCGTACCCGGTCGTCTGCTACTCCCCCGGGGCCGGGGACCCGCGCTCCCTGGGCAGCACGCTGTGCGACGACCTCGCGTCGCGGGGCTATGTCGTGGTGACACTCGACCACACGTACGACGCCACGGCCGTTCAGTTCCCCCGCGGCCGCGTCGAGAAGACCGTCCTGCCGGCCGAGTTCGGCAAGGCGTACCCGGACCAGGACCGCATCACGGCGCTGCTGCGGAAGACGCTGGCCGTACGGGTGGCCGACACGCGCTTTCTCCCGACGCACTGCCGAGTGCGCTCCCCCGGGATCTGCGCGGCACGCCGGACCTCGGCCGCATCGGCATGTTCGGCCAGTCGGCGGGCGGCTTCACCGCCTTGCAGGCGATGCACGACGACCCGCGCATCGCGGCAGCGGCCGACCTCGACGGCGTGCTGGCGTACGTCCAGGACGACAGCGCCCCCGGCGGTCTTTCGACCGTCGCGGCCGACGGCCTCGACCGCCCTTTCCTGCTGATCGGCAAGGACGGCAACGACCTCGGCACGGTGCCCTCCTGGGACTCGCTGTGGCGGAACAGCCGCGGCCGGCGCCGGTGCCTGACCCTGCGTGGCGCGGAACACGCGACGTACACCGACGCCGAGGCGCTCATCCCGCAGATCGCCGATCGGCTCGGCCTCCCGCGGACGACCGTGGTCGAGAACATCGGCACGATCGCGCCGATGCGCGCGATCACCGCCGAACGGGCCTACCTCGCCGCCTTCTTCGACCGCTGGTTGCGCGGCCGTGACGACGAAGGCCTGTGGGACGGACCGTCGGCCCGCTACCCGGAGGTGCGCTTCCACTCCGGATGACAGGAGCGACGCGGCGCTCGCCGGGAGAGCGGACGCCCCGGCTCCCGAGCGCCGCCCCCACGTCGGCGGCGTCGGTCCCGGCCGCCGGCAGCGCCGGGACGGCGGGCTCGCACGTCACTTCCTCCGGTAGGTGACGATGCTGACGCCGGAGTCGTCGAAGCGGCGGCACGCCGTCGGCACAAAGCCGGGGGCGAAGGGACCGTCGAACAGCGGGATGCCGGTGCCGATGACGACCGGACTGCGCTTGACGATCAGTTCGTCCATCTCGTCGCGGAGCGCGGCGGCCAGCTTGCCGCCGCCGGCGAGCCAGATGCCCTTGCCGTCCCGCTTCTTCAGGTCGCGCACCAGTGCGGCCGGATCGTGCGGGACGATCCTCACCGATGGGTCCGCGGAGGTCAGGGTGCGGGAGACGACGTACTGCTCCAGGTGGGCGTAGGGGCTGGTGATGCCTGCCTTCAGGGCCGGCTCGTAGGTGCCGCGCCCCATGATCACGGTGTCGAAATGCCGGTGCGGGGTGTCTGTGAGGCCGAACGGCCCGCGGACGTGCACCGGCATCGTCTCGGGATACTCGGCGAGAACCGCCTCCCGGACCTCCCCCTCGAAGGGGAGGAAGTCGTAACTGCCGTCCGGTCCGGCGATGTAGCCGTCGAGGGTGGCAGCGACGTAGTAGGTGAGCGTGCGCATCCGGTCTCTCTTCCTGCCGCACACGGCGGAACCCGTCCGGCCCCTGCACAGCATGTTGTACTGTGGTTGAAGTGGTTTGAACATAGTACTTCACATGCAGTGGTGTCAATGAGTTTCCGAGGAGCTGTCGATGCGTCAGAACCCAGCCCGCCGTACCGCCTTGCTCGATGCCGCCATCGAGGTCCTCGCCCGTGAGGGCTCCCGCGGTCTGACCCTGCGCGCCGTCGACAAGGAGGCGGCCGTGCCCACCGGGACGGCGTCCAACTACTTCGCCAATCGCGCCGACATGCTGGCCCAGGTCATGGGACGCACCCGAGAGCGTCTGACCCCGGATCCGGCCGAACTGGCCGGGACGATGACGGCCGAGCCGTCACACGAGCTGGTCAGCGCCCTGATGCAGCAGCTCGTCGACCGCATGCGCCGCGAACGCAGCAGCTACCTGGCCATGCTCGAACTGCGCCTGGAGGCCACCCGGCGGCCCGAACTCCATGCGGAGCTGGCACGTTTCCTCAGCGTCGAACTCGAGGCCAACATCGACTTCCACCTGGGCAGCGGCCTGCCCGGCGACCGCGCCGGGGTGGTCATGCTCTACCTGGCGATGCTGGGGCTGATCGTCGATGACCTGACCGTCCCGGAACTCCTCGCACAGCACCGGCTCGACGCCCTGATCGACGCGATGGTGACGCGCCTCCTCCGGTGAGAGAGGCCGCCCCGCCTTCACCGTGCGCGCACGGAGCAGGGGAAGCGGCGCCGACCTCCCCAGGCGTTGCGCCGCACTCCCCTGCCGCTCGATGCGTGTACCCGCCCGCGACGCCACCACACCTGTCGTGACGCTCGCCCTGCACGTCATCGCCCGGCGTCGTGTGCCGGGGTCGTCACCTGTCGTCGTCCGGCCAGCCCAGGAGCCGGGCGCCGATCACCGCAGTCTGCAGGGTGTAGCGGTGCACGGGGTCGGCCGGGTCGGCGCCGGTGAGCTTGTGGATGCGGGCCAGGCGGTAGGTGAGGGCGCGCACGCTCAGGTTGAGACGACGGGCCGCCTCCGCCGCGACGCAGCCCGCGTCGAAGTAGGCGGTCAGCGTGTCGACGAGCGGTCCGGCGCCGCCGCGTGCCGTCCGCAGCGGGCCGAGGGTGTTGTCGACGAGGTCGACCATGGCCTGCCGGTCACGGGTCAGCACCGGGTAGACGAGGAGGTCGGCATGGCGCAGCACCGGTTCCCGCAGGTGCAGCCGGTCGGCCAACTCCAGGGCGTTGAGCGCCTCTTCGTAGGAGTGCACGACTCCTCCGGCACCCGGGTGGGCGCGCCCGATGGCGACCCGGCCGCCCCCGGTGGCCGCGAGGGCCTGCTCGGCGAAGAAGGTCAGGACGTCGTCCTGGTCCCCGGGGGCGATGCAGACCAGCCGTCCGTCCTTCGTGGTGAGCAGGATGCGCCGCTCGCCGAACCGGCCCGTCACGGCACTCTCGACCTGCCGGGTGGCCGGGTGCGTGTCCTCCACCGGCTCCCCGCCCGGGGCGACGGCGACGGCGTGGGCGCGGGCGAGGAGCAGCCCGAAGCGTTCGGCGCGTTCGGCCAGCCGGCCCAGGTCGCTGCGGCCGTAGAGCAGGTCGTCGACGAACTCCCGGCGCATGGCCTCCTCCTGCCGCACGGCGAGCCGCTGAGCCCTCTCGTGCCCCTCGGCCAGGGCGTCGATCGCCTGCTCGACGGCGGCCAGTACCGCGTGCCCGTCCGCGGCGGACAGGGCGGGCCACCGCTCACGGGTCACGGACAGGTGCCGGCGGACCAGGGCCCGCAGCCCGAAGCCCACCTCGGCGGCGGCCTCGCCCCGCGTGCGCAGCGCCTCCAGTTCGTCCCGCGTGAGGCGGCGTCCCGTCGCGGACGCGTCGGCCACCGTCCGGTCGTAGCCCTCCACGTACTCGTCCGGGATCTCCCGCCCTGTCACCGGTTCCTCCTGTGTTCGTGACGCGTGTCCGTCACGCGCCGCCGGCGTACGTCCGGCGCGGGCCGGGCAGGCCTGACCGACACGCCGCGGCGCCCGAAGCGTCGCTGCAAGGGATCATCGCAGGCCGCCCTCGCCGTCCCGGCACCGCGGTCCTGGCGGAGAGCAGAGTCGGTGTCCGGCATCGACGGGCCGTGAAGACTGCCGGAACACGGCAATGCGCTGTGAGCATGCCAGGTCGAAGATGGTGGTCGGCAGAAACAGGGGGAGATTGCGATGCCGGGCGCAGGCAACAGCGCCCGGCACCGGCTACAAGAGCGGAACTCGGGGCCCCCGGCACACCCCGCACCGGCCCGGTCCACAGGAGCAGTCGATGGTCTTCTTCCTCGCGCCTCTCGTCGTCGCTGTCATGATCGTCGCGAGTGGTACGGCGGTGCTGGTCCGCCGGGACCGGCGGCTCATGGGGCCCGGCTCCGACGCCGTACGCCGGGCCCGTGTGCACCAGCGGCGCTTCCTGCGCGCGGGCGACTGACCGGACGGCCCCGCCTCCCGGACACCGGGGCCGGCGTCCGGGAGGTGTGGGACGGGCTCGCCGGCGTGAGGCTCCGCAAGCCGCGGACCCCGCCCGGCGGAGCTACAGCGTCCGCTCCAACCGCTCCGCCACCGCCTTCACGAACCGTGCCGGCTCCTTCGGCTGGCCGCCCTCCGCGAGCACCGCCAGGTCGCGCAGCAAGGCGGCCGTCTCGACGAGTCCGGAGCGGTCTTCGCGTTCCTGGTAGGCCTGGTTCAGGTGCCGCACGAGCGGATGGCCGGGGTTGAGTTCCAGGATGCGCTTGGTGGCCGGGACCTCCTGGCCCATCGCCCGGTACATGTTCTCCAGCGCCGGGGTGAGGTCGTGGGTGTCGGAGACGACGCAGGCCGGGGAGACGGTGAGCCGGGTCGACAGGCGGACGTCCTTCAGGTCCTCCGCCAGTTGCTCCTTCATCCAGCCGAGCAGACCGGCGTACTCCTCGGCCCGCTTCTCCTTCTCGCCGTCGTCGGCCTGGTCGTCCGACACGGCGTCCAGGCCGGTCTCGCCCTTGGCGACGGACCGCAGCCGCTTGCCCTCGAACTCGCCGACGGCGTCCACCCACACCTCGTCCACGGGGTCGGTGAGCAGCAGGACCTCGATGCCGCGGGCCTGGAACGCCTCCATGTGCGGCGAGTTCTCGATGCTCTGCCGGGACTCGCCGGTCATGTAGTAGATGTCGTCCTGGCCGTCCTTCATGCGCTCCACGTACTGCTGCAGCGTGGTCGGCTCGTCCTCGGAGCGCGTGCTGGCGAAGGACGCGACGGCGAGCAGGGCGTCCCGGTTGTCGGGGTCGCTGAGCAGGCCCTCCTTCAGCACGGCGCCGAACTCCCGCCAGAACGTGGCGTACTTGTCGGGGTCCTTGGCCCGCATCTCCTTGACCGAGGAGAGGACCTTCTTGGTCAGCCGGCGCTGGATCATCCGGATGTGCCGGTCCTGCTGGAGGATCTCGCGGGAGACGTTGAGCGAGAGGTCCTGCGCGTCGACCACGCCCTTGACGAAGCGGAGGTAGGGCGGCAGCAGCGCCTCGCAGTCGTCCATGATCAGCACGCGCTTGACGTACAGCTGGAGGCCGCGCCGGAAGTCCCGGGTGAACAGGTCGGCGGGGGCGTGCTCCGGCAGGAACAGCAGGGCCTGGTACTCGAAGGTGCCCTCGGCCTGGAGGCGGACGGTCTCCAGGGGGTCGCGCCAGTCGTGGCTGACGTGCTTGTACAGGACGTGGTACTCGTCGTCGGAGACCTCCTCGCGCGGGCGCGCCCACAGGGCCTTCATCGAGTTCAGCGTCTCGGGCTCGGGCGTGTCCTCGCCGTCGCCCGGCTTGGGCACGAGCCGGACCGGCCAGGTGATGAAGTCGGAGTACCGCTTGACGATCTCCCTGATCTTCCAGGCGGAGGTGTAGTCGTGCAGGTTGTTCTCGGGGTCGGCGGGCTTGAGGTGGAGCGTGACGGAGGTCCCCTGCGGCGCGTCGGCGACCGTCTCCAGGGTGTACGTCCCCTCGCCGCGCGACGACCAGCGGGTGCCGCCGCTCTCCCCCGCCCGCCGGGTCACCAGGGTCATCTCGTCGGCCACCATGAAGCCGGAGTAGAAGCCGACGCCGAACTGGCCGATGAGCCCCTCGGCCCCGGCCGCGTCCTGCGCCTCCTTCAGCTCCTTGAGGAAGGCGGCCGTGCCGGAGTTGGCGATGGTGCCGATCAGCTTGCCGACCTCGTCGTACGACATCCCGATGCCGTTGTCCCGCACGGTGAGCGTGCGGGTGTCCTCGTCGATCTCGATGTCGATGTGCAGGTCGGACGTGTCGGCCTCGAGGCTGTCGTCGCGCAGTGCGGCCAGGCGCAGTTTGTCGAGCGCGTCGGAGGCGTTGGAGACGAGCTCCCGCAGGAAGACGTCCTTGTTCGAGTAGACCGAGTGGATCATCAGCTGGAGCAGCTGACGGGCCTCTACCTGGAACTCCAACGTTTCGGTCGGCATGGTTCGCGTGTCCCCCACAGGTCACTGGGTCGCCGGAACAGGTCAATTGAGCTCACTGTAAAACACCGGGTCAGGCCCGCGACGGCATTGTCCGGGGTACGACGGCGGCGCCTCAGCGGCCCGGCTCCGCCGCCGGCCCGGGTCAGGTCTCCCGCACCGGCGCGTACTCGGCGGCCGGCACGCCGAACGTCCAGGCGACGCCCGCCTTGGCGGTGCGGGTGGAGGGGGGTACGCGGAGCCAGTAGGTGCGCCGGGTGCCGTCCGGTTCCGGCGTGGAGTTGAGCACCTCGACCATCACCACGGGCTCGTCGTCGGCCAGGTCGATCCGCCACAGGGTGCCCGTCTCGTCCTGGTGCACCGGCCGGGCGCCCGAGTCCGCGAGGTAGCGGTCGTATCCGTAGTACTCCAGCATCACCCGGCGCAGCTCCGCGTTCTCCTCGGAGCGGATGCGTTCCGGTGTCAGGGAAAGCAGTTCCGCGACGAAGGCGGGCGGCACGGGCATGCCGCGCCAGGCGTGCAGGGCGAACCCGTCGGGGTAGGCGAGTGCCGGTCCGGTGCCGCAGTCGAGCCGGCCGGCCTCGTCGCGGTGCAGGGCCACGGGCCGCTCGGAGACCACCGCCACGCGTTCGTACGGCCACCACCAGCCGGCGCTGCGGCTCACCTCGGCGAGCGCGCCGAGCGGGCCGGTGCCGGCGGGGAACGCGGCGAGCCACGGCGCGTCGTGCTGTCCGAGGACGGCGTCCAGGAGGAGCAGCCGGACCTCCGCGGCCTCCTTGCCGGTGTCGCGGCCCACGAGTTCCTCGAGCAGCCCGGCGGTGATCCGGTCGACGAGGGCCTGGACGGACGCCCACAGCCGTCCCCCGGTCGCCGCCCAGTGCGCCGACCAGCCCGCCGCTCCGAGCTCGGCGTGCAGCCGGCGTCTCTCCAGCGCCCAGGGTGCGGTGCGCACCGCCTCGCGCACGCTGGGCCCGCGGTCCGGGAGCTGCCGTATCAGCTCGACGGCCGCGCGCGGGGAGCCGGCCCACACCACCTGCTCCGGTTCCGCGAGCCCCGCCCGCCGGTACGCCCGGCGGACGCCCTCCTCGGCGGCCGCCCGGTCGGCGGGGCCGGTCGCCCACGCGCACGCCCGCCACGCGTCGAGACCGTCGGCGGCGGTGTCACGCGCCGCCGCCTGGTCGGTGCCCGTCATGTCCATGTACCCTCCACGAGGTTTTTTCCGTCCGTCATCTCGCCCTCCCTCACTCGTCGTTCAGTCGGCGACGATCCGGACGGACCCGGGCACGTACTCCCGCTGCCTGATCACCCGGTACCACCCCTTCGGCAGCGGGATCGCCGCGTGTTCCTCGTGCACCACCCGGCCGCCCTGGGGCAGGTGCAGCAGCAGCGGCCCGAGGGGGCCCGGCTCACGCACCAGCTCGCCCGGCCCGACGACCGCGTGGGCGTGCCCGGTGACCTCGCCCAGCGCCAGCACCAGCCGGCCCCGCCCGTCCCGCTGTTCCCTGGGCGCGTGTGCCACGTGCGCCGGGACCGCTTCCTCCGTCACGGGCACGATCAGCACGTCTCCCTGCCGGTACATGGCTCTCCCCTCACCGCCGGGTGCGCAGCGCACCGGCCTCATGACCACGACCGTAGGGGCCGGCACTGACAACGCCCCGGATCCCGCCCCGGCGGCGGGCGTTGATGCTCCTATTGCTCGTCAAGCGGCTTGGAGCCAGTCGCGGTAGGCGCGGGCGAGGGTGTCGTCGCGGCGGATTCCTCGTTCCGGGGTGGAGACGGTGGCCGGCCAGAGTCCGAAGTGGCGGGCTGCGGCAGTGAGGGTGATGTTCTTGGCCTGCCGCAGAGGACGCAGGTCGGCGATGCCGGGGACGGCGACAGCGGTGGTGAGGCAGCGGAACATCTCACGGGCGATGGCCCGTTTCAGGAGCCGGATGATCTCCTTCTTCGTCCGGCCCGCGGCGGTCTGCCGGGCCACGTATTCGCGGGTGCGCAAGTCGCTGGACATGCGGACGAGGGCGATGCGGTAGAGGGCGGCGTTGGCGGCCCGGTCGCCGCCGCGGGAGAGGCGGTGGCGGTTCGTTCTGCCGCTGGAGGCGGGGACCGGGGCGGCTCCGCAGAGGGCGGCGAAGGAAGCCTCGGTCCGCATGCGGTCGGGATTGCCGCCGGCGGTGACCAGCAGCTGGGCGGCGGTGTCGGGGCCGACTCCGTGGACGGCCCGCAGGCCGGGGTTGTGGGCGGTGACCTCGCTGTCCAGGGCCCGGGTCAGGGCTTCGTGTTCGGCGGTCAGTTCTCTGACACGCCGGGCGAGGCTCTTGAGCGCGGTGAGGACCGCGGTGTGGACGGCGTCCCCGGCCGGCCGCAGCCGGGCCAGGGTGTCGGTGCGGTCTGTTCCCTTCAGGCGGCCGTACTTGGCGCGGACGGCCTCGGGCGCGCTGATGAGGATGTGCCCGATCTGGTTCAGGGCGGCGGTGCGGGCCTTGACGGCGGAGCGGGCGGCGTTGTGCAGGGCGCGTATCCCCGCGACGGTGTCGTCCTTGGGCGCGCCGGAGGCCCGTCCGGACAGGGCGGCGCGGGCGGCGGCGTAGGCGTCGATGGGATCGGACTTTCCGATGCGGCGCCGTTCGGCCCGGTCGGGCCGGTTGACCTCCACCACGTGAAGGCCCGCCGGGCGGGCGGCCCGGGTGAAGCCGGCCCCGTAGGAGGCGGTGCCTTCCACGCCGATCGCGACCACGTGTCCGTGCGCGGTCAGGAAGGCCAGCGCCGCGGCATACCCGGCGGCGGTGGTGGCGAACTCGGCGTCCGCGAGGTGACCGCCGTTGTCGCTGATGACAGCGACGTGAACCGTGTCGGCGTGGGAATCGACCCCGCCGATCACGTTCTGGTCGGCTGTGTCCTGTGCCGCCACTGCTGTCATGCTGGTAACGCCTTCCTAGCCGGAGGCAGGCGTCGGCCGGGTGGCGCAGACAGGACATTGAGGGGGCTTCTGACCAAGCTCCTATCAGGTCATGTTCCGCCCGGCCGAAGCCATGAGAACAAGCCCCGGCGGCCGGACAGAACAACGGGAGGACAACCCAGCAGGGCGTCAGTCAGTGCCCGAGCCACGACCACCGGAACCTGCGTACCACTATCAATGTCAGTGCCTGTTGGTAGAACTGCCGACATCACCAGCCACGCCCTTCCTCGTCCCAGGAGCAGCCGCATGACCATCAACAGCCATCTCGACGCGTTGTACCGGCTGCCCGCCCACACGTTCCCGGGCCCCGGCGCGGAGGCCGGGAACCTGCCCGACGCGGACGCCGTCGCCTGGCGGATCACCAGCGACGTGTACGACGCCGACGAGCAGTGGACCGACGCCTTCGCACGTTTCTGCGCCGCGGTCGACACCACCCGGGTGCGGGCCCTGATCGTGGGCGCCTGGCAGGAGGCCTACGAGACCGCGCCTTCCGCCGTCGTGTCGGCCCTGTTGGCCGCGCGGGACCGCTTCCCCGCGCTGCGTGCGCTGTTCTTCGGCGACATCGTGATGGAGGAGTGCGAGATCTCCTGGATCACCCAGACCGATGTCACCCCGCTGCTGAACGGCTTCCCCGCGCTGGAGGTGTTCGGGGTGCGCGGCGGGTCGAACCTGCGGTTCGACGGCGTGCGCCACGAGGCGCTGCGCGAACTCGTCGTGCAGGCGGGCGGGTTGCCCGGCCACGTGGTGCGCGGGATCGGCGCCTGCGACCTGCCCGCGCTGGCCCACCTCGACCTGTGGCTCGGCACCCCCGACTACGGCGGCGACAGCGAGGTCTCCGACCTGGAGCCCATCCTGTCCGGCGCCCGGTTGCCGCGGCTGCGTCATCTGGCCCTGCGCAACAGCGAGATGCAGGACGCCGTGGCCGCGGCCCTCGCCTCCGCCCCCGTCGTCGCGCAGTTGGAGGTGCTGGACCTGTCCATGGGCGTGCTGACCGACGAGGGAGCCGGCGCGCTGCTCGGGGGTCAGCCGCTCACCCACCTGAAGAAGCTGGACCTCCACCACCACTACCTGAGCGAGTCCTTCGTGGACCGCGTGCTCAAGACGCTGGAACCGGCGGGCGTGGAGGTCGATCTCTCCCGCGACGACGCCGAGGAGGACACCGAGGACGACGGCACGGTCTGGCGCTACGTCGCCGTGGGCGAGTGAGCACGCGGTCCGGCACCCGGCCGCGCTTCGCCGTGGTCGGCAACCCCGAGAACCGCCGGGTGGCCCTGTTCGCCGACGCGGTGCGCGCGGCCGGTCTGCCCGGCCCGCGCGTCGTGTCCTGGGCGGGCGTCCTGCGCGACGAGGGGGCGGACTTCGCCGCCGAGGAGATCGTCCGGATCGACTCCCCCGGCGAGAACGCCGAGGTCGACCGGCTGCTCAGGGGCACTTCGGACGCCACCCGGGTGGAGGGCTCGGCACGCTGGTACGCCGGGTTCACCGCCGCGCTGCGCACGCTGCGCGGCGGCGTCCGCCTGGACGACGTCGACGACCTCGCCGTGCTGTTCGACAAGCGCCGCTGCCACGGCGTACTGCGCGCGGCCGGGGTTCCCGTCCCGGCCTCGCCCACGTCCGGCCCGGACGGCGCCCGGGTGCGCGGCTGGGACGACGTACGCGCGCTGATGCGCGAGCACCGCATGCCCCGGCTGTTCGTCAAGCCCGCCCACGGGTCGTCCGCGTCCGGGGTGCTCGCCGTCGAGGCGGGCGGCGGCCGGATCAGGGCCACCACCTCCGTGGAGATCGCCGCCGACGGCCGGCTGCACAACTCGCTGAAGGTGCGCCGCTACGAGCGCGAAGCGGACATCGCCGACATCGTCGACGCGCTCGCGCCCGACGGGCTGCATCTCGAGCGCTGGCTGCCCAAGGCCTCCCAGCACGGACGGGTCACCGACCTGCGGGTGGTCGTGGTGGCCGGCCGGGCCACCCACGCCGTGGTCCGCACCAGCCGCACCCCGCTGACCAACCTCCATCTCGGCGGCAGCCGCGGCGACCTGGACGCGGCCCGGCAGGCCGTCGAGGCGGCGGGCGCCCGCTGGGCCGACGTGCTGGAGGTGTGCGAGCGGGCCGCGGCCTGCTTCCCGCGCACCCTGTGCGTCGGCGTGGACCTGCTGCCGGCGGTCGGCTGGCGCAGGGCGTTCGTCGGCGAGGTCAACGCCTTCGGGGATCTGCTGCCCCGGCTGACCGGCCTGCCCGGCAGCGGCGCCGAAGGCCTGGACACCTACGCCGCGCAGGTGACGGCCGCCCTGCGCGCGCACGCCCGGACCGGCCCGACCGAGCCGCCGCCCGGCCCGACCCGCCCGCACTCCGGCCCGCTCGAACCGCACGACCCGCTCCACC
Organism: Streptomyces sp. NPDC020490; assembly: GCF_044335305.1. Taxonomy (NCBI): domain Bacteria; kingdom Bacillati; phylum Actinomycetota; class Actinomycetes; order Kitasatosporales; family Streptomycetaceae; genus Streptomyces; species Streptomyces sp. NPDC020490. The sequence continues at coordinate 73,553 of NZ_JBIRUY010000033.1, read as the reverse complement.
CGCACGACCAGCACGACCCGCTCCACCCGCTCCACCCGCTCCACCCGCTCCACCCGCACAGAACAGGAACACCGCGTGCCCGTACCCGATGAGCCCGACATGAACGAGGTCGTCGGCCGCCACGACATCCTCCTCGTCACGCTCGACACGCTCCGCTACGACGTGGCCGCCGAGCTGGCGGCCGAGGGCCGTATCCCGCATCTCGCCCGCCGTCTCCCCGGCGGCGCCTGGGAGAAGCGGCACGCGCCGGGCAGCTTCACCTACGCCTCCCACCAGGCGATGTTCGCCGGATTCCTGCCGACCCCGGCGACGCCCGGACCGCATCCCCGGCTGTTCGCGGCGCGCTTCGCCGGCAGCGAGACCACCGCCGCCCGCACCTTCGTCCACGACACCCCGGACCTGGTCTCCGGGCTGGCGGAGGCGGGCTACCACACCGTGTGCATCGGGGGCGTGGGCTTCTTCAACAAGCAGGGCCCGCTCGGCTCGGTCCTGCCGGGCCTGTTCCAGGAGTCCCACTGGGAGACGGAGTTCGGCGTCACCTCGCCCCACTCCTTCGAGCACCAGATCGCCCGCGCCGAGCAGGTCGTCGCCCGACTGCCCGCCGAGCAGCGGCTGTTCCTCTTCGTGAACGTCTCGGCCCTGCACCAGCCGAACTGGTTCCACCTGCCCGGCGCGACCCGCGAGGCCGGTGACACCCGCGAGACGCACGCCGCCGCGCTGGAGTACGTGGACCGGCACATCGGCCGCCTCTTCGCCGCCGCGAGCTCCCGCCGCCGGTGCTTCGCGATCGTCTGCTCCGACCACGGCACCGCCTACGGCGACGACGGCTTCACCGGCCACCGCCTCGGCCACGAGTCCGTGTGGACCGTGCCGTACGCCCACTTCTTCCTCGACCCCGCCGAGGCCGTCCGATGACCACCGCACAGCTCACCGGCCCGTACCAGCACTACGTGTACGCCTACCCGCACAAGACCGCCTACCGCGCGCTGCCGGACCGTCCGCCGCTGCGGTCCCTGTGGGCGGCGGAGGACAAGAGGGCCCTCTCCCTCTACCTGCACATACCGTTCTGCGAGGTCCGCTGCGGCTTCTGCAACCTTTTCACCCGCATCGGCGCCCCCGACGGCCTGACCGGCGCCTACCTGGACGCGCTGGCACGGCAGGCCGACGCCGTGCGCGAGGCCCTCGGCGACCCCGGCGACGTCCGGTTCGCCACCGCTGCCTTCGGCGGCGGCACCCCCACCTTCCTCACCGCGGCCGAACTGGAGCGCCTCTGCGACATCGCCGAGCGGCGGATGGGCGCCGACCTGCGCGCCGTTCCCCTGTCCGTCGAGGCCTCGCCCGCCACGGCCACCGCCGACCGGCTCGCCGTCCTCGCGGACCGCGGCACCACGCGCCTCAGCCTGGGCGTGCAGAGCTTCGTCGACTCCGAGGCGCGTTCCGCCGTACGCCCGCAGCGCCGCTCCGACGTCGAGGCCGCGCTCGCGCGCATCCGGGACACCTCCGTCCCGGTGCTCAACATCGACCTCATCTACGGCATCGACGGCCAGACCGAGCGGACCTGGCTCCAGTCCCTGGACGCGGCCCTGGCCTGGCGGCCCGAGGAGCTCTACCTGTACCCGCTCTACGTCCGCCCGCTGACCGGCCTGGGACGGCACCGCACCGCTCCCGGACCCGACCCGGCCTGGGACGAGCAACGGCTGCGGCTGTACCGCGCGGGCCGCGACCACCTCCTCGCTCACGGCTACACCCAGCAGTCCATGCGGATGTTCCGCCGGGCCGACGCCCCGCCGCAGGGCGCCGACGACTACGCCTGCCAGACCGACGGCATGATCGGCCTGGGCTGCGGCGCCCGCTCCTACACCAGCACGCTGCACTACTCCTTCGACTACGCGGTCGGTATGCACGAGATCCGCGGCATCATCGACTCCTACGTCGCCACGGCGGACTTCGCCCACGCGGAGATCGGCTACCGCGTCGACGCGCACGAGGCGCGCCGCCGCCACCTCCTGCAGTCCCTCCTGCAGGCCGAGGGCCTGGCGGCCGCCGACTACCGCGCCCGCTTCGGCGGCGCCCCCGCCGACGACTTCGGGGCCGAACTCCAGCGCCTCGCCGACCGCGGCTGGCTGGCCGACACCGGCCCCGCCCACCTGCGCCTGACCCCGGAGGGCCTCGCCCACTCCGACGCCATCGGCCCGGAACTGTTCTCCCCGGCCGTCCGGGCCGCCATGGCCGCCTACGACAGGAAGTGACCGACCCGCCATGGACCTGACCGTCCTGTACCGGGGCCCGCTCGCCTCCTGCGACTACGACTGCCCCTACTGCCCGTTCGCCAAGCGGCGCGACTCCCCGGCCGAGCTCCGCGCCGACCGCGCCGCCCTGGAGCGTTTCGCGCGGTGGGCGGGCAGCCAGCGCGACGACCGCCTGTCCCTGCTGTTCACCCCGTGGGGCGAGGGCCTGGTGCGTTCCTGGTACCGGCGCACCCTCACCGAGCTGTCCCACCTGCCGCACATCCGCCGGGTCGCCATCCAGACCAACCTCAGCTGCCGCACCGACTGGCTCGCCGGGGCCGACCTCGCCACCCTCGCCCTGTGGTGCACCTACCACCCGGGCCAGACGCCCTACGACCGCTTCCTCGCCAAGTGCCGCGAACTCGCCATCCTCGGTGTCCGGTTCAGCGTCGGCGTCGTAGGGCTGCCCGAGCACCTGGCGGCGGCCCGCCGGCTGCGCGCCGATCTGCCCGGCCACGTCTACCTGTGGATCAACGCGGCCGAGGGGCACACCTATCAGGACGCCGAGGCCGACGAGTGGACCGCGCTCGACCCGCTGTTCCCCTACAGTCGCCGGCCGCACGCCAGTGCCGGGCTGCCCTGCCGCACCGGCGACACCGTCGTCTCGGTCGACGGCGCCGGCACCGTACGCCGCTGCCACTTCGTCCGCGACGAACTGGGCAACCTCTACGACGGCTCCTACCGCGCCGCCCTGCGCCCCCGGCCGTGCCCGCTGGCCTCCTGCGACTGCCACATCGGGTATGTGCACCTGGAGACCCTGCCGCTGTACGACGTCTTCGCGGGCGGCGTCCTGGAACGCGTCCCGGCCGCCGTGCCCGCCCCGCCGTCCGCCACCCGGCTGCCCGCACCGGCGTCCGCCACCCGGCTGCCCGCACCGCGGTCCCGGGGGCGGTGAGCACGCCGGACCGGCCGGGGGCCGCCTCGTCAGGTCATGCCGCTCTGGGCACTGATCAGGTCGGTCACCGCGCGCAGGCCGCCCTCGGCGAGGGCGGCGCGCTGCCGGTCCGCGCCGGTGCCGTCCTGCAGCAGCCGGTGGGTCAGCGAGGTCACCTGCCGGGTGTCACCGGACACGTCGAGCGCGGGAGCGACGTACCGCAGGAGTTCGTACAGCACGTCGCCGGCCCGGCGGGGCCGGCCGATCGGGTCGACCAGGGTGCCGCCCAGGCCGTGGCGGGCGGCGTGCCACATGCTCGCCTGCAGCAGTTCGGGGGCGCACTCGAGGGCGGGAGCTCCGGCGGCCACCTCCGTCAGGGCGGTGTCCACCAGGGCGCGGACGATCCCCGCGAGCATCACCGCGTCGTCCACCCGGAGCTGGACGTCCGGACACCGCACCTCGAGGGTGGGGTACCGGTCCGAGAGGCGGGCCTGCCAGTACAGCTGACCGGTGTCGGAGATGAGTCCGCTCTCCAGGAGGCGCTGCACGCGGTGGTCGTAGTCGGCGACGTCGTGGAAGTGCGGGGGGACGCCGCTGACCGGCCAGCGGCTGAAGATCACCGTGCGCCAGCTCGCGAAGCCGGTGTCGTGGCTGTCCCACAGCGGGGAGTTGGCCGACATGGCCGTGAGCGTCGGCAGCCAGACCCGGAGGCGGTTCAGCACCTGCACGCCCTCCTCGCGTCCGGGGACGGCGACGTGCACGTGCATGCCGTTGACCAGCTGCTCCGCCACCAGCTGCGGCGCCTGCGTGACCATGGCCCGGTACCGTGCCTGGTCGGTGACCGCCACCGGACGACCGTGCCGCACGGGCGGTGTCCCACAGGCCGCGATCCGGCAGCCGTGCTCCTCAGCGGCCACTCCCACGGCGTGCCGCAGCCGCAGCAGGTGCCCTCCGATCTCCTCCAGGGCGCCGCACACCGGCGTGGCCACCTCGACCTGCGCCTGGAGCAGTTCGTACTGCACCTCCTGGTCGGCCACGAGATGTCCCAGGCCCGCCGCGACGCGGACCTTGTCCGCCTGCGGCACCGGCAGGCCCGTGACCGGGTCGAGCAGCAGAAACTCTTCTTCCACGCCGATCGTCGTCATCGACCGCCCTCTGTTCCGCCCGGCTGCCGGGCTGCCGGGCCGGGTCCCGATGCGCCGGCCGGCCGGCGTGTCTCCCGCGGTGACGGCCGCCTCGGAGGGGCGGGGTCACGTGCGGGGAGATCCGAGTGCCGTAGCCAGATTACGACAAACCATCACAATCATGGATTAAACCTCCTCCGCGAGGGGGTGCCGGACCGTGCCCGGCCGGACGCCGGCCCCCTACGGGCGCGGCGCGAGATAGACCCGGTAGCCGGCGAGGGGGCCGGGGGCGGGCAGCGGGCGGGAGGGCCAGGACCTGGCGAAGGCGGGCGGGCGGCCGCCCGGGGCGACGAGGGCGGCGACGTTGTGGTCGCGGGCGGCGGCCGCGATACCGGCCGTGGTGATGTTGACGTTGGGTCCCGTGGTGGCGATGGACAGGCAGCCGCCGTAGTAGGCGATGGGGATCGTCGCGGGGCCGTTCACCAGGCACGGCGGCCGGACGCCGAGCCGGCGCAGGCCGTCGGCGATGCGCTTCCAGTCCCGGTGGTTGGCGTCGGTGCGGACGACGATGTGGTGGAGGACGGCGTACTGGACGGCCAGGTGCCCCAGGAACCCGAGGGCGACCAGGGAGGCGGTCGCCCGTCGCCACCGGGGGCCGGCCGCCGCGAACGCCGCCCACACCAGGCAGTCCGCGACCGGCAGGGCGAACAGCGCGTAGGCGGGCAGCAGGAAGCGGGGCGCCGCGTAGTCGATGAAGAACAGGTACGGGACCGCGGAGGTCACCGCGCAGGCCGTGACCAGCAGCGTGTCGGCGCGGCGGCGCCTGCTGCGGGATCTCAGGGCGAGCGTCACCCCGCCGGCGGCGGCGACCGGAAGCGCCAGCCACCACAGGTAGACGACGGGGCTCGGCCAGGGGGCCTGGCAGGGGCGGCACAGGCTGATCCCGGCGAGTGAGCGGAGCTGGTCGCCGACGGCGATGTGCCAGCCCAGGCCGCCCTGGAACTCGCTGCCCTGGTGCAGCCGCTCGGCCAGGCCGCCGAAGCGTACGTACGCCTCGGCGACCCACTCGGCCGCCCCGGCGGCGAGCCCCAGCAGCACCGCGGCGAACAGCGCCGGGCGCCGCCAGCGGCGTACCAGGACGGGCGCGGCCAGCAGGGGCAGCGCCGTCCAGACGGCGTCCGTGGGCCGCATCAGAGCGGTCACGGCGGCACAGCCGGCAAGCCCCCACAGGGGTCCGCGCGCGTGCGGGTCGTCCGCGGCGCGCAGGAAGCAGCCGACCGCCGCCAGGGCGGCGAGCGCGACCCACAGGTTCGGCATGGCCTGCGGCCCGTAGAAGACGGTGACCCACAGGCTCGAGAAGAGCAGTCCCGCCAGTGCCAGTACCGCCGGGGGACGCCGTCCGCGCCAGGTCCGCAGGGCCAGGAACAGGGCGAGTCCGGAGACGGCCGCGAGGTAGACGCGCAGCGCGACGGTCGACGAGGTGAGGGTCGCCACCGGCCACACCAGCACCGAGACGCCGCGGGCGCGGGGCGCGCTGAAGGCGGTGGTGGGAGCGTGGTGGCCGACCTGGCTGACGTAGATGACCTCGTCCCAGCCCAGGCCGAGGCGGGGCGGCACGAGGAGCAGCTGGGCGAGGGTGAACGCCGCCGCGGCCGCGGCCGGCCATCGCCACCAGGGGCCTTGCGCACCGAGTGCGGCCGGGCCGGGTACCGCGGGGGTGGCCGGCGCGTCCGCGCCACGGGTGACGGCCTCCCGGACGGCCGCCGACGAGGTGGGCGCCGTTCGGTCCAGGTCCTGCTCTCGCTCCATCGGAGTGCTCCTCCCGTCGTCGCGGCCAGTCAAGGCGACGGGTGGGAGCGGTGCACTCGGAGCGGGGCAAACGAATGACGCGGCGGCGGGAAGAGGCGAGGAGTGAGCGATTCGCCGCCGCGGGCGGACGTGCCGGGACCACCGTGGCATCCCGGGGAAGCCGTCAGACCAGGCCGCCGTTGGCCCGCAGGATCTGGCCGTTGACCCAGTGCCCTTCGGGGCCGGTGAGGAAGGCGACCAGGCGGGCGATGTCCTCCGGGGTGCCCAGCCGTTCCAGGGGCGGGGCCTCGGCGAGCCGGTCGATCTGCTCGGGGGTCTTGTCGGCGAGGAACAGATCCGTGGCCGTGGGCCCGGGGGCGACCGTGTTCACGGTGACGTCGCGTCCGCGCAGCTCGCGGGCGAGGATCAGCGTCATCGCCTCGACGGCGCCCTTGCCGGCCACGTAGGCGCCGTAGCCGGGGAACTGGGTGCCGACCACGGAGGTCGAGAACCCCACGAACGAGCCGCCCGCACGCAGTCGCCGGGCGGCCTGCTGGGCGACGACGAACGCGCCGCGGACGTTGGTGCGGTGCAGGGCGTCGAACGCGGCCAGGTCGAGGTCGGCGATCGGCGATCGGCGACAGAGCGAGCCGGCCGGCGGAGTTCACGACGACGTCCACGCCGCCGAACTCCTCCTCCGCCCGGTCGAACAGCGCGGCGACCTCCTTCTCGTCCGCCACGTCCGCCCGCACGGAGATCGCCCGTCCGCCGGCCGCGGTGATCGCCGCCACCGTCTCCTCGGCGGCGGCCGCGTCGCCGGCGTAGTTCACCACGACGGCCAGGCCGTCCCGGGCGAGCCGGCGCGCGACGGCCCGTCCGATGCCGCGTGATCCGCCGGTGACGACGGCGGCCCGTACGGCCGTCGCCGGTGAGTGAGTGGGGTGGTTCGCAGTCATGCCTCCACGATGCGCGACGCCGGGCGAGGCAACCAGGGGACGTCATCCCGTGGGTCGGCGGCCCCCCGGCCGGGCGGGGTGTGGGCCGGGGTTCAGGGCAGTGTGGCGCCGGGCCGCGCGGGAGGCACTCGGCCGTCCCGTACGCATGACTGACAAGAAGCTGTCCCACAGGACCCCGAATGCGGACTCGGACGCGGACGGTTCCGACTGGCATGACAGCGGGGTGTCGCCGGAGCAGCGGACCGGCGACGCACGTGGGCACTCCTCGGCGGACCGGCCGGTGAGTGAACACGCCGGGCCCGCCGCCCGCCATGCCGGAACAGCCGTGCGAGGTCGGACCCCGACCGGACCTCGCGGAACGAAGGAACCCTCATGAGCACTGACGTCACCACCGCGGGCCTCCGGGCCTTCACCGAGGACTGGCTCGGCTGGTACCGCGCGCACGAGGAGCGGCTCGCCGGCCCGCACGGCTTCCTGGCGGTCACCGGACTGCACTGGCTCGACGAACGGCCGCGGCGCTTCCCCGATGCCCCCGGCGCCTGGCACACGGGGCGCGACGGCGTCGTCGTGACCCTGGACGAGGACGAGGAACTGATCGTCGAGGGCTCCCCGGTGCGCGGTGAGCACCGCTTCGGCGTGCTTCCCGAACGCGGTGGCGTGAACGCCGTGTGGGGGGACGCCGTGATCGAGGTCGCCAAGCGCGGGGGCAACGACATCGTGCGCCCCCGGCACCCGGACGCGCCGCTGCGCGCCGGCTTCACCGGCACCCCGGCCTACCCGCCGCACCCGCGCTGGGCCGTGACGGGCCGTTACCTTCCCTTCGACGAGCCGCGCCCGACCACCGTGGGCGCCGCGGTCGAGGGGCTGGAGCACGTGTACGACGCCCCGGGCAGGATCGAGTTCGCGCTGGACGGACGGCGGCTGTCCCTGACCGCGTTCCCGGGACCCGGCGAGGGCCGGCTGATGGTGCTGTTCACCGACGCGACCTCCGGGGTCACCACCTACGCCGCCAACCGCTCCCTGACCGTGGAGCCGCCCGCCGCCGACGGCACGGTCGTCCTGGACTTCAACCGCGCGGTGAACCTCCCGTGCGCCTACACGGACCTGGCCACCTGCCCGCTGCCGCCCGCGGAGAACCGGCTGCCGGTGGCGGGCCAGAAGATCCCGCGCGAGCGCGGCGGGGCCTGAAGCAGACAGGCAGGCAGGCCGCCCGTGCTCGAGGACGCCGCGAGCGCGGGCGGCTGCGCCCGCAGGACGCCGACCGTCCCGGACACCGAGGTGACGTCCGACGGCGTCCGCACCGACCCGTCGGTCCGGTCCTCCGCCGCCGCACCCGAAGGGTCACGGGCTCCGGCCGGAAGGACTCACGCATCCGCTGCGCGTCGCGGGTCGCGGCGGGCGGCGCTCAGCCGCGGACGCACTCCTCGATCACCGCGGCGACCTGCCGCGTCGCCGGGGAGTTGCGTTCCGCCCGGCGGGCCAGGACGAGATCGACGGACTCCGTCTCGGTCAGCGGTACGTAGGTCACGCCGTCGAGCCGCAGGCTCTGCACCGACTGCGGCACCAGGGCCACGCCGTGTCCGGCGGCCACCAGGACGACGAGGGTGGCCGTCTCGCCGACCTCGACGAGCGACGCGGGCTGGAAACCCGCCCGGCCGCAGGCGGACAGGACACGGTCGTACATGGCGGACCGCGGCTGCGAGGGGTGGATGACGAACGTCTCGCCGGCCAGCGCCCGCAGCGAGATCCGCGGGCCGGCGGCCAGCGGATGGTGCGCCGGCAGTACGGCCACCAGCGGCTCGGTCCGCAGCGGGGTGACGTCGACCCGTTCGGCGTCGGCCGTGCCGGCGCGGGACACCGCGAGGTCGTAGGCGCCGGTGAGCAGGCCGTCCACGAGCTGCGGGGTGAGCAGTTCACCGTGCAGGTCCAGGGTGATGCCGGGCAGCCGGGCGCGCACGGTGCGGGCGACGCGGGGCAGCACGTCGTAGGTGGCGGTGCCGATGAAGCCGACGGACACCCGCCCGGCGCGGCCGGTGGCCAGCTCCGCCATGTGGACGCGCGCCCGCTCCTCCTCGGCGACCAGGGTGCGCGCGTAGCCGGTCAGGTGCCGGCCGGCCTCGGTGAGCTCCACGTGCCGGGTGGACCGGGTGAACAGGGCGGTGCCCAGCTCCCGCTCCAGCTGCTTGATCTGCTGGGAGAGGGCCGGCTGCGCGACGTGCAGGCGGGCCGCCGCGCGGCCGAAGTGGCATTCCTCCGCGAGGGCGAGGAAGTAGCGGACCTGACGCAGTTCCATGGAGGCCATTTTATAGCGGCTGCTTATCAATGGGTCACTACTAGGTCTTGGACGTGATGAAGGACGGCGCCTACCGTGAAGGCGTGACCGACAGTTACCTGTACGCAGCGTCAAGAACACCCTTCGGACGGTTCTCGGGAGCCCTCGCCGGCATCCGGCCGGACGACCTCGCGGCCCACGCCGTCACCTCGGTGCTGGCCAGGACGCCGGCGCTGGATCCGGGCGAGATCGACGACGTCGTCTGGGGCAACGCCAACGGCGCCGGCGAGGACAACCGCAACGTCGGCCGGATGGCCGTCCTGCTGGCCGGGCTGCCGACCTCCGTGCCCGCCACGACCGTCAACCGGCTGTGCGGCTCCTCCCTGGACGCGGCGATCATCGCCTCCCGCGCCATCGAGACCGGCGACGCCGACATCGTCCTCACCGGCGGCGTGGAGTCGATGAGCCGTGCCCCGTGGGTGCTGCCCAAGCCCGAGCGCGCCTTCCCCGCCGGGGACGTGACCGCCGTGTCCACGACGCTCGGCTGGCGGCTGGTCAACCAGCGCATGCCGAAGGAGTGGACGGTCTCCCTGGGCGAGGCCAACGAGCAGCTGGCCGACCGGTTCGGCATCCCCCGGGAGCGCCAGGACGAGTTCGCCGCCCGGTCCCACAACCTCGCCGACGCCGCCTGGAACGCCGGTTTCTACGACGACCTGGTGGCGCCGGTCGCCACCGACGCCAAGGGCGGCACCCTCAGCCGGGACGAGGGCATCAGGCCCGGCTCCGGCGTCGACAAGCTCGCCGCGCTGAAGCCGGTGTTCCGCACCGACGGTGTGATCACGGCGGGCAACGCCTCCCCGCTGAGCGACGGCGCCTCCGCCGTGCTGCTGGGTTCCGGGGCCGCCGCCGACCGCATCGGCGCCGATCCGCTGGCCCGCATCGCCGGCCGCGGCGTCTTCGCGCTGGACCCGCAGGACTTCGGCTTCGCCCCCGTGGAAGCGGCGAACCGGGCCCTGAAGAACGCCGGCATCTCCTGGTCCGACGTCTCCGCGGTCGAGCTCAACGAGGCGTTCGCCGTCCAGTCGCTGGCCTGCGTGGACGCCTGGAAGATCGACCCGGAGACGGTCAACGCCAAGGGCGGCGCCATCGCGCTCGGCCACCCGCTGGGCGCCTCCGGCGGCCGGCTCCTGGGCACCCTGGCCCACCGGCTGCGGGAGTCCGGCGAGCGGTGGGGCGTAGCGGCCATCTGCATCGGCGTCGGCCAGGCACTCGCCGTCGTCCTGGAGAACGTCACGGAGCAGAACCGATGACCGTACAGCTGTGTGATCACGCCGACGAGGCGGTGGCCGGGATCGAGGACGGCTCCACGGTCCTCGTCGGGGGCTTCGGCATGGCCGGCATGCCCGTCGAGCTGATCGACGCGCTCATCCGCCAGGGCGCCAAGGACCTGACCGTGGTGTCCAACAACGCCGGCAACGGCGACACCGGACTCGCCGCGCTGCTGGCGAAGGGCCGGGTCCGCAAGGTGGTCTGCTCCTTCCCGCGCCAGTCCGACTCGTGGGTCTTCGACGGCCTGTACCGGGCCGGCCGGATCGAGCTGGAGGTCGTGCCGCAGGGCAACCTCGCCGAGCGGATCCGCGCCGCCGGGGCCGGCATCGGCGCCTTCTTCTGCCCCACCGGCGTCGGCACCCTGCTGGCCGAGGGCAAGGAGACCCGGGTCATCGACGGCCGCACCTACGTCCTGGAGTACCCGATCAAGGGCGATGTGGCGCTGATCGGCGCCCACCGGGCCGACCGGATGGGCAACCTCGTCTACCGCAAGACCGCCCGCAACTTCGGGCCGGTCATGGCGACCGCCGCGACCACCGTCATCGCGCAGGTCAGCGAGATCGTCGAGACCGGCGCGATCGACCCGGAGACCGTGGTGACGCCGAGCATCTATGTCGACCGTGTGGTGCAGGAGGCGACCGCATGAGCACGAACGCACAGTCCGCACAGGTGCGCGGCCCGCTGGGCAAGCACGACATCGCCGCCCTCATCGCCCGCGACATCCCCCGGGGCGCCTTCGTCAACCTCGGCATCGGCCAGCCCACCCTCGTCGCCGACCACCTGCCGGCCGACTCCGGGGTGGTGCTCCACACCGAGAACGGCATGCTCAACATGGGGCCCGCCGCGCACGGCGACGAGATCGACCCCGACCTCACCAACGCGGGCAAGATCCCCGTCACCGAGCTGCCCGGAGCGGCGTACTTCCACCACGCCGACTCCTTCGCCATGATGCGCGGCGGCCACCTGGACGTGTGCGTGCTGGGCGCCTTCCAGGTCTCCGCGGCCGGCGACCTCGCCAACTGGCACACCGGCGAACCCGACGCCATCCCCGCCGTCGGCGGGGCGATGGACCTGGCGATCGGGGCCAAGAAGGTGTTCGTCATGATGACGCTGTTCACCAAGACCGGCGCGCCCAAGCTGGTTCCCCGGTGCACCTGTCCGCTGACCGGGCTGGGCTGCGTCGACCGCGTCTACACCGACCTCGCGGTCTTCGACATCACGCGGGAGGGCGTCGCGGTCCGTGAGACCTTCGGCGTCACCCTCGACGAACTGGCGGGCCGCCTGGACCTGCCCCTGGTCCCGGCCGGTCACTGACCGGCCCGCCCCGCCACTTCGCCCTGCCGCCCCGCCCCGCCGAGCGGCCGGTGACCGGCCGCTCCCGGCTGCGTGCCGCCGCCGTCCGCCGGGGCGGCGGCATCGTGGTGGATCGGGCCGTGCGTGCCGGCGAGGGGCAGGCCGGCGCCGCCGAGGCGGGCGGCGACGATCTCCGCGGCGATGGACAGGGCGGTCTCCTCCGGCGTACGGGCGCCGAGATCGAGGCCGATGGGCGAACGCAGCCGGCCCAGCTCCCGGTCCGTGAGGCCGGCCTCGCGGAGCCGGGCGTCGCGGTGCAGGTGGGTGCGGCGGGAGCCCATGGCGCCGACGTAGGCGACGGGCAGGCGCAGGGCGAGTTCGAGGAGCGGTACGTCGAACTTGGCGTCGTGGGTCAGGACGCACAGCACCGTGCGGGCGTCCACGTCGGTGCGCGCCAGGTACTCGTGCGGCCACTCGACGACGATCTCGTCCGCTTCGGGGAAGCGCGCCCTCGTCGCGAAGACGGGGCGCGCGTCGCACACCGTCACGTGGTGGCCGAGGAACTTGCCGACCCGCACCAGCGCCGAGGCGAAGTCGACCGCGCCGAAGACGATCATGCGCGGGGCCGGGACGGAGGACTCCACCAGGACGGTCAGCGGTGCGCCGCAGCGGGAGCCCGTCTCCGCGATCTCCAGGGTGGCGGTGCGGCCCGCGTCCAGCAGGGCGGCGGCCTCCGCGGCGACCGTACGGTCCAGTTCCGGACGCTCGCCGAAGCCGCCCGTATGGGAGCCGTCGGGGTGGACCACCAGGGCGCGGCCCACGAGGGGCGCCGGACCGTTCACGATCCGCGCCAGAGCCGCCGCCTCGCCGCGCGCGGCGGCCGCGAGCGCGGCGGCGAGCACGGGATACGCGGGAGTGTCCGCCGTGACCGGCGTCACCAGGACATCGATGGTCCCGCCGCAGCTCAGGCCGACGGCGAAGGCGTCGTCGTCGCTGTGGCCGAAACGCTCCAGGACGGTTTCGCCGCTTCGCACCGCCTGTCGGCACAGCTCGTACACGGCCCCTTCCACGCAGCCGCCGGAGACCGAGCCGACCGCCGTGCCGTCGGCGTCCACCGCGAGCGCCGCGCCGGGCCGGCGGGACGCGCTGCCGCTGACGGCCACCACGGTGGCCACCGCGAGGTCACGGCCCTGCTCGACCCATCGGTGCAGGTCCTCGGCGATGTCCGGCATTCGCTGACCTCCATGTCGTGGACGGGGCCCCGTCTGTGCCGACGCTGCGGACATGGGCGTCCCGGTCAGTCGTCCCGCAGGGCGGAGAAGACCGTGTGCACGAGGTGCAGCACGGTGCGTGTCAGCATCACGTGCAGGTCGCCGCGGCTGAGGGTGCCGCGCACGAGCCACTCGCGGGAGGCGGCCTTGAGCATGCCGCTGTGCGCGCGGATCATCGCGCGGAGCTTCCGCCTGCCCTCGACGACGTCGGCCATCAGGGCCGCTTCGAGGATGCGATCGGTGGCGATCTCATCGGCCTCCAGCATGATCCGGTCGATCTCCGGATCGTTGCCGACGGTTTCGAGGCCGATCGCCGACAGCCACATCTCCCGGTTGCGTTCCACCACGTCGAGCCACCGGTCGACGCAGATGGACAGCCGCTCTTCCGCGGTGGTCGGCGGCAGCGCCTCGGAGACCGAGGCGGGCACGACCATCATCTGCCGGATCACCTCCAGGTAGAGTTGCCGCTTGGTGCCGAAGTAGTGGCTGACCAGGGCGCGGGCGACGCCCGCGTCGGCCGCGATGTCCGCCAGCGACACCGTGCCGTAGCCGCGGGACCCGAACTGTCCGCGCGCCGCCGCGAGGATCTCGGCTCGCCGGGCGTCCGGTTCCAGCCGGCGTCGCGGGGCAGGGCTCTGGACGCCCATACGATCTTTCCCTCCGTGCTCACGCGGGTCTATGTGTACATCGACTCGATGGCCGCGGCGTGCAGTTCGTGGACGGCGCGGCGGCGCAGGCTCATCTGGGGTGTCAGCTCGCCGGTCTCCGCGGTCCAGGGGCCGGGCAGGACGCGGTGCTTCCTCACCTGCTCGGCCCGGGAGAGCACCGCGTTCGCCTCGGCGACCGCCTCCTCCAGCGCCGCGAGCACCGCGGGGTGGCGGGTCAGCGCGACCGGGTCGGACTCGGCGATCCCGTTCGCCTGCGCCCACGGCGGGGCCGTCTCCTCGTCGAGCACCAGCAGCGCTGTGACGTAGCGCCGCCGGTCGCCGATGGCGACGGCGTGGGCGATCAGCGGATGCTGCCGCAGCAGCGATTCGATCCGGGTCGGGGCGATCTCCTGGCCGCCGTCGGTGATGATGATGTCCTTCATACGGTCGGTGACGGTGACGAGGCCGCGTGAGTCGACGCTTCCGACGTCACCGGTGTGCAGCCAGCCCTCGGCGTCGGTCCCGGGCTCGATCCGGCCGTCGGCCCGCAGATGACCGGCGAAGACGACGGGGCCCCGGACGAGGAGTTCGCCGTCGTCGGCTTCCCTGACCTCGATGCCCGGCCCGGGGCGTCCGACCGAGCCGATCCGGAAGGCCTCGGGTGTGCCGACGGTCGCCGCGCCGGCGGTCTCGGCGAGTCCCCACACCTCGTGCACCCGCAGCCCCACGCTCGCCAGGAACTCCAGGACACCGGCGGGGATCGGCGCCGCGCCGCTGAAGGCCCGAAGGCATTCGTCCAGTCCGACGGCCGCCCTGAAGGGCCGCATGATCTGTTCGTCGAGCTGGTTCAGCGGTTCCACCAGGTGTCCGGGCAGATCCGTGCCCTCGGAGTTGAGGCGGTACACCTCCAGGAGGGTCTTCCGGGCCTGCGACACCGGCACGGTCTGCTCGTCCGTGAGCGTGGCGAGTTCGGCCTGCAGGCCGGCGGCCAGCTTCTCCCACACCCGGGGCACTCCGAAGAACACCTGCGGCCGCACCGCGCACAGCGTGGGCAGGAGCTGGTCGCTGTCCGGGCAGACGGTCACATGGCCGGCGTTGCAGACCGGCAGGTAGATCCCCAGCACCCGGCCCGCGACGTGTGCCATCGGCAGGTACGCGACCGACCGCGGGTGCTCCGGAACGGGTGCGAGGTGGTCCTGCATCAGGCACTGGTACACCACGTTGCGGTGGGTGAGCACCACGCCCTTGGCGTCGCCGGCGGTGCCCGGGGTGTACACCAGGGCCAGCGGCTGGTCGGGGGTGACCGCGTCGGTGAGTGCCTCGAACGCGGCGTCGTCGGGCGGCACCGCGCCCCGCACCGCGGTGTAGCTGACGAAACGCGGGTCGTCGGCCGGAGCGGCGGCCCAGTCGAGGACGACGACGGCACGCAGCTGCGGCAGCTCGTCGAGGACCGGCTGCCAGCGCCGTACCTGCCGCTCGCCCTCCAGGACCAGGACGGTGGCCGCGCTGTGCCGGGCCACGGCGCCGATCTGATCGGTGCTCAGCGCGTCGTCCGCGCTGCACGGCAGCGCTCCGAGGTGGACCGCGGCCAGGTCGGCGACCCAGTGCTCGGCTCGCCCGGACATCGCGACGATGACACGGTCGCCGCGCTCCAGTCCGAGGACGGTCAGACCTCGGGTGAGGGCGGCGACCTCCGCGCGCAACTGCGACCACGAAAGGGTGCCGGCTTCCGGCCCGACACTCCGAGCCGCAGGAGGCGCCCGCCGAGTAGCACCGTCCCCAGCGGTTTCCCAGTCGCGGTCCGCACCATGTCACGGGCGGTTCCCAGGGCCGCCCGTGACAGCGGAGACGAGAGACGGGAAGTCCAATGTCGTCAACGAGCGGAGGCGCTGGGCACAGCGGGGCGTTCGGTGTGCCGCCCGGGAAGGAGACCGCGTTCGCGTGTCCTGCCACGCGCCGGGCCTGGCGCCGGTCGAGAGCGCTGCACCGGGTACGCCACCTCGGCCCCTACGTGCTGCTCGCCGTGCTGTCGGGGCTGTGCCCCGCGCTGGGCGTGCCCCGGTGGCTCGTCGCCGTGGTGGTCGGCACGGGTCTGGTCGTCGCCGTGCCCGCCCACCGGTGGCGCTGCCGGCACGCCTCGGTCAACGCCCGCCGGGCGCGGCTGGTCCTGGAGCACTACCCGTGGCGGCCGTGCCTGCTGAAGCGGGGGCCGGATCTGGACGACCAGGCGGAACGGGCCTCCGCACGCAAATGGCGGGGCCCGTTCATCCGGCTGGCCGATCCCGAAGTCGCCGGGCGGGTACGGGTGCACGGCGTTCCGGGGCCCGGCCCGCTGAACTCCTCCGTCCGGTCGCCGAGCGCCCCGCGCGTCCTGGACGAGGCCTTTGACACCGCCGGCGGTCAGCAGGAGGCGTGGTTCGCGGGGGACCTGAGGTTCGGCGGCGTGCTGTCCCCCGTCGGCGGCGGCCGGCCGGTCCTGACCCAGGCACGCGGACGGCGGGGCCTCAAGGGCGAGCACAAGGCCGCCTCGCCCGAACAGGACACCCTGGCGGTCCGCGCCGGGCTGCTGGAGTACGACGAGCTGCCCAAGTCGCATCCGCTGCGCCGCGCGCATGAGAACGGCGGGCCGGCCGCGCCCCGGCCGGGTCCGGCCCGGCCGGTGACGGGCTCGTCGCCGGTCCTCAGTGCCGCGGCACGGGCCGCCGGTCGCACCGCGCTGGCCCTCTTCGCCGTGGCGGCCCTGGTCACCGGGCTGTTGCTGGCCTTCGTGGCCGTGCGGCCGGACGGCACCGGTGCGACTGCGCGGGTCTATGTCGGCATGCTGGCGATGCTGGCCCTGGCGGCCTCCTTCCGCGTGGGCGCAGGCCTCGCCGAAGACGCGGACCGCGGTCCGCTGCGGTGGCTCGGCGGGCTCTCCGCGGGCTTCTTCTGGATGGCGTTCGCGCTGTTCTGGGCGGGCCTGTTCGTCGCGTCGTGAGCGGCGGACGGAGGCGGAGGGCGGGGCCGGCGCGGGCCCTGCGCACTGCCAGTGTTCTCCCGGTCCCTTACCAGCGCGGCGGGTGAGAGTACTCGCGTACGGCGGCCGGGGCGCGCACCGCCCCGGCCGCCGCACCGATGCCCGCACCGGTCCCGACCGGTCCCGTGCCGCTTCCCGAGGAGACATCACCATGGCTGCCACCGATGCCGCATCAGCCGTCCGGACCGCTTCCGCGCCCGACGTCCCGTCGAGGCGCGCCCGCTGGCCGCTGTTCGGCGTCGCCGCCGGACTGCTCGGCACGGTGGCCACGCTGGTCACCGACGTCCACCCCGAGGAGCGCCCCGGCGGCTTCACCTCGACGGTGATCTCGGACGTCTCCCGGACGAAGGCGCATGCCGGCATCGTCGCCGGATTCCTCGTCGTGGCGCTGCTGCTGGTGCTGGCCGGGGCGTGGCGGCGCCGGGTCGAGCCGCAGGTGCCCGGCAGCACGGCGGCCCATGTGGTCAGCGGCGCCCTGGCCGTCTACCTGCCCGGAGGCATGGACGCGGGCGCCTTCGACCGTGCGGGCCTGTATGTGCTGTTCATGCTCAACGACTTCGGCAGCTTCATCGGCTGGCTCGGTGTCGTGGTCGCCGCCGGCGCGATCGCCTGGATGGCGCTGCGGGAGCGTACGGTCTCGCGTTGGATCGGCGCGGTCAGCGTGCTGCCCGTGCTGGTGGTGACGGGGTTCGTGAGCGCCACCGGTCTGCCCGGTTTCCAGGGCATCGTGGGCCCGCTGTGGCTCGTGGTGGCGTTCCTCGGCCTGTCCTTCGGCCGCAGCCCGATCGTCAGGTGAGACCGGGGTGAGGAGACCGGTGGGACGGTCCGGTCGCCGGCGGCATCTGGTCCTGGTGCCGGCCGGCGTCCCGGTCGGGCATCAGCGCCGCGCGTGACGGATCGTCAGCGTCCGAATCCCATGGTGCCGGAGATCCGGATCGTCGGCCCGCCGGGGCCGGAGCGCCGCCGGGCCTTGTAGCGCGTGTCCTTCCATTCGGTACGCAGGCCGTCGAAGTCGACGATGGCGTCGCGGGGCACCGTGATCGTGGCCTTGCCAGTGCCGAGCTGCAACTCGATGTCGACCAGCGGGTGCTCGATGACCGCCTCGGACAGGTCCAGGTGCACGCGTCCGTACGCGGACTCGACCTTGAGAGCCCGCGGCACCCGCCAGGGACCGCGCCGGCTGATCCGTCCGCCGGCCGCGGCGATGAGGGACGTCGTGCCCGGGTTCTCCGGCGGGAGCGAGGCCAGGACCGGCGAGAGCTCGCCGTGCGTCCTGGCGGTCAGCGCCCGTTGGAGACGTTCGTCCATCTCCTCGTGCGAGAGGTGCCCGGCGGCGTACGCCTCCTGCACACGCCGGACGGCCGTGTCGCGGTCGTCTTCGCCGAGCGGGAGCGACGGGTTTTCCGGCAGGGAGGTCACCGTCCCACTGTAGTGGGCGTCGCGGGCACGGGCGGAACGGAACGGCCCGCGCGAACCCCGTTTCGCGCGGGCCGTTCTGACGTCACGTCACCGGAATCGACGCGGATCCTTCAGCACAGGCACGGCTCCGTACCCCAGCCCAGACCGAGGATGTCCCGGTCCCTGAACGCTCCGGAGTAGGCCTGCACCTCGTCCACGTCGCCGTGCAGGTATTCGCCCCAGCCGTCGCCGGCCTTCGCCCGGCCGACCTGGAGGGCGCCGGCGCTGTGCCAGCCGTCGGGCAGGGTCGCGGTCGCCTGGGCGTTGGTGTAGCCGTCGAGGTACAGCTTGATCGTGTCGGTGGCGTCGTCGTAGACCACGGCGAGGCGATGGCCCTGTCCTTCGCCTCCGTCGGCGGCCTCGATCTGTGAGACCACCCGCTCGGGTGCTCCGGCCTCGTCCTTCTCGGGCATCACCAGCTGCCAGGCGTGCGTGGACGGCTCGTAGCGCACCCTGAAGGCGTCGGTGTGCTCGCCGGCCTGCGACAGCGCGGTCATCGGGTGGGCCGGCTCGGCGTCGGCGAGGCGTACGACGACACCCAGGGTGAAGCTGTCCGCGGTGTCCACCACGGGCCCGTCGGCGGCGGCGTACCCGGTCTCGCCGTCCAGCGTCAGGTGGCCGTCGCCGACCAGGGCCGGCGGCACGTAGGGGCAGTCGGGGTCGAGTTCCGGGATGCAGGAGCCGTCGGAGCCCCGGTAGATCGAGGCCCCTGTGCCGAGCCGCAGCGGCGGGCCGTCCGACTGCTCGGGGCTCGCGCCGTCCGTCGCGGTCTCGAACGACCAGTGACCGAGCGACTTCGCTTTGCGCAGCGCCAGTTCGGCCACCTCGTTCGGCACCACGACCCGGTCGTGGACCCGTACGTCGCCGATGTCGCCGTGCCACCGGTCGCGGTAGCCGGTGGTGTCCCTGGCACGCCCGATCTGGAACGCGCCGGACGCGTCGTCGGGAGTCGCCCGCACGGCGGTGCCGGTCTCGTGGCCGTTGACGTACAGGTGAGCGAGGCCCGTCTCCGCGTCGTACAGCCCCAGCAGGTGGGCCCACTCGCCGGTCTCGGGGGCGCCGCCGGACACCCGCGCGTCTCCGATCGAGAACGTCCAGGCGGATCCGGAGTCCCGGCTGCGCAGCCCGAGGGCGAACTCGGGCTCGCCGTCCGCGTCCTGGCTGGCGACGGTCATGTTGCGGTCGGTTTCGGCGGGCCGCACCCAGGCGCTGACGGCGAAGGTCTCGCGGATGTCGGTGGCCGGGGCGTCCGGGGTGAGGAAGCCGTGCGCGCTGCCGTCGAGGGCGGCCGTGGCGGTGGCCGTGGTGCCGCTGGGCGCGGGGCCGCCGAAGGTCACGCCGGTGCCGGCCCGGGCGGCGGTGCCCGTCTCGGCGGCGGCCGAGCCGGAGCCCGCGGGGTCGTCCAGCTTCCAGCGGGCGACGGGGGCGCGGCCGGACTTCACGTTGAAGTCGTACTGCGTCTGCGCGCTGCTGCGGCCGGAGCGGTCGACGGCGTGGACCGTCAGCGACTTGGGCCCGGAGGTGAGCGGCAGATAGGGGATGGTGACGGCCGCTCCCAGCCGCGGGGCGGAGACGGTTCCATAGGGGCCGCCCAGGAACTCGTACCGGTACGACACCACGTCGTCGGAGGGCGAGTCCACCGTGAAGTGGCCGTAGACGCCCACTCCGTCCACCCAGAACTGCTCATCGGGGGTGGGGTATTCGGGGGAACCGACCGTCGGCTTGTCGGGGCTCACGTCGTCGTGGACGAACGAGCAGACCGAGCCGTCGCCCTCGTCGCTCCACGCGGAGGTCGCCTCGCCGTCATCGGCGCGGACGTGCTAGGAGATGATGGTGTTCGCCGGGATGTCGTCCGGCATCTGCCAGTACTGGCGCGAGCCCGACGACAACGTTGCCGAGGTGTAGGTGCGGCGCTGCTCCGCCCCCGCCGTGTCGGTCCACCAGGCTTCGAACTCGCCCGTGACCGGGCTGTATTCGGACGGCTGGTTGTCCTCCTCCGGGTCGTACAGTACGGCGCTCAGCCTCGGCGGTGCCGAGACGTACGCCGTGGCGTCGCCCGTTCCGCACGCCTTGCCGCCGGACTTGAGGTCCTGGACGAGCGGCTGCTCGGGCGGCAGGTTGTCCACCGCGTACGCCGTGCCGCCGCCCGCGGTCAGCAGCGCCGCCAGGCAGGTCGCCACCACGGTCCCTCGGTGTCTGCTCGCCCTTCGTAACCTGGTCAAGTGTCCCTCCCCTGTGAGCCCTTGAGGCACGTGGATCACATGAATCACACGCACCGGATCAAGCTAACAGGGGCCACTGACAAGCCGTCTGGAATATCGGCGCCGGCAGCGTTCAGCGCGGTGCGGGCCGGCGCGGTGCGGGCCGGCGCGCGGGGTGAGCCGGTGCCGCGCGGACCGCGCGGCGGCCGGGGCGGGGCGGGCCGGTGGGGGTCAGAGCCAGTGCCAGGTGAGCGGGCCCTCGCACTGGCCCGCGAGGCGGCCCAGCCGTGGGTGGAGGCCGAGGCGCTGATGGTGCTGGGCCAGGTCGCCCGGGCGAGCGGCGACCTGGCGGCGGCCGACGCACTGATCGTCCGCGCGGTATCGGCGGCCCACGCGTCGGGGCACGAGTGGGCCGCGCTGTCGTCCACCTGGATCGGCCTGAAGATCGCGATGGACATGGGCGACCGGGATCATCTGGTGCGCCGTGCCCGGGAGTTGGTGCAGGAGCTGTACGAGGAGTGGGACGTCACCTCCTGGCTGGTCGGCCTGCACTCGCTCGCGGGCTGCCTGACGCTGCTGGGCCGCCCCGGGGACGGCGCCGTGCTGCTGGGCACGGTGGCGGCGATCGGCGGGCGGATCGGCTTCTTCCCGGAGCGGATGGACCCGCTGGACGGGCCGCGCAACGCCGAGGCCGTGCGGGCGGCGCTCAGCGCGGAGGAATTCGACGCGCGGTTCGCCGAGGGACGCGGGATGGCACGCGCCGAGGCGACCGCGTACATCCGGGACCTCCTGGGATGAGGCCGCCCGCAGGGTGCGCCGCCAGGTGCGCGGGGCGCCGGTGCCGCGGGGCGCCGGGTGTCCGGAGCGCCGTACGGGCCTGTCTGGAATCTCTCTGGAATCGGATCCTCCGTTTCCGATCCGGTTCCCAGCCGCTTCCCAGCCCCGGCGGACACCCTGGGGGCATGGCAGGCGGCGAGACCCCTCATCGGCACCCTTCGCCGCCGTGCCGCGACCGGCCTTCCGGCGCCGTACGGGGGGCGGCGCCGGGCAGCCGGGTCTCATTTCTCCAGGTCGGCGCGCATCGCGACGAACAGCTTGCCCGCCTCGGCCGGGGTGCTGCCGGGGAAGTGGGCCACGCCCGCGGTGCCGGCGTCGGCCCAGCCGCAGATGACGTCGCCGTCCTCGGCGAGCGAGGCGAGCATGCACTCCACCGAGCCGCCGAGGGCGCCCGGGTCGTCGACCGGCCGGGCCTCGGGCCGGCCCTGGTCGTCGTCCCACCGGATGTGGTCCAGCATGCCCCGCCACAGGTGCTCGCGGCGCCCGGTGGTCTCCTCGGGCACGTTGTCGACCGCGACGACGAGGACGGCGTCGCCGCTCCCCGCGCCGGAGCGGGCGTAGCCGTTCACCACCAGGCGCATGCCGCCGCGCATCTCGCCCGGGTCGATGACCGTGTCGCCGGGCGCGTCGGGCCCGGTGACCCTGGCCAGTCCGCCCGCCGTGGCGGCGTCGACCACCCGGCGCGTGCTCGGGGTGGCGGTGGGCCGGGCGGTCCGCGTCTTCCCGGGCCCGGCGGACGGACCCGTCCTGGAGGAGCCCTTGGACATGCCCTTGGAGGAGCCCCTGGAGGTGCCCTTGGAGGTGCCCTTGGACGATCTGCCGTGCGCGCCCCCGAGGCCGTCGGTCCGGCAGCCGGCCAGCAGCACGAGGGCGAGGACGGCGGCGGTGAGTGCGGGAATACGCGTGACGCGCATGAACGGCTCCCCCTGACGACCGGCGGTCTGCCGCCGGCCGGATCGACGCGGACGGGCGCGGCGCTCGGAACGAGGCCCGCCCTCGATATGACGAGGCGTCACCACAGGACCGGTGACCGCCTTCCTGTCAGACGGTGCCGTCGACCGCTGGCAATCACCTGGGAAGCGACTGGATACGCGCACCCAGTGCTCGCACGGGCCGGCGTCCACGGCGTGGCGGCTGGGGGACGGCACCGCTCTCCGGCCCGCCCGGCGGGGCCTTCCGACCGCCGGTCAGGGGCGGCGGACGGCGTAGGCGACGGTCTCGCCGAAGGTGAACGAGCGGCCCACGGCGACGGCCTCGTCGAAGGCCGCGGCGCCCAGCGTCTCGCGGGCGTGGACGGCGGCGGCGTCACGCAGCGAGTCGTCCGGCTGGTAGTAGCCGTAGACCGGGGAGCCCACGGACTCGCGCAGGAACTGTGCGGCGCCCAGCAGCGTCGCGACGCGTACGGCGTCCCCGGCGGCGTCCTCCACGACCGCCAGCGCGTCGAGGAAGTAGGCCAGGTTGGCCAGGTCGCGCGTCTGTTCCGACAGGCGCACGCCCTCCTCCAGGTGCTCCCTGGCCCGCTCGTGGTCGCCCTCGCTGATCCTGGCCTGGGAGAGGTTGAACAGCGCGACGTAGATCGCGAGGAGGTCGCCGCGGCTGCGTGCGGAGGCGAGCCCGAGTGCGATGTACGGGACGGCGTCCGCGGGACCCGTCTCCATCATGATCGCGGTGCCGAGCCACACGTGGATCAGCGACCACAGCCACGGGCCCGTCTCACCGGCCCGCTCCGCCAGCGGGATCGAGTCGCGGAACAGGGCCGCGGCCTTCCCCGGGTCGCCTTCGGCGAGCGCGACCAGTCCGATGCCGGGCAGCGCATGTGCCCGCGCCGCCACGTCCCGCGCCGCCTCCCCGTCCGCGTCCGCCTGCTGCCACCAGCGGCCGGCGGCCGCGAAGTCGCCCTGCGCGAAGGCCATCGCGGCGGCCGCGGACCGCACCCGGGAGCGCAGCCCGGCCGGCAGCGGCTGCTCCAGGGTCGCCTCCAGCGCGCGGCGGCCGACCAGCAGGTCCCCCCGCAGCCACCAGTACAGCCACAGTGCCCAGCCCAGCCGTCCCGCGGTCTCGGGCGAGCCGTCGCTGAGCGCCCAGTGGATCGCCCGGGTCATGTTGCCGTGCTCGGCGTCGGTCACCTCCAGCCAGCGCACCTGGTCGGCGCCCATGTGCTCCAGCGCGGCCCGCTCGGCCAGCGCCAGGAAGTGGGCGGCGTGGGCGTGGCCGGCCGCCCAGGCTTCCGCACGGCCGCGGGCGAGGTGGGTCCGGGCGTACTGGGCCACCGGTTCGAGCATGCGGTAGCGGAACCGGCCGTCCCTGTCGGTGACCGTGACGACGAGCGACTGGTCCACCAGTTCCGCCAGCGGCCCGAGCACCGGGTCGTCGCCGTCCGGGCCGGAGCCGACGGCCTCCGCGGCCTCCAGGGTGAAGCTGTCGGAGAAGGCCCCCAGCCGCCGGAACAGCCGTTGTTCGGGCTCGCCGAGCAGGCCGTAGCTCCAGTCGAGGGTGGCGCGCATGGTCCGCTGGCGGTCGGGCAGGTCCCGCGCCCCGTCGGCGGTCATCGCCTCGTCGAGCCGGGCGAGCAGCAGCGACGGGGGCAGGAAACGGGCCTTGGCCGCGGCGATCTCCAGGGCCAGCGGGATGCCGGCGAGCCGCTCGCAGACGGCGGCCACGGTGGGGGCGTTGTCCGGGGTGAGCGCGAATCCGGGCGCCACCGCGCGGGCGCGTTCGACGAACAGCCGCACCGCGGAGGCCGACCCGACCGCCTCCGGGTCGGTCCGCGAGCCGGACGGCAGGTCCAGGGGGTGCACCGGGTGGACGGTCTCGTCGCGGACGCGGAGCGCCGCCCGGCTCGTCACCAGCACGCTCAGCAGCGGGCACGCGGCGACCAGCCGGGCCACCGCCGGAGCGGCGTCGATGACGTGCTCGAAGTTGTCGAGCACGAGCAGCATCCGCCGGCCTTGCACCTGGTCGACGACCAGCGCCTCGACGTCCAGCCCCTCCTGCGCTCCGGGCACGACGGCGTGGCCGACGGCCGACAGCACCAGCGCCGGGTCGCGCACCGAGGCGAGCGCCACGAAGACGGTCCCGTCGGGGAAGTCGTCCGCCAGCCGCCGGCTCACCGCCACGCCCAGCCGCGTCTTGCCCACCCCGCCCGTGCCGGTGAGCGTCACGAGCCGGTGCTCCGGCCGCCGCAGCAGCGCGGCGACCTCGGCGATGTCGCGGTCCCGGCCGACCAGCGGCGTGCCCGGCGTGTGCGGCGACCGGCGCGCGGCGGCGACGGCGTCCGAGGTGTCCGGCGGGCGCGCGGCCACGGGTGCCGCTTGCGCGCCGTCCGGGTCCGCCGGTGGCGGCGCGGGCGGCCACAAGGACGGCCGGACCGCGGGCCGCGGCGCGGCCGACGCCGGCCGGGCAGCGGGGGGCGCGGCGAGGCCGTCGTCCTGCGCGAGGACGGCCGTCTCCAGCTGCCGCAGCCCGGGCCCGGGGTCGACGCCCAGTTCCTCGGCGAGGGTGCGGCGTGCGGCGCGCAGGGCGCCCAGCGCGTCGCCCTGGCGCCCCGACCGGTACAGGGCCAGCGTCAGCAGCTCCCAGCCGCGTTCGCTCAGGGGATGCTCGGCGGTGTGCTTCTCCAGGTCGCCGACGATCACGGCGTGCCGGCCCGCCGACAGTTCGGCGGCGTACAGGTCCTCCTGGGCTGCCAGGCGCAGACCGTCCAGGCGGGCGATCTCGGGCAGGGCGAAGGTGGCGTCGGCGAACTCCGCGTAGGCCGGGCCCCGCCACAGGGCGAGTCCCTCGCGCAACGCCGCCACCGCCGCTGCGGCGTCGCCGCCCTGGAGGAGGTGCTGCCCGCGTTCGGTCAGCGTGGTGAACCGCTCGGCGTCCACCGCCTCCGCGTCCAGCCGCAGCGCGTAGCCGACGCCCTCGCGCACCAGGACCTGGGCGGGCTGCCGGGCGGGGCGGCCGGGTTCCAGCAGCTTGCGCAGTTCGCCGACGTAGGAGTGGAGCGTGGCCGCGGACGCGCTGCGTGTCTGCCCCCAGGCGTCGGCGCGCAGCCGGTCCTCCGGGACCATCCGGCCGCGCGCGGCGACCAGCACGGCGAGGACGGCGCGCTGCCGCAGTCCGCCGAGGCCGGTGTGCCGGCTCGAGACCGTGGCCGTCATCGGCCCCAGCACACCGACCTGTATGTCCACCGATGCCCCGCCTTTTCTCACAGTTCCGGCGCATAGCGTGCCAGACGGCGGCGGTTCACGGCGACAGCGGGATCACCGGGGACGCAGAGGATGCAGGGGACATAAGCGCTGAAGGTGACATACCGGTCGGCGGACCGGCGTGGTGGCCCGCGTCATGGCTTACGGCAAAGGGCTCGAAACCTCGCGGTGTGCGAGGCCCCGAGCCCTTCGACGGTCCGGCCGCCGGGTCAGTAGCCGCCCGTGGCGCCGCTGTCGGTGCCCATGTCCCACATGCCCCCGTCGCTGCACGCGCCCGTGGGGCGGACGGTCGCCGACTGCACGAGGTCGGGTGCGACCACGTTGACCTGCGCGGCGGCGAGCGAGTTGCTCATGATGTACTCCGAGTGGAAGAAACTCTTCGTCACCGACGTCTTGCCGGCCGGGACGCTCAGCGTCTCCTCCTTCATCGTGTCCTTCATCGTGTCCTTCATCGTGCTGCTGGTCGCGCCGTAGCGGACGGTGACCTTGCCTCCCCGGTGCCCCTCGGCGAGGGTGATGACCGCCGTGTAGCTCTCCGGCACGGCCGTCTTGCACTTCACCGAGGTGAGACTGGCGGGCACGACGGCCAGCGACACGCCCGTGACCCTGAGGCCGCCGCCGGCCGACCCCTGGTCCGCCCCGTCCCCCGCGGCGGAGGTCCCGGCCGACGGGCGGCCGGTGCCGTCCACGTCGATGGCGGCATCGTCCGTGCGGCATCCCGAGGCGAGCAGGACGCCGCCGACGGCCGCCGCCACGAGACCGCGCCGGATCCCCCGCGCTCCCCCGCTCCCGGCCACCCGAAAGTACCTCTTGGTCCCCTTCGTCCCTGTCTCACCCATGCGGCGTTCCCCGTTCCCCGTCGTCCGTCAAGCCCGGCGCACCGGGCGGCTGCGGTGAGGCGATCGCCTCACCGCCCACGATGGGCGACGGCACTGGCAGTCGGCTGGGAGCGCGCTGGACGGGGGCCGGGCATCCGCCTCCGAACGAACAACGCCTTCGCGGCGTCGGTGTTCAGGGAGTCCGACGCGTTCTCTTCGCGTGTTCGGCCTCCGCGTCCGCGGACGGAACGTCCGAGCCGATGTGACATGAGGAGGCATGGTGATGAGGGCTCTGCGCGCGACCGGCGGAACGGGATCAGCATGGGCGCTGGCGGCGGTGGTCACGGCCACGGCGGCTGTCGGCTGCACGGCGTCGGGCAGCGGGGGTGACGGCGGGTCGGCGGCCTCCTGCGCGTACCTGGTGAGGTATCAGGAGCGCACGTACCTGGGTACGGGAGTCGCCGGGTTCACCATCGGCGAGGAGCTCGGTGCCGCCACGATCCCGCCGTGCGACGACACACCGGACGACGACAGCGACGGCCGAACGACGCCGGACCTGACAACGGCGTACTCGATCAAGGGGGTCGACCCGAGCGTCGCCATCGCGTTGGAGCGGGCCGGGGACGACGTCATGTTCGTCGACGTCGATTCGGGCAAGAGTCTGCCCGAGATCAAGGAGCTGATCCACGGCTCCTGACCGGGGCCGCGTGGGGGGATCAGGGGAAAAGAGGAAAGCAAGGAGTGCACCCACTCCTTGCCACTCTCAACCTATAGCGTACCGGGGGGCTTGCGGCAAGGCCCCGTCGGTGTCGCACAATCACCGGCCTGGCCATCACCACGGCCGCAGCCGCCGTCGTGCGGCTCTGCCCTCGCCTTGCCGCCGCGCGCCATGTCCGGTGCGGCCCCAGATCGGAGCCCATTACCGTGAAACCGCTGACCACCAGCGTGTTCGACCTTCCCGACCGCCTGTCCGCCAAGGCCGACCCGGCACTGATCGCCGACGACGAACGGCACTTCGCGGCCATCGCGGAGTGCCTGGAGCTGACGATCGCCGAACTGTCCGGCCGCCTCGACGCCGAGCGCAGGGCACCCGGTGGGCTGGGGCGGCAGGCGATGGACCGGGACGCGGAGATCCACCGGCTGACCGCGCGCCTGCGCGCACTGCGCCGCTTCGGTCTGGACCTGTGCCTCGGACGCATGGTCGGCACGGACGACCCCGAGCCGGTGTACGTGGGCCGGCTCGGCCTCACCGACAGCACCGGCCGCAGGCTGCTGGTCGACTGGCGTTCCCCCGCGGCCGAACCGTTCTTCGGCGCCACCCACGCCAACCCGATGGGGCTGACGAGCCGGCGCAGGTATCGCTGGAGCCGCGGCCGGATCGGCGACTACTGGGACGAGGTCTTCACCGCCGACGGGCTGGAGCGGCACGCCGCGCTCGACGACCAGTCCGCCTTCATCGCCAGCCTGGGCGGTACGCGCTCGCCGCGGATGCGGGACGTCCTCGGCACCATCCAGGCCGACCAGGACGCCGTCATCCGCGCGGGATCCCGCGGCGCACTCGTCGTCGACGGCGGTCCGGGCACCGGCAAGACCGTCGTCGCGCTGCACCGCTCGGCCTACCTGCTCCACTCCGACCCCCGGCTCGGTCACCGCCGGGGCGGCGTGCTGTTCGTCGGCCCGCACCGGCCCTACCTCGCCTACGTCGCCGATGTGCTGCCCAGCCTCGGTGAGGAGGGCGTGCAGACCTGCGTCCTGCGGGACCTGGTCGCCGAGGGCGCCGGGGCGACCGTCGAGACCGACCCGGAGGTGGCCCGGCTGAAGTCCTCCGCGGACATGGTCCGGGCGATCGAGACGGCCGTCAGGTTCTACGAGGAGCCGCCCACCGAGGGGATGACGGTCACCACCCACTGGTCCGACATCCGGCTGAGCGCCGACGACTGGGCCGTGGCGTTCGACGCCGCGGAACCCGGAACGCCGCACAACGAGGCACGCCACCAGGTCTGGGAGGAACTGCTCACGATCCTCGTCGACAGGCACGAGGGCGAGGTGGAGGGCGAGGGCGAGGTCTCGCCCGATCTGCTGCGGCGCTCGCTGCGGCGGAACAGGGAGCTGGTGACGGCCTTCGACCGCTCATGGCCGCTGCTCGAAGCGGCCGACCTGGTGTCGGACCTGTGGACGGTGCCCGCCTATCTGCGCCTGTGCGCCCCGTGGCTGAGCCCCGACGAGGTGCGCAGGCTGCGGCGCGCCGACGGCCGCGCCTGGACGGTGTCCGACCTGCCGCTGCTGGACGCGGCGCGGCAGCGGCTCGGCGATCCGGAGACGGCGCGGCGCAAGCGCCGGCAGGAGGCGGTGCTCGCCGCCCAGCGCGAGCGGATGACACGGGTCGTCGACACGCTGATCGAGGCCGTGGCCGACTCCGGGGCCGACGGTGACGACGGCGAGGGCCTGGTGACCATGCTGCGCGGCGCGGACGCCCGGGTCAGCCTGGTCGACGAGTCCGAACTGCCCGTCGTCGACCCGGACCTGCTGGCCGGCCCGTTCGCGCACGTCGTCGTGGACGAGGCGCAGGAACTGACCGACGCCGAGTGGCAGATGCTGCTGGCGCGGTGTCCGTCGCGGAGTTTCACCGTCGTCGGGGACCGCGCCCAGGCCCGGCACGGGTTCACCGAGTCGTGGCAGGAGCGGCTGGAGCGGGTCGGGTTCGACCGGATCCGGCTGGCCTCGCTGAGCATCAACTACCGGACGCCGCGGGAGGTCATGGCGGAGGCCGAGCCGGTCATCCGGGCCGCGCTCCCGGACGCCAACGTGCCTGTCTCCGTCCGCGGCACCGGCGTCCCCGTCGAGCACGGCTCCGTCGCGGACCTGGACGCGGTCCTCGGCGCCTGGCTCACCTCGCGCGCCGACGGGATCGCCTGCGTCATCGGCGATCCCGGGTTCCGGCCGACGGCCCGTGTCCGGTCGCTGTCCCCGGAGCTGGCGAAGGGGCTCGAGTTCGACCTGGTCGTCCTCGTCGGTCCGGAGAGGTTCGGCGACGGCATCGAGGGGGCGGTCGACCGTTACGTCGCGATGACCCGGGCGACCCAGCGACTCGTCGTCCTCACCGGCTCCTGAGGCCGGCCGGGCGTGACGTGCTCGCGGACGCCGACAGGCACCCGGTAGGCCGGATCTGACGGGGTATCCGGGCAGGGACCGCGTATCCCGTCGTCCCCGAGGAGGCAGGTGCGATGCGCGCCTTGAACCGCCGGCTCGAACGCAGTCTCACCGCGCAGGCGCTCATGGTCTTCGTGCCGGCTCTGGGCATCACCGCCCTGGTGCGCCGCAACGAGCATCCGGCGGTGTGGGTGGTCCAGTCCGTCCTCTACACCGCCATCGCCGTCGCCTTCCTGGCCGTGCAGCGTCGCCGGGCCGCCCGCGCGGCCGGCACCGACCCGGGCGGCGTGGCCGAACTCAACCGCAAGATCCGGCGCCGCGAGGTGCCGAGGGATCCCGGGGAACGGGCGGCCATGCGGCGGCTGCTCACCCAGCACCTGGGCCAGATGGAGCGGGGCCGCCGCTGGCTGCCGTACTGGCTGGGCTTCATGGGCCTGATCGCGGCCGGCGTGCTCGTCCTCGGGGTCGTCAACGGGCATCCGGTGTTCCCCGCCTTCTCCGCCCTCGCCGTCGCCGGGTTCTGCTATTGGACCCTGTGGATGCGTCGCCGCTCCCTGGAGCGCTGCCGCTTCATGCGCGACGCCCTGCGCGACGCCCTGCGGGACGGAAGCGAGCGGGCGGCCTGAGCTCCGCGCCTGGCCCGCACGGACGGCACCGCTCCCCCACCCACCTGCCTTCTGACGTCACGTCAGGTCGCCCGTCGCGCCGTGCGCCGTGCGCCCTGCGCCGTGCGTGGATCTTGGCGGGTAGCCGTGCGGCGGGCGGGTACCCGCGGCCGTATGGGATCTCTGGGCTCACCCGTGCTGCTGTTGCTGTTCCTCGCGAGCGCCGCCGTGATCTGGTACGCGGGGATCAAGCTGTCCGGCACCACCGACGTGCTCTCCGAACGGCTGCACCTCGGCAGTGCCCTGGGCGGGCTGATCCTGCTGGCCATCGCCACGAACCTGCCGGAGATCGCCATCACCGCGACGGCGGCCGTGGGCGGGCAGCTGGAGGTCGCGGTCGGCAACATCCTCGGCGGCATCGCCGTACAGACGGTGGTGCTGGCGGTGCTGGACGCCGTCGGGGCCGGGCCGCGGGCGCCGTTGACCCGCATGGCCGCCAGTCTCGTACTGGTCCTGGAGGGCGTCCTCGTCATCGTGGTGCTGGCCGTGGTCGTCATGGGCACCCAGCTGTCCGGGGACCTGTCGTTCGCCCGCGTCACCCCCGCGCCGCTGGCCGTCGCCGCGCTGTGGGTGATCGGCCTGGTGCTGCTGGACCGGGCCGGCAAGGGACTGCCCTGGCGCGAGGGCGGGGACGCCCCCGGCGCGCAGCCGGAGCCGCGCGGGCACTCCAAGGGCAAGAAGGAGAAGGCCGCCACGGACCAGGGAGTCAGCACCCTGCGCGCGGTCCTGGTGTTCACCGCCGCCGCCGCGGCGACGCTGGCCGCCGGGGTGGTCATCGAGCGCAGCGGTGAGACGTTCTTCGCCCGCCAGGGTCTGAGCGGCATCCTGTTCGGCGCCACGGTGCTCGCCGTGGCCACCTCCCTGCCCGAGATCAGCACCGGGCTGACGTCCACGAAACTCGGCGACCACCAGCTCGCCGTCAGCGACATCTTCGGCGGCAACGCCTTCCTGCCGGTGCTGTTCCTGCTCGCCGCCGTCCTCTCCGGCAAGCCGGTGCTGCCCGCCGCGCACGACACCGACGTCTACCTCACCGCCCTCGGGATCGTCCTGACCGGCGTCTACGTCGCCGGTCTGGTCTTCCGGCCGCACCGCCAGTACCTGCGGATGGGCGTCGACAGCGTCGCCGTCGTGGTGCTGTACGGCGTCGGTGTCGCGGGTCTGGCCACCATCGGGTCCTGAGCCGCCCGGGCGGCCGCGCGGCCGCCCGGCCGACGAGGGCTTTTCGACGGGCGTGATCAGGGAACCCGGTGGCCCGTGCGCATCGCCCGGACGGATCCCGAACCGATGAGGAGGCCGACGTGAGCCACGAGCGGGACGCCCAGCAGGACCCGACCACGCAGCACCCCCGGCCCGACTTCCCCTCGCAGGACCAGCCGCATCCGGGCTGGACCGGCCCGATGGACCCGCCGCCCGACCACGGCGAGGAGTCCTACCGCGGTTCCGGGCGCCTGGAGGGGCGCAAGACGGTCGTCACGGGCGGGGACTCCGGCATCGGCAGGGCCGTCGCGCTGGCCTACGCGCGTGAGGGCGCCGACGTGCTGTTCACCCACCTGGAGGAGGAGGCGGACGAGGCGCGCGAGACGTCCCGGCTGGTGGAGGACGCGGGCCGCAAGGCGGTCGCCGTCTCGTGCGACATCCGCGAGGAGGACCACTGCCGGGCGCTGATCGAGCGCGCGGTCGCGGAGTTCGGGCGCATCGACGTCCTGGTGAACAACGCCGCCTACCAGATGTCGCAGCCGGACGGCATCGAGGCCATCACGACCGCGCAGTTCGACCGGGTGCTGCGCACGAACCTCTACGGGATGTTCTGGCTGACCAAGTTCGCCCTGCCGCACATCCCCGCGGGCGGCAGCGTCATCAACTCCGCGTCGGTGCAGGCGTACAAGCCCAGCCCGCACCTGCTGGACTACGCGATGACCAAGGGCGCGATCGTCACCTTCACCCAGGGCCTGGCGCAGATGGTCGCGGAGCGCGGCGTCCGCGTCAACGCGGTCGCTCCCGGCCCGGTGTGGACGCCGCTGATCCCGGCGACGATGCCCGACACCGCGGAGTTCGGCAAGCAGAGCCCGCTGGGCCGTCCGGCGCAGCCGGCGGAACTGGCGCCGGCGTACGTCTACCTCGCCTCCCAGGACGCGAGCTTCGTCACCGCGGAGATCCTCAACGCCACCGGCGGCACCCCCCTGCCGTAGGTCCCGGCCCGGTCACCGCACCCCACCACCCATCGAGTTCACCCACGGAGGCTCACGTGAGCACGCACACCCTTGTCCTTCAGCCGTCGGCGGGCGTGGTCCCTCCCTGGGCCGCCGTCGCCGTCCTCGTACTGGTCATGACCGCGGTGCTGGTGGCGCGCACCTACCGCAGGGGAGACCGGTACCGGAGATGAGACCGGCGCCGGAGGCGGGCCGGTGACCGCCGTGCGCCGTGCCCGGCCCGGTGGCCGTCATCGGGCCAGGGCGGAGGCGAGTTCCCGGGTGGCCTGGACGAGTTCGGCGTTCCGCTCGGCGAGCAGGCGCGGGATGGCGCCGCTCTGGTCGCGTACGGCGCGGCGGGCCGCCGACTCCCATTCGACGTAGTCGTTGTGGTGACGGCGCAGCTTGGGGTAGGCGGCGGCCGTGGTCTCCCACTGCCGCGCGTCCGCGATGTTCTTCAGCAGCCGCAGGATCCGCGCCCGGCAGGTGACCTGGGGGCGCTGGGCGAGGTCCCACAGGAAGGGCACGGTGACGGCGGTGGCCTGGCCGACGACGAAGCCGTACTGGCAGATGCGGTGGCGCAGCCTGTCCAGCGCGGTGTCGGCGGCGGCCGGGTCGCCGGAGGCGATGGCGGCGAGCAGGAACGGGATGGCCGCGGCGGACCCGGTGGCGTCCTCGATGTCGCTCCAGGGCACGCGTACCAGGTCCCCGAACACCGGTGCCGGTTCCGTCTGGGTCGGGACGCCTGTCATGGGTCTTCTCCGAGCCGTCGTCTCAGGGGCACGACCGGGTGGGCAGCATGGCCCAGACGGTCTTGCCGGCGGGGTTGCACCTGGTCCAGCCCCAGTGTTCGGACAGGGCCTCGACGATGTGCAGGCCGCGTCCGTGCTCTTGCAGCGGGCTGGTCAGGGGCCGGTACAGGGGCAGGCTGTCGCTTCGGTCGGTGACCGCGCACACCAGGTGGCGGGGGCGCAGGGTGAGCTTCAGTCGCGCCCCGAAAGCGGTCTCGTCGGCCGGGGTGGGCGGCCGGGCGTGCAGCACGACGTTGCCGACGAGTTCGCTGACGACGGCGAGCGCGTCGTCACGGCAGTGCTCCAGCTCCCAGGCGGCGAGGGTGCGGCCGGTGAAGTCCCGCGCCCCGGCGCAGCCGTGGTCGTCGCCGGTCAGCCACAGGGTGGCGGTCAGCGGTGCGTCGCGCCGGGAAGCACCGGCCGGTGGGGTCCGCTTCGCCGACCGGGCGGGCGGGACTTCCGCACCAGGCCCCGACCAGGGTGCTGGGTGCACGGGCAGCGACACAGCGCCTCCCTGAGGTGACGTCAGGACAAAGCGTCAGCGCGGACGTTGACGCCTTGGCTATTATCCACGCCGTCAGCGACTCCGTGCAATTTCACGGAAAATTGCGCACGGTCGAGTGAAGGAGCCGCCACGCGGAGCACGCCGCTTCAGAGCGGCCGGCGTGACGGAACACGTGGAGGAGGATGCCGTGGCATCGGTTCCGAACGGAGTGCGGGCGAGTTCATTGGGCGTCGACTGGATCAAGAGCCACCACAGCAACGCCGAGGGCAACTGCGTCGAGGTCGCCGCCCTGGCCGGCGGAGGCATCGCCATGCGCAACTCCCGTGATCCGCACGGGCCGGCGCTGATCTACACGCCGGCCGAGGTGGCCGCCTTCCTGGCGGGCGCGAAGGAGGGCGAGTTCGACCACCTTCTGTGACCCGGAGACACGACCGCCACCGCACCCGGAGACGGCTGGGGCACGGCCAGGACACAGCCCCGAGACTGCTCGTTCTCCGCACCCCTTGAGACGACCCGTTCTCCGCAGCCCCGAGACGGCCCGTCCTCCGCACCCCCGAGACGGCCCGTCCTCCGCAGCCCGGAGGCGGACAGCGGCCCTCCGCTTCGGTCGGTGCATGCGACAGCGGGTCCCGCAGTGCGATAATGCGTCCTGTCGCCGTCTGCCCACCGGGAGTCAGGATGCCCTCCGAGTCACCGCGTATCTCCCGCCTGGAAACGTATCTGAGCCGCACCGAACCCGCCCCGACCCTGCTGAAGATGCTGGTCGGCGTGCAGTTGGCGGGCCTCCGGGAGGACGCGGGCCTCGCACAGGAGCAGGCCGCCCGCGCGGTGGGCTTCAGCGCGGCGAAGCTGTCGCGGATCGAGGCGGGCAAGGGCCGCCGGCCGCCCACCGAGGCGGACGTCCGCGCGCTTCTGGAGCTGTACGGGACCGGGGAGCACGAGACGTCGGTGCTGCTGCAGTTGCTGCGGCGGGCCGGGGAGCCGGGATGGTGGCAGCGGTTCGACAAGC
Source organism: Streptomyces sp. NPDC020490 (assembly GCF_044335305.1). Taxonomy (NCBI): domain Bacteria; kingdom Bacillati; phylum Actinomycetota; class Actinomycetes; order Kitasatosporales; family Streptomycetaceae; genus Streptomyces; species Streptomyces sp. NPDC020490. The sequence goes on along the minus strand of NZ_JBIRUY010000033.1, from coordinate 38,876 downwards.
GGCTGATGCCGGAGTGGTTCGACCGGCTGGTCGGGCTGCAGGAGGCGGCCGACGCCATCCGTACCTTCGAGATCCAGTACGTGCCCGGACTGCTGCAGACACCGGCCTACACCCGAGCCGTGGTGGAGCGCGGGCTGCCCACGGCGACGGGCCGCGAGGTCGAGCGCCGCGTCGAACTGCGCATGCGGCGGCGGGAGTTGCTGGAGCGGCCGGACGCGCCGCAACTGTGGGCGATCATCGACGAGTCGGTGCTGCTGCGGGTACTGGGCAGCCGAGAGGTGATGCGGGAGCAGCTCGAGCACCTGATCAAGATGGCCCGGCTGCCGCACGTGACGCTGCAGATCGTGCCACTGGACGTCACGAACGCCTCCGCGCCCGCCATCCCCGTCACCTACCTGCGGTTCGGCGGCGCCGACCTGCCCGACGTCGTCTACCTCGAGCACATCAGGAGCGCCACGTTCCTGGAGGACCGCGACGAGACGGAGGAGTACCGGGTGGCTCTGGACCGGCTGGCCGACGAGGCCCTCAACCCCCGTGAGTCCCTGGTCCGCCTCCGCGACACCGCCGTCCAGCGGTACGCGGAGACGTGACCGGGATACCGGCTAGCGCAGGCGCCCCACTCCCCCGAACTCGATCCACTCCTGGGTGAGCTGACGGGGCGCCACCTCGCTGTCGGGACGCCAGGTGGACACCTCCACCAGGCCCGGTTCGAGGATGTCCATGCCGTCGAACCACTCCGCGACATCCTTCTCCTCGCGCACCCGCCCCCAGTTGCCCTGCGTGGCCTGGCCCATGAAGTCGGTGACGAACTTCCGCACCTCGGGGTCGTCGCTGACCAGCTGGCACATCACCAGGTGGCTGCCCGGCGCCAGCCGTTCGGTCACCCGCCGGATCACCGCGAGGGGGCCGTCGGTGTCACTGTCCGGGATGCAGTGGAACACCGAGTTGAACAGCACCGCCACCGGCTGGGAGAAGTCGATCAGCCGCTGGGTGTCGGGGTGGGACAATATGCTTTCGGTGTCGCGGAAGTCCGCCTGGATGACGGCGGTGCGCTCGTTCTGCTCCAGCAGGGCACGGCCGTGCACCAGGACCATCGGGTCGATGTCGACGTACACCACGCGCGAGGACGGGTCGATCGCCTGGGCCACGTGGTGCACGTTGTTCTGGGTGGGCAGCCCGGATCCGTGGTCGAGGAACTGCCGCATGCCGTACTCCTCGGTCAGCGTCCTGACCACGCGCTGCAGGAAGCGCCGGTTGTTCAGGGCCAGCGCCCGCGTGCTCGGCACCACCTTGTCCAGTTCCTCGCAGGCGGCCCGGTCGGCGGCGTAGTTGTCCTTGCCGCCGAGGTAGTGGTCGTACATGCGCGCAGCCGTCGGCACCGTGGCATCGATCTTGGTGGACAACTGCTGCTTCCCGGACTCCATCGTCTCCCCAACTCCCTGCGCGCACATGGCGGCTTCGCCCTTGAGGCAGTCCATCCTAGGGACACGTCACCTTGTACGACCACCGGTTGACGGTACGTCAGGCAGGGGTCAGCTCCGCCGCAGTCCCGCGACGAGGAGTCCGACCAGCCGGCGCGCGTCGTAGCGGGGATCACCCTCCGCGCCGATGCAGAGGTTGCCGGCGCCACGCATGAGCGCGAAGGCGTCCATGCCGGGGCTGATCTCGCCGGCGTCGGCCGCGGCGTCGAGCAGCCGGGCGCACACGGGCACGAGGCGGTCGAGGAAGTAGGCGTGCAGCGCCTCGAAGCCGGCGTCGTCGGACTGCAGCACGGCGGCGAGGCCGTGCTTGGTGACCAGGAACTCGACGAAGCGGTCGATCCACTCCCGCAACGCGTCGTACGGGGTCGCGCAGCTCGCCAGCAGAGCGGGACCGGCCTCGGCGCAGGCTTCGACCTGGTGCCGGTAGACGGCGATGATGAGGTCCGCCCGCGTCGGGAAGTGCCGGTAGATCGTGCCCAGTCCGACGCCGGCCTTGGCCGCGATGTCCCGCACCGGCGCCTCCACGCCCGAGGCGACGAAGACCGCGGCGGCCGCGTCCAGCAGCGTCTCCTTGTTGCGCCGGGCGTCCGCCCGCCTGGACGGGACCGCGCGCCCCGCACCCTCCTCGCCGTCGTTCACGGCGCACTCCTTCCACGGCCGGGCCTTGCTAAACGGAACAACGTTCCGTATCTTCGGTTCCGGAACGACGTTCCGTTTCTCATGATGCCAGAGCGGGAACCCCCGGCCAAGCCGTGCCCCCGCCGGCACCCCACCCCTTGCCTCCCGGAGGAACACAGCCATGCAGTACCGCACCCTGGGCCGCACCGGCGTTCAGGTCAGCTCCCTCGCGCTCGGCGCGATGAACTTCGGAAGGATCGGACGGACCAGCCAGGACGAGGTCACCGCCCTCGTCGACACCGCCCTCGAGGCCGGGATCAACCTCATCGACACCGCCGACAAGTACGGCGACGGCGAATCGGAGGAGATGACCGGCAAGGCGATCGCCGGACGCCGCGACGACGTCGTGCTGGCCACGAAGGCCGGACTGCCCATGGGCGACGGGCGCAACAGCCGGGGCGGTTCGCGCCGTTGGCTGGTCACCGCGGTGGAGGACAGCCTGCGCCGTCTCGGCGTCGACCACATCGACCTGTACCAGATCCACCGGTGGGACCCGAGCACCGGCGACGAGGAGACCCTGTCGGCGCTGACCGACCTGCAACGCGCGGGCAAGATCCGCTACTTCGGCTCCTCGACCTTCCCGGCGCACCGCATCGTGCAGGCCCAGTGGGCGGCCCGCGAGCACCGCCTGGGCCGGTACGTCACCGAGCAGCCCGGCTATTCCGTCCTGCAGCGCGGGGCCGAGACCCATGTGCTGCCGGTGACCGAGGAGTACGGCCTCGGCGTACTGGTGTGGAGCCCGCTGGCCTCCGGCTGGCTGTCGGGCGCGATCCGCGAGGGCCGGGAGATCACCACCAACCGTTCGACGTTCATGCCGCAGCGGTTCGACACCGCCATCCCCGCCAACCGGGCCCGGCTCGACGCCGTCGAGCGGCTGGCCCGGATCGCCGACGAGGCCGGCCTGACCATGATCCAGCTCGCGCTCGGATTCGTGACCGCCCACCCGGCCGTGACCTGCGCGCTCATCGGCCCGCGCACGCAGGACCACCTGCGCGCACAGCTCGCCGCCGCCGACACCGTGCTGTCCGCCGACGTCCTCGACGCGATCGACGCCGTCGTCGCCCCCGGCGTCGACCTCGCCCCCCACGAGAAGAACGACACCCCGCCCTCCCTCCTCGACCCGGCACTGCGCCGACGGTGACCGTCCCGCCGTCCCGCCCGCAACCGCCACGCCCACGCGGCGGCCGTCCGTTCCTACACTGACCGCAGAACCGGGCAGGGGAACCAGGCAGGGGAACCGGGCAGGAGACCCAGGGACGAGGAGGTGCCGCGGGTGACGTCGGCGACGCGGAAGCGGCCCACGGGGCTCTTCGTCGGACTGTGCACCCTGGACGTCATCCAGCTCGTCGACCGTCCGCCCGGTCCGGACGAGAAGGTGACCGCGCGGGAGCAGGTCGTCGCCGCGGGAGGCCCGGCGGCGAACGCGGCGGCGGTCTTCAGCCACCTGGGCGGTACGGCCGCGCTGCTCACCGCGATCGGCCGGCACCCCCTGGGCGTGGCTGCCGCGGCGGACCTCGCCCGGCTGGGCGTGCGCGTGACGGACCTGGCGGCCGACTCGCCCGGACCACCGGCGGTGTCCTCGATCCTGGTGACCGCGTCCAGCGGGGAGCGCGCCGTCGCCTCGACCAACGCGGCGCGGCACCGGCTGCTCCCGCCCGACGGCCTCGACGAGCTGGTGGCCGGCTACGACATCGTCGAGTCCGACGGCCACCATCCGCGGCTGGCCCTGGCGGCCGCCCGCGCCGCACGTGCCGCCGGCCGCCCGGTCCTCTACGACGGCGGAAGCTGGAAGGACGGCACCGACCGCCTGCTGCCCCTGACCGATGTCGCCGTCTGCTCGGCCGACTTCCGCCCGCCCGGCACGGGCTCGCCCACGCAGGTACTGGAGTTCCTGCGGGCCCACGGCGTCACCTGGTCGGCGGTCAGCCGCGGCGGGCGGTCCATCGTGTGGGCGGGACCCGAGGGAGGCGGCACGGTGGAGGTGCCCGCCGTCAGCGTGGCGGACACGCTCGGCGCGGGGGACGTCCTGCACGGCGCCCTCGCCCACCACCTCGCCGCCCACGGCCCCCTGACGACGCGGGCCTTCGTCACGGGCCTGCGGGCAGCCGCCGCGCTCGCCTCGCAGGCGTGCGCGACGTTCGGCACCCGCGCCTGGATGCTCGGGCGGTGACCGGGAACCCGTCGAGGTGCGTCCGGGGGTGACCGCCGTCAGAGTGGACCGCGGACGTGCCCGACCCCGCCCACGAGGAGGCCCGCCCATGGCGAAGGACAAGGACAGCTCGCCGAAGAAGGACTCGAAGAAGGGACCGGAGAAGGGACCGGAGAAGGGACCGGAGAAGGCATCGGAGAAGGGATCGGGGGGATCGGAGACGGAACCGCACAAGGGCGACAAGGTCGCCTGGCGCACGCACGGCACCGAGACCACCGGCACCGTCGAGCAGAAGATCACCGAGCGGACGGAGGCGGCCGGACGCACGGTCGACGCCTCGCCCGACGACCCCCAGTACCAGGTCCGCAGCGACAAGTCCGGCCGGTCGGCGGTGCACAAGCCGTCCGCCCTGAAGCGGAAGAAGCAGGCGTAGGCGCAGGCAGCGGGCCCGGACGCGGTGGGCTCCCCCGCCCTCCTGGCCCGGAACGGAAACCGCCCCATGCAGACGTTTCTGCCCCACCCCGACTTCCGGCTGTCGGCGCTGGAACTCGACCGGCGCCGGCTGGGCAAGCAGCGCGTCGAGGCGCTGCAGGTGCTGCGCGGCCTGACCGTCCCGGGGTACGGATGGCGTCACCACCCCGCCGTGCGCATGTGGACCGGGTACGAGGAGGCGCTCGTGCGCTACGGGCTGGAGGTCTGCCGGGTGTGGCGCGAGCTGGGCCACCAGGACAGCTGTGCCGCCACCCTGGTGGCCGACTTCGCCGCCTTCCGCCCCGGCACTCCGCCGCGCGGCCAGGCGGAACTGGCGGCGGCCGGCGAGTTGCCGCCGTGGCTGGGCGACGAGGCCTTCCACCTCAGCCACCGGTCCGCCCTCGTCCGCAAGGACCCGGACGTCTACGCCGCCAGGTTTCCCGGAGTGCCGGACGACCTGCCCTACGTCTGGCCGGACTCCGACCGGCGGCACCCGGACGGAGCCGGCCGCTGAGCGCGTCCGTCCGCGGCCACGGGCGGACCTCAGACGTCCTCGACCGTCGCCGTCACCGGCGTACCGGTCTCGACCGTACGGCTGACCGTGCACAGCCGGTCGTGCGAGGTCCTGACCGCGCGGGGCAGGATGGCGCGGGCGCGCTCGGCGCCCGCGCCGTCCTCGAAGGCGACGGAGAAGGTGACCGTGAGGTCGGTCAGCCGGTTGCCGAGCTCGTCGTCGGTCTTCCGGCCGGTCACGGCGACGGAGAACCGGGTGGGCTCCGCGTGCCGGGTGGTGGCGAGGTCGACGTCGACCGCCGTGCACCCGCCCAGCGCGGCGAGCAGCAGCTCGACCGGGGTGAACTCCTCCGCCCCGTCGGGACCGGCACCGGTGCCGAAACTGATCGTGCCGCCGCGGGCGTTGGTGGCGGTGAAGCGGCCGGGGCCGGTTCGCTCGACGGTGACGGAGCGCAGACTGTCGTCGGTCATGACGGCGACCCTAACGCGGACGTGCCGAGGACGCCCCAAAGGCTATCGCCCTCGGCAACGCGGCGGCCCGGTGTCAGCGCCGGCGGCGCGGCACGGACCATGCGCTGCCGATGCCCGCCAGGTGCAGGGCCAGCGCGGTGAGGCCGAGCAGCATCACGTTGGTCGAGGTGAAGGTGTCGTTGGTCGAGATGTCGGCCGCGTTGATGAGAAACGCGATGAAGAACAGGACCGCGGAGAAGATCGCCAGCACGGGGGCCGTCCCTTCGGATCGTCGAATCCGTCACGGTGCGTGCGGTCCTGATGCCCCCGACTCGCCGGGGCACACGCCGCAACCGGAGGCCGGTCCGCGGCGGAATCACTGTCGGTACCTGTCGGCGGGCGCGGAGGAGGAGGGCTGAGGAGCCGTGGACATGTGGAGGGTACGTCCGGACGGCGGCCGGCCGGAGGGGCGTGGCTGCGCTCACCTGGGCGGCAGCGCTCCCGTCGCCGTGCCGGAGCGCCCGCCGGGCTGCGCGCGGTGCGCGGCCCGCGGGCGGACCTGGCTGCACCTTCGGACGTGCCTGACCTGCGGGCACGTCGGCTGCTGCGACAGTTCCGCCGGAGCCCACGCGACCGCGCACTACGAGGAGACCGGGCACCCGGTGGCGTGCTCCGCCGAGCCCGGCGAGGTGTGGGCCTGGTGCTACGCGGACGAGGTCTATCTGGAGCCGGCGCCCGGCGTCGGTCCGGAGCCGGCGCCGGGCGGCGGAAACGAGGCGCGCTGAACAGGCCGTACGAGGGGCGATGCCGGGTACACGTACGCGCGCCCGCCGCGGACCGCGTCCGAGGCCGGCCCCGGCGTGGAGGACGAGAGGAGCACGGGAGATGACCCTGCGGTCGGTGGAGACACCGGACACGCCGGAGCCGAAGCCGGAGCTGCCCGCGGCTGCGACGACAGCGACGGCGACGGCTGCGACGGCTGACGTGCGCGAAGGCACGACGGACCGCACACGCGTCCGCAAGCAGCGGCTGCGAAGACGGCTCGAACGCCTGATCGGCATCGCCGCGACGGAGGGCAACGACCTCACGCCGCTGCGCAACGGGGACGCCATCTTCCCCGCCATGCTGGAGGCGATCCGCTCGGCGCGGCACACGGTCGACATGATGACCTTCGTCTACTGGCGCGGCGAGATCGCCCACGAGTTCGCGGACGCCCTCGCCGAACGCGCCCGGGCCGGGCTGCGGGTGCGCCTCCTGCTCGACGGGTTCGGCGCCCAGAAGATCGAGCGGGACCTCCTCGACGCCATGGACGCCGCGGGCGTGCAGGTCGCGTGGTTCCGCAAGCCGGTACGCCTGTCCCCGCTGAAGCAGAACCACCGCTGTCACCGCAAGGCCCTCGTCGTCGACGAGACCACCGCCTTCACCGGAGGGGTCGGCATCGCCGAGGAGTGGTGCGGCGACGCGCGTCATCCCGGTGAGTGGCGGGACACCCACGTCCGGGTGCGGGGCCCGGCCGTCGACGGCATAGCCGCCGCGTTCGCGCAGAACTGGGCCGAGTGCCATGACACGCTGCACGACGAACGCGACCGCTTCATCGAGCACGAGCAGGTGGGCGGCGCGACCGTCCAGGTGGTGCGGGGCTCGGCGAGCTTCGGCTGGCAGGACATGCAGACGCTGATCCGGGTGGTGCTGGCCTCCGTGGAGGAACGCTTCCGGCTGTCCACCGCCTACTTCGCCCCCGACGACTACTTCGTCGGCCTCCTCGCGGACACCGCCCGGCGCGGGGTGCGGGTGGAGATCCTGCTGCCCGGCCCGCACACCGACCAGCGGGCCTGCCGGCTGGCCGGACAGCAGCACTACGAGACGCTGCTGGCGGCGGGCGTCGAGATCCGCGAGTACCAGCCGACCATGCTCCACACGAAGATCATGACGGTCGACGGCGTCGCCTCGCTGATCGGGTCCACCAACTTCAACCGGCGTTCGCTGGAGCACGACGAGGAGGTCATGCTCGCGGTCCTGGACGAGGAGTTCACCGCGGCCCTGGACCGCGACTTCGACGCGGACCGCGAGCGGAGCGCCCCGGTGGACCTCGCCCGGTGGCGGCGCCGGTCCCTCCTCCAGCGGGCCAGGGAGACCGCCGTCACGCCGATCAGACGGTTCCTGTAGACCGGCGCGACCCGGCGCTCCGGCACCGCTCGATAGGGTGTGGTTAAAGAATCACCCAAGAAACACCCAAGTCGAAGAGGGGGCAGCCGTGGGCGCTGCGCGCGTGAGCAGTACGCCGTTGCCGGGCATCGGGGTCCGTTACGACCTGACCACGCGGGAGCAGCAGCGCCTGTCCGTGGTCGCGCACCGGGACGGGGCGCGGACCCTCAGCGCGTACCGCGAGGACGATCCCGACGCCTGCGCGCTGTCCGTACGGCTGTCGGCCGGGGAGGCGGAGGCGCTCGTCGGCGCGCTGATGCCCGCGCACCACAGGGCCGGACTGCTGTCGACGACCGAGCTGGGGCTGGTGGCCGAGCGGATCGAACTGGCCGCCACCTCGCACTGGAACGGGCGGCTGCTCGGCGACACCCGCATGCGGACGCAGACCGGGGTGTCGATCGTGGCCGTGCTGCGCCTGGCCGAGGCGATCCCCTCTCCGGGACCGGACTTCCGGCTGGCCGGCGGCGACACCCTCATCGTCATCGGCACCCGTGAGGGCGTGGAGGCTGCCGCCGCGATCCTCGGTCGGGAGTGATCCGGCATGCACTCCTCCGCCGTCTTCCTCATCGAATTCGGGGCGATCATCCTCGCCCTGGGGCTGCTGGGCCGGCTCGCCGGGCGTTTCCGGTTCTCCCCCGTCCCGCTGTACCTGCTCGCCGGGCTCGCCTTCGGGCAGGGCGGACTGCTGCCGCTGGACACCAGTGGGGAGTTCGTGGCGATCGGCGCCGAGATCGGCGTGATCCTGCTGCTGCTCATGCTGGGCCTGGAGTACACCGCCAGTGACCTGGTGTCCAACCTCAAGACGCAGTACCCGGCGGGGCTGGTCGACGCCGCGCTGAACGCCGTACCCGGCGCCGTGGCGGCGCTGCTGCTGGGCTGGGGGCCGGTGGCCGCGGTGGTGCTGGCCGGGGTGACGTGGGTGTCCTCGTCCGGGGTGATCGCCAAGGTGCTCGGCGATCTCGGGCGGCTGGGCAACCGGGAGACCCCGGTGATCCTCAGCATCCTGGTCCTGGAAGACCTCTCGATGGCGGTGTACCTGCCGATCATCACCGCGCTGCTGGCCGGGACGGGGCTGGCGTCCGGCAGCGTCACGCTGGCCGTCGCCCTCGGTGCCGCCGGGCTGGTGCTGGTGGCGGCGGTGCGGTTCGGCCGGCACATCTCACGCTTCGTCTCCAGCGACGATCCCGAGAAGCTGCTGCTGGTGGTGCTGGGGCTGACCCTGCTGATCGCCGGGCTCGCACAGGAACTGCAGGTCTCGGCCGCCGTCGGCGCCTTCCTGGTGGGCATCGCGCTGTCCGGCGAGGTCGCCGAGGGCGCGCACAACCTGCTGGCGCCGCTGCGGGACCTGTTCGCCGCCGTGTTCTTCGTCTTCTTCGGCCTGCACACGGACCCCTCCAGCATTCCGCCGGTCCTGCTGCCCGCCCTCGCGCTGGCCGCCGTCACCGCGCTGACGAAGATCGCCACCGGTTACCTGGCGGCGAGGCGGGCCGGCGTCTCGGCCAGGGGACGCTGGCGGGCGGGCGGCGCCCTCGTCGCGCGCGGCGAGTTCTCCATCGTCATCGCCGGACTCGCCGTCACCGCCGGGGTCGAACCCTCCCTGGGCCCGCTCGCCACGGCCTACGTGCTCATCCTGGTCGTCGTGGGCCCGCTCACCGCCCGCTGGACCGAGCCCGTGGCGCTCCGGCTGACCTCCCGCCTGAGCAGCCCCGCCCCGGCGGCCGAACCCCGGCCCGCGACCGTGCCCGCGCTCGCGGAACCGAACGAGGGCGACTGAGACGGGCTCCGGCGGGGCTCCAGCACGCCCAGCTCCAGCACGCCCAGCGCGAACTCCTGGTGCGGCGGGGCCGCGCTCGCGAGGAGGACGAAGCGGGCGCCCGGTACCTCGGTCAGGGCGTCGCCGAGGTAGTGCTCCTCCTCGAACCGCTCGGTGACCAGGTCCATGGGCCCGCCGAAGCCGAGCAGGAGCAGCGCGAGCAGGCGCCGGCGCGGTGACACGATCTCGGAGAGCGGGGGCACGTCGTCGGCCGGCGACACCTCGTCCTCCAGCGGCTCGAGCGCGTCCTGCACGGGTTCGCCGATGGCCGCCACGAGGTCGTCGGCCAGCAGGTCCAGGGCGCCGTAGAGGGAGGCGGCGGCGCCGCGGGCCGCGAACTTCTCCGCGCCCAGCGACCGGAGGTGCCCCACGTCCAGTGCCAGGTTCTCGCCGTAGGCCACCGCGAGGTAGCGTCCGCCGCACCACTCCGGTCGGCGCCGGTCGCTGTCCGCCTCCGCGAGGCGGCGCAGTGCTTCGTCCACGTCCATGCCGCGCAGTCTGCCAGCCCGGCGGCGGGATTCCCCGCCGGACACCACGCAGCGGCGTTGCCGCCGGCTCGGAGATCGAGGGCAACGCCGCTGGGGCGCCGGGTCTTCGCCATTTCCTGCCCCGGCGTCCGGGCGTCTGCCCGGGCACCGCGCCGTCATGCTCGGCCGAACGGACGAAACGCCGGCCGCCGTGAAGTAGCAGCCAGGGCGGGCGGGATCAGCGCCGGGGTCGGGGGCGCGGTCGTATCAGCGCCGCCCTGGGGCGCGGTCGTATCAGCGCCGCCCTGGGGTGCGGTTCAGGCGGCCAGCGGGCGGTCGGCCGCGCCGTGGGGCGTGTCGCGCAGGGAGATCCGTACCGTGACGCGCTTGCCCACCGGCTCGCGTGTCACCTCGTAGGACTCCACCAGGGCCAGCACGATCTCCAGGCCGTGCCGGCCGAGGCGCTCGGGGTCCGGGGCCTGCGGCGCAGGCAGCCGCTGGTCGGAGTCCCAGACCGCGATCTCGACCGTGTCCCCGACGATCCGCAGGTCCATCAGCACGGGGCCGGGCGCGTACTTGCGGGCGTTGGTGACCAGCTCGCTCACCACCAGCTGGGTCACGTCCACCGCGCGCACGGACACCGGCACCCGGTGCCGGGACCGCGCTCTGCCGAGGAACGCGCCCGCCACGCGGCGGGCCTCGGCGATGGAACCGTCGTCCCCGTCGAAACCCGCCATCGCCTGTATCCGCTCAGCACCCTGAGCGGTGTCGTCCTCGTCCGGGGACGCCGACTCCATACAGCTCGCCTTCACCACGCTCACGCCGTGACTTCTACCCCCGCTGGCGCAAGCATGCAGTCCTGACCCGATCGGCTCACGGATCGAGACGTATCTCACCCGCGCGGGGGCGCTTCAGCCGCGGCTGCGGGGCAGCCGAACCACCTGGACGAAGAAGTCGTCGATCTGGCGGACCGCCGCGATGAACTGGTCGAGGTCCACCGGCTTGGTGACGTAGGCGTTGGCGTGCAGCTTGTAGCTGCGCAGGATGTCCTCCTCCGCGGCGGAGGTGGTGAGCACCACCACGGGGATGTGGGACAGGTCCGGGTCGGACTTGATGTGCTCCAGGACCTGCCGGCCGTCGTACTTGGGCAGGTTCAGGTCCAGCAGGATGAGGTCCGGTGTCGGCCCGTCCGTGTACTCGCCGCGCCGGTAGAGGAAGTCGAGCGCCTCCTCGCCGTCGCGGACCACGTGCAGCGTGTTGCCGATCTTGTTGTCCTCGAACGCCTCCCGCGTCATCAACTCGTCGCCGGGGTCGTCCTCGACCAGGAGGACGTCGATCGGGGTGGCGCCGGGCTCGGTCATGTCAGGGCCTTTTCATCGGTGTCGTGAGGCGCGTCGTCGCCGGCCTCGGCGGTGAGCGGCAGGGTGAAGCGGAAGCGGGTGCCGTCGGTGTGGCCGGGGTCGATCCATATCCGGCCGCCGTGGTACTCGACGATCTTCTTGCACAGGGCGAGTCCTATGCCCGTGCCCCCGTAGGCGTCCCGGCTGTGCAGCCGCTGGAAGATCACGAAGACCTTCTCGGCGAACTCCTGCGGGACGCCGATGCCGTTGTCGGTGACGCTCAGCAGCCGGCTGCCGGGGTTCTCGGTGCTCTCCTCGCAGGTGATGCGGATGTCCGGGGCACGGTCGGGGTGGCGGAACTTGACGGCGTTGCCGATGAGGTTCTGCCACAGCATGGCCAGCAGCATCGGGTCTCCGACCACCCGGGGGAGCCTCTCCGGGCGTTCGACGCGCGCCCGCGCCTCGGTGACGGCGGTGTCCAGGTTGGCCAGCGCCTTGTCCAGCGCCTGGTCGAGCTCGACCGGCAGGTGGGCGTCGTTGACCCGGCCGACCCGGGAGAAGGTGAGCAGGTCGTTGATGAGCACCTGCATGCGTTTGGCGCCGTCGACGGCGAAGTCGATGTACTGCAGGCCGCGCTCGTCCAGCTTGTCGCCGTACCGCTTCTCCAGCAGCTGGCAGAAGGAGGCCACCTTGCGCAGCGGCTCCTGGAGGTCGTGCGAGGCGACGTAGGCGAACTGCTCCAGTTCCGCGTTGGAGCGGCGCAGCTCCACGGCCTGGACGTCGAGGTCGGCGGCCTGCCGGGTGAGGAGGTCCTGCTGGGTGCGGGAGGCGTCGAGTTCGGCGACGATCCGCTGCCGCATCTCCTCCACGGCCGCGGCGACGGCGGTGACGTCCTTCGGACCCCCGCCCGTGATGACGTGGCTGAACTCGCCGCGGGCGACCCGGCGGGAGGAGTCGCGCAGCGCCGCCAGCGGGCGGGCCACCAGCAGCCGGATCAGCACCGTCAGCACCGCGCCGGTGAGCAGGAACAGGACCACCAGCGCGGTGAGGACCGCCGCCCGGACGGTCCGCTGGTGCGCCAGCCGTTCCTTCTCGGCGTGCACGGCCCGGGTGAGGTCGGCGGTCTGCGCCGCCCACTGGGCGCGCACCTGGTCGAAGGCCTTGCGGCCCCGTTCGGCGGTCGCCTTGTCGATCGTCCCCGGCTGTCCTTCGGTGACGTCGGCGATCAGCGGCTCGGCGTAGGTGCGGCGCCAGGTGTCCGCGTTCCGCTCCACCGACCGCAGGTCCCTCAGGAGGGCGGGCCGGTCGCCGACGAGCGCCCGCAGGCGGGCGGCCGAGCGGGCCTCGTCCCGCCTGCCCTGGGAGTACGGTTCGAGGAACTGCCGGTCGGCGACGATGGCGTAGCCGCGCACCCCCGTCTCCTGGTCCACCAGGGCCGCCTGCAGCCGGTACGCCTCGGTCTGGGCCGGCAGGACGCGGCCGGTCAGCCGGTCGGTGATGTCCGCGGTCTGTCCGAGCAGCCGCGCGCCGATGACGGTGCCCACCACCACCAGCACCATCATCAGGACCACGACCAGCTGGAACCAGCCCAGCACCGTCAGCCGGGGACCGCTCGGCGGCCTGCTCGTCCCGTCAGTCACACGCACACTCCGACCCGTTCGTCCGGCTCGTTCAGTTCCAGCTCAGATGCAGGACGGCGACGTCGTCGTCGAGACCGCCCTGTTGTTCCGCCAGCTCCTCCGCGCGCTGGATCAGCCCGTCGACGAAGTCCTCCGGCGCCAGCCCGGCCGTCTCCCGGGCCAGCCGCAGCAGCCCCTGCTCGCCGAGGCGCTCAGGGCCGCGTCCGACGTACCCCTCGAACAGGCCGTCGGTGAACAGCACCACCGCCGCTCCGGGCGGCACCCGGAACTGCTCGACCGGCCACCGGGCCCGGCCGGGCACCACGCCGAGCGCCGGTCCGGCCGGTACCTCCACCCACTCCACGCGCGCGTCCGGCGTGCGCAGCAGCATCCCCGGGTGTCCGGCGCGGATGATGCGGGCCCGGCGTTCGCCCGGCGCCGCGGTCAGGGTGGCCAGCGTGGCGAACACCTCGGTGCGGGCCCGCTCGGCGACGAGGATCTCCTCGAGCCGCGCGATCTGCTCGGCGCCCGTGACACCGCTGAGCACGAGGGTGCGCCACGCGATGCGCAGGGCCACGCCCAGCGCGGCCTCGTCCGGTCCGTGTCCGGACACGTCGCCGATCAGCGCGTGCACGGTGCCTTCCGTGCTCTGCACTATGTCGAAGAAGTCGCCGCCCAGCAGCGCCTGGGAACGGCCGGGGCGGTAGCGCGCCACCACCTCGACGCCGTCGCCGCGCAGCAGCGGGCGCGGCAGCAGGCCGCGTTCCAGGCGGGCGTTCTCCCGGGCCTGGAGCTGGCTGGCGCGCAGCGCCACGGCCGCCCGTTCGGCTTGCTTGCGCTGGATGGCGTAGCGCACGGCCCGGCCGAAGAGGTCCGGTTCGACCCGCCCCTTGACCAGGTAGTCCTGGGCGCCGGCCGCCACCGCGGCCAGGCCCGTCTCCTCCTCGGCCAGTCCGGTGAGGACCACTACGGCCACCTGGTCGGCGTGCGCCCGGATCTGTGAGACCGCCTCCAGCCCGCGGGCGTCGGGAAGGTTGAGGTCCAGCAGCACGCAGTCCGGGTTCTCCCGCAGCAGGGCGTCGCGGGCGTCGGTCATCGAACGGACCCACCGCAGCCGTATCCGCAGGGCGCTGTCGGCGACCAGTTCCTCCACCAGCAGCGCGTCGCCGGGGTCGTCCTCGACCAGCAGCACCGTCGGCTCGCGCCACTGCCACGGCACGCCGACGTCGACGCGGACGGGAGAGGCCGACCCTGCAGCCCTCGGCTGCGACGTCACCATTGTCCTGCCTTCCCCGCCTCACGTCCGCCCCGACCGTTGTCGGCCGACAACAGTCGGGAGCATACTCGCGTCCCGATCTCCGTGCCGCACGGTCCGGGCACGTCCGTACCCCCCGACCTGTGCTTCCGCTCCCCTTCCCGGCCGTTCCCGGTGCGCCGGGGCGCCGGGCGCGGCGGGCCCGGAGGCGGCCGGAGGGGGAAACATACCGAACCCGGGCGGAGGCCGGGGGCACGACCGAGCCCCGCCGGGTGCGTCGGCTCCCGGCGGGGCACGGAAAGGCGCGGGGACGGGGTCCGCGGCATGCGGCCGCGGCCCGGTGGACCGGATGCTCACCCCGTGGTGAGCAGTCCCTCGCGCAGACGGGTCAGCAGGCGGCTGAGCAGGCGGGAGACGTGCATCTGCGACACGCCCAGACGCTCCCCGATCTCCGCCTGGGTGCGCTCCTCCACGAAGCGCATGTGGATGATCAGCCGGTCGCGTTCGTCGAGCCGGGAGATCAGCGGCGCCAGGGCGTGGAAGTCCTCCACGAGCTCCAGCGCGGCGTCCTCGCAGCCGATGAAGTCCGCCAGGACGCTCTCGCCGTCCTCGCTGGTGGAGATGGCCGCGTCCAGGGAGGAGGAGTTGTAGCCGTTGGAGGCCAGCCGCGCCTCGATGACCTCCTCCTCGGTCAGTGACATCAACTGGGCGAGTTCGGCGACCGTCGGCGTGCGGCCGAGCCGGCTGCTCAGTTCCTCCGTCGCCTGCGCCAGCTGCACCCGGGCCTCCTGCAGCCGGCGCGGCACGTGCACGGCCCAGGAGGTGTCGCGGAAGAACCGCTTGATCTCGCCGACGATGTAGGGGATGGAGAAGGAGGTGAACTCCACCTCGCGGGAGACCTCGAACCGGTCGATGGCCTTGATCAGCCCGATGACACCGACCTGCACGATGTCCTCCATCTCCTCCGGCCCGCGGCTGCGGAACCGTGCGGCGGCGTAGCGCACCAGGGAGATGTTCATCTCGATCAGGGTGTTGCGCGCGTACTGGTACTCCTCGGTGCCCTCCTCCAGCACCGCCAGCCGCGCCAGGAAGTGACGGGTCAGCTCGCGGGCGTCCTTGGGAGCGATCCGGGAGGGGTCGGCGACCTCCGACAGTTGCCCCGCACCGGCTTCGGTCGTCAACGCCGCCGTCATGTTGGTTCCCTCTCCCTCGGTCTCGAACGGCCGGTCGGCCGCCCGGGCTGGCAGGTACCCCCGAATTCCCATTTCATCCCCCCTTTCGTCAGAGTGTTCGTCACCGTGTTCGGCGGGCGCCGCCGGCGACCCGGCCCGCCAGGCTTCCGAGCAGGCGGCTGCGGCCGTGGCCGGGCACGGTCCACAGCGGGTGTCCGCGCACGCCCCAGGACCGCAGGAGGGCGTTGGCGGCCAGGAATCCGGTGGTGGCGGCCCGCTCCATCAGCGCCACGGGCAGGTCGGTGCGCACCAGGTCACCGGCGAGCACCAGACCGGTCTGCGGGGTGTGCACACCGGGCCGCTCGTCGTGGCCGCCGACCGGGAACATGGGGCAGTCCCGGCGCCACTCGTGCCGTTCGTCGAGGATCCGCGCGGCCCGGGTCTCCGGGTAGACCCGGCCGAGCTGGTCGATCAGCCGCTTGGTCTCCACCTCACGGTCGGCGTCCTCGGGCAGCGCGTATCCGTGCAGTTCGACCACGGATCCGCCGGTGCGCCCGGCCCAGCGGGCGGCCTGCGACTCCCAGCGTTCGAGGACGCTGACGTTGTCGAGGGAGCCGTAGCCGGCGGTGCCCAGGAAGCCGGGCCGGTCCCGGGCGACGGGGCGGTCCAGCCAGAGGCGCGAGACCAGGAAGGGAGGTGCGGTGCGCAGCCGGGCGACGCGTTCGCGCCAGGCGGCGTCGCCCAGTCCCGGGGACCGGCCGACCAGGGAGCGCAGTCCGGGGGTGTCCAGGGCCAGTACGACGCTGTCGTGCCGGGTCTCCGCGCCGCCCGCGGTGACCGTGAAGGCGCCGTCCGCGGCCGGGGACACGTGCTCGACGGCCGTGGAGGTGCGCAGGGTGACACCGTGCTGCCGCAGGTAGCCGCCGAGCGGGTCCCACAGGGCCGCCGGGAACGGGTCGCGGGGCACGTCGAACAGCAGCCCTTCGGCGGAGCCGAGGAAGTAGATGTGGAACATCAGGACCATCTCGGCGGCCGACAGGTGCCGGGGGTCGGCGAAGAAGCTGCGGGAGAAGACCTCGAAGGCCAGGTGGCGCGCGGCCTGCGGGAAGCCCAGCGCCTCGAGGAAGTCGTGGGCGCTGACGCCGTCGAGCCGGTCGTAGACGTCGGGCACGCGGACGTCGAGGAGCCCCAGCGCGGTGGCCGGGTTCATCCGCACGAGGTCCCGCGCGCGGAAGGAGGGGCTGAGCGCGACGAAGCCGAGCGCGCTCAGCGGCGGGGTGCGCGGGACCCTGCGGAAGCTGTCGTGCAGTCCGTTCGCGTGGAGCAGCGGGTAGTCGGGCAGGCCGGTGAGGCGTTCCAGGCCGGGGTCGGTGCGGCGCAGCAGGGCGCGCAGATTGTAGTACTGGCGGAAGAAGGCGTGGAAGCCCCGGCTCATGGTCGCGGGCGAGCCGTCGTACAGGTCCACCGGCCAGCCGCCCACCCGGCCGCCCAGGTAGGGCTCGCGCTCGTACAGCGTGACGTCGACGCCGCGCTCGGCGAGGGCCGTGGCGGCGGCGAGGCCCGCGATGCCGGCGCCGACGACGGCGGTGCTGCGGGGCGTCCCGCTCACCCGGGGCGCTCCGGGCGGCGCGGGCAGGTGGACGGCGCGCCGGTCCCCGCCGGGACGGGCGGCGGGCGCGGCTTCGCGGGTCATCGCGGCCCCCCGGCGGTGGAGCGGGCGCGGCGGCCGACGACCGTGTGGGTGATGCCGGTCTGCCATCCGGGCAGCGGCAGGACCCGCACCCGGTCGAACCCGGCGGCGCGGACGCGGCCCGCGAACCGGTCGGCGGTGTCGAAGCCGACGACGCTGCGCCACAGGTGGCGGTACAGGTCGCCGTCGCCGAGCGCGGTGGCGACGGGCAGCACCAGCCCCCGGCACACGGCGGTCCACACCGCGCGGTGGGCGGGACGGCCGCTGAGGGTGTACTCGTGCACGGCGAGCCGGCCGTGCGGGGCGAGCAGCCGGTGGACGGTGGCCAGTACGGCGTCGGGGTCCGTCACGTTGCGGAAGAGGTAGGCGGCGAACACCGCGTCGAAGGGCCCTTCGACCCCCGCCTCGGCGAGGGCCTCCACCGGGGCGCACACGAAGCGGACGCCCTTCGGCCAGGGCTTGGCCGTCGCGCGGCACAGCATGCAGGCGGAGGCGTCCACGGCGGTGATCTCGGCGTCGGGCAGCGCGGCGCACAGGGCGGCGGTGGACGCGCCCGTGCCGCAGCCGAGGTCGAGCACGCGCAGTCCCGTGCCGGGACCCGGCAGGCCGAGCCGGCGTACCGAGCGGCGCAGGTGGGCGTGGTAGCCGGGGTTGGCGGCGACGAGTCTGTCGTAGCCGGGTGCCGCGCGGTCGAACGCGGCGGCCAGGTCCGCGTCGTGCAGCAAGGTCATGCCGTCTCCTGGAGCGGGTGGTCGGGTGTGGGGCGTGCGGTGTGCGGGGCGTGGGGGCACGGGGTGTGCGGTGGGCTGGGTGTGCGGTGGGCTGGGTGTGCGGTGGGCTGGTCGTGTGGTGGGCTGGTCGTGTGGTGGGCTGGGTGTGCGGTGGGCCGGTCGGGGTGTACGCCGGTCGGGGCGCGGGGGGTGCGGTGGGGCGCACGCCGGTCAGGGTCCGGGGAAGGGGCGGCGGGGCAGCCGGGGGACCTCCGCGGCGGCGCGGAGCATGGGCAGGACGGGGGTGCGCAGGCCGATGCCGACCTCCTCGTGCAGGCGGGTGCCGCCGTCGAGGAAGCGCAGCAGCCGGGCCATGGGCACCCGGGAGAACAGGCCGGAGAAGAAGGCCGCGCCGTCCACCAGGCCGCCGTCCAGGGCGTGCAGCAGGACGGCGTCCATGGCGCGGGAACGCGCCGAGTGGGGCTGCGGCGGCACCGGACGGCGCCCCTGGCTCAGGGCGGCCGCGACGGCGGCGGTCTGCCGCTGCACGCCGGCGAAGGTGTAGCCGGTCGACGGCCGGGTCGCTCCCCCGGCCGCGCCGATGCGGAAGACCGACGGCGCCGTCTGCCGGGGAAAGGGACCGTCGGTCATCGGGATGACGCCGGTCTCGGTGCCGACCACCTCGAAGTCCTCGAGGCCGAGCACGCTGCCGGTGTAGTGGCGCAGCGCCGCCTCGTAGGCGTCGGCGGACAGCACCGCCGGGGAGAACTCGGTGTACTCCACCAGGGCCTGCCCGGAGCCGGTGGGCAGGACGTAACCGAAGGACAGGCCCTTGGCGGGCTGGGCGGTGCGGAAGTCCATGAGCTCCACGCGGGCCGGGTCGAACGCGGAGCGGCCGGTCCGCACGAACCAGCCGTGGAAGTGCTGCAGCAGCGTGGTCCGGGCGGCGGGCAGGCTGCCCGGCGGACGGGAGTCGAACACCCAGCGGGCCCGCACGGACAGGGCCCGGCCGTCGGATGTCCGGGCGTGGACGCGCGCGCCGTCGGGGACGCCCTCGACGCTCTCGACCGTCGCCTGGAGCCGCTGCACCCGTCCACTCTGTGCGAGGTCGTGCCCGACCAGGTACTCGAAGTCGTCCGAGCGGAGCATCTTGTACGTCAGCGGGGCGATGTCGTCCTCGATGGGCTCTCCGGTGGGCCGGTGGACGCGCAGGCGCCGCCAGGACGCGGTGACGGCGGCGTCGTAGCGGCCGCGGCCCGCCTCCCAGAAGCACCAGGTGCGCGGCGGCGGGCGCAGCGGGCCGGGCGGGGCGTCGACCAGGACGGCGGACAGCCGTCGGGCGCCGGGCTCGGGGCAGGACAGGCGGTGCGCCAGGGACAGCCCGGCGGCTCCCGCTCCGATGATGGCGACGTCCGCCTCGAGCACGTCCCGCTCACTCCTCCCGCACCGGTCCCGCCTGTCCGGATCATTCCCGCCGGGGTACCCGTTCGGATGCGGTACGTCACCTGCGCGGTCGCTTCCCGCGTGAGCCTACCGAGCCGTACCGGCTCCGGCGCGGCGTGCGCATCGTTCGTGCACTGGTGTCACGCCGCGTGCTCGTCCTCGCCGTCGGCGAGACGGCTGGCGAGTCGGTGCAGTCCGCGGCGGGCGTGGCTCTTGACGGTGCCCAGCGGCCACCCGGTGAGTTCGGCGATCTGGGTCTGGGTGAGGTCGTCGTAGAAGGCGAGGTTGAGCACGCGACGCTGCGGTGCGGGCAGCCGCTCCAGTTCCCGGGCGAGCAGGACCCGGTCGAGCGCCGCCTCCGGCCGGGCCCCCTGGTCGGGGACCGTCAGCAGCAGCCTGGCGCCCGCCGCCGCGACGAGCTCGGTCCGCCGAGTACGGGCCGACAGCGCGTCGGCGATCTTCCGGCGGGCGATGCCGACGAGCCAGGCCGGCAGGGTCCCGCGCCCCGGGACGAACCCGGCCCGGCCCCGCCACGCGGCGAGGAACACCAACTGGGTGACGTCCTCCGCCTCCCTCGCGTCGCCCAGCGAGCGCTTGGCGAGGGTGTGCACCAGCGGGCCCCAGCGGCGGTGGACGACCTCGAGACACGCCTCGTCCCCGGCGAGGAAACCGTCGACGAGTTCGGTCTCGTCGAGGTACTCGAGGGTTTGCTGTGCGGTCGTCATGGCTACTCCTCTGCTGAGCCTGATCACCACTGAGAGCGACTAGGACCACTCCACCGTGCGGATTCGATGCACCCCTGCACAACTCGCATCGTCTTTGCATCGAAAATTCGGCAGCAGCCGGCGCGAGAGCCGTCATCCGGCAGGGATCGCCGCATCCGTCGCCCCGGCCCGCGCGGAACCGATGACGACGATGACGACGACGCCAGCTCTGATCGCGAGGATCTCGATGAGGGGAACCGGCATGAGCCCCACCGCGGCGAAGGATCACCGTGCGGACCGACGTCCGCCGGACCGCCCCCGCGCCGACCGGCCGTACGGCGCCCCGCACGGCGCCCCCACCGCCGCGCACCCGGCGGGCGCGGACGACCCGCACGCCGTGGACGGCGACATGACCGGCGCGGACGACCCGCACGCCGTGGACGGCGACGCGACCGGCGCGGACGATCCGCGCGCCGTGGAGGCCGGGGCCCGTCCGCACGCCGTGGACGGCGACGCGACCGGGGTGGACGATCCGCGGGTCGTGGACGCCGACGTGACCGGGGCGGTGCGCGGGGTCCTGGCCGGCCTGCTCGCCGAGCGGGTGGCCGCGGCCGAGGCGGTCGACCCGCTGTTCGCACGGGACCTGGCGGCGCGGGTCGCGCGGTTCACGGAGGACGGCGGCAAGTTCACCCGCTCCCGGTTCGTGTGGTGGGCGCAGCGCGCCTGCGCCGGCAGCGCGCCCCCGGCGCCGCACGCCGCCCTGCGGATCGGGGCCGCCCTGGAACTCATCCAGACCTGCGCCCTGGTCCACGACGACGTGATGGACGCCGCGCCGCTGCGCCGCGGCCGTCCCGCGCTGCACGCCGACGTCGCCGCCCAGTACGCCCGCGCCGCCGGACCGGGCAGCGCCCGCCTCGGCCAGGCGGCCGCCATCCTGGCCGGCGACCTGGCCCTGGCCTGGGCGGACGACGTGGTCGCGGACACCGAGCTGACGCCGGACACCGCCCACCGGGTGCGGGAGCTGTGGAGCATCATGCGGATGGAGATGGTCGCGGGGCAGTACCTCGACGCCCACGGCGAGGCCACCTCGGCGCGGTCCCTCGCCCGGGCGATCCGCGCCGCCTGCCTCAAGAGCGCGCTGTACTCCGTGGAGCGTCCGCTGGCGCTGGGCGCCGCCCTGGCCGGCGCGGACCCGCTCACGACCCGGGCGCTGTGCTCGGCCGGCCGCTGCGTCGGCCTCGCCTTCCAGCTGCGCGACGACCTCCTCGACGTCTTCGGCGACCCCCGCCGCACCGGCAAGCCCGCCGGGGGCGACCTGCGCACCGGCAAGCCGACCTACCTCGCCGCCGTCGCCCGGGCGCGGGCCGAGGCGGCGGGCGACCGGCACGCCCTGACGGTGCTGCGGGACACGCTCGGCCGGGCCGACGCGTCCGACGCCGAGCTGGACGCCGTGCGCGAGGTGTTCACGGCCACCGGGGCACGGCGGACCGTGGAGGGCAAGATCGGGCGGCTGGTGGCGCAGGGGCTGCGGCACCTGGACGCCGCCCCGCTGGAACCGCACGCCGGACAACGGCTGACCGCGTTGCTGCGCTCCGCCGCCGCGCCGCCACCGACCGGCACCCCGGACGCCGGGGACGCCGCGGGCGCCGCGGGCGCCGCGGGCGCCGCGGGCGCCGCGGGCGCCGCGGCGGACGGCGCGGTCCCCGTCTCCCTGCTGCTGACCGCCGCTGACGAGGGGGCGCGCCGATGACCCGCACCGTTCCCGGCCGCACCGACCACGTCGTGGTCGTCGGCGCCGGTCTGTCCGGGCTGGCGGCCGCCCTGCACCTGCTCGGCGCCGGACGCCGGGTCACCCTGGTCGAGCGCGACGAGTCGCCCGGCGGGCGTGCCGGGCGCCTGGTGCGGGGCGGCTACCACATCGACACCGGGCCCACCGTGCTGACGATGCCGCACCTCGCCGACGAGGCCTTCGCCGCCGTCGGCGACAGCCTGCACGCCCGCGTGGAACTCCTGCCGCTGCACCCGGCGTACCGGGCCCGCTTCGCCGACGGCAGCACCCTGGACGTGCACACCGGCGCCGAGGCGATGGAGGCGGAGGTGGAACGCTTCGCCGGCGCGCGCGAGGCGGCCGGCTACCGCAGGCTGCGCGCCTGGCTGGAGAAGCTGTACCGGGCGCAGATGCGCCGCTTCATCGACGTCAACTTCGACTCCCCGCTGCAACTGCTCGGCCCGGACCTCGCCCGGCTGGCCGCGCTCGGCGGGTTCGGCCGGCTGGACGCCCGCATCGGCCGCTTCGTGCACGACGAACGGCTGCGGCGGGTCTTCTCCTTCCAGTCCCTCTACGCGGGCGTGTCACCGGCCCGCGCCCTGGCCGCCTACGCCGTGATCGCCTACATGGACACCGTGGCCGGCGTGTACTTCCCGCGCGGCGGCATGCACGCGCTCCCCCGGGCCATGGCGGACGCCGCCGCCGACGCGGGGGCGGAGCTGCGCTTCGGGGAGGCGGTCACCCGGCTGGAGCGTTCCGGGGACCGCGTCACGGCCGTCGTCACCGAGCGGGACCGGATCCCCTGCGACGCGGTGGTCCTCACGCCCGACCTGCCCGTCGCCTACCGCCTGCTCGGCCACACCCCGAAGCGCCCGGTGCCGCTGCGGTTCTCCCCCTCCGCCGTGATCCTGCACGCCGGGACGGACCGCACCTGGCCGTGGCTGGCCCACCACACCATCTCCTTCGGCGCGGCCTGGCGGCAGACGTTCACCGAACTCACCGAGACCGGCCGTCTGATGAGCGACCCGTCCCTGCTCATCACCCGCCCCACCACCACCGACCCCGGCCTCGCCCCGCCCGGACGGCACCTGCACTACATCCTGGCCCCCGCCCCCAACACCGCCCTCGGCCCCAGCGCGGCGGACTGGGGCGACCTCGCCCCGGGCTACCGCAACAGCCTGCTCACCGAGCTGGAGCGGCGCGGCCTCGACGGCGTCGCCTCCGCCATCGAGGAACAGTGCCTGGTCACACCGGCCGACTGGCAGGCGCAGGGACACGCCGCCGGCTCGCCCTTCTCCGCCGCCCACACCTTCGCGCAGACCGGCCCGTTCCGGCCGCGGAACCTGGTGCGCGGCACGGCCAACGCGGTCCTGGCCGGCTGCGGCACCACCCCCGGCGTCGGCGTGCCGACCGTGCTGGTGTCGGGGAAGCTGGCCGCGGCGCGGATCACGGGCGGCGGCCGCTCCCGACGCTCCGGCGCGCCACCGCGGCCCGTCGTGCGGGAGGCCCGGGAAGGGAGGCCGGCGTGACCGACCGCGAACTCGACGCAGCCGGCATCGCCGATCCCGCGCTGCGGCAGGCGTACACGCACTGCCGGCGGCTCAACGCCCGGCACGGCAAGACGTACTTCCTGGCCACCCGCCTGCTGCCGGTGGAGCGCAGGCCCGCGGTGCACGCCCTGTACGGTTTCGCCCGCTGGGCCGACGACATCGTCGACGCCCTCGACAACGGCGGCCCGGCGGCCTCCGCGGACGACCGCTCGGCGCGGCTGGCCCTGCTGCAGCGCGAGCTGGAGACGGGGCTGCGCGCCGGGGACAGCGACGAGCCGGTGGTCCGGGCCCTGGCCGACACCGCGGGCCGCTACGCCATCGACCACCGGCACTTCGCCGACTTCATGACCGCGATGCGCGCCGACCTGGACGTCACCGGCTACGCCACCTACCGCGACCTGCGCGGCTACACCTACGGCTCGGCGGAGGTGATCGGCCTGCAGATGCTGCCGGTGCTCGGCACGGTCGTCCCGCGCGAGGAGGCGGAACCGCACGCGGCGGCCCTGGGCGTGGCGTTCCAGCTGACGAACTTCCTGCGGGACGTCGGCGAGGACCTCGACCGCGGCCGTGTCTACCTGCCCGCCGACCTGCTGTCGGCCCACGGCGTGGACCGCGACCTGCTGCGCTGGAGCCGTGACACCGGACGCCCCGACCGCCGGATCACCGCCGCGCTGCGGGAGTTCGAGCGGCTGACACGCGAGGTGTACCGGGACGCGGCGCCCGGACTGGCCATGCTCGAACCGGTCTCCCGGCCGTGCATCCGCACGGCGTTCGTGCTGTACGGGGGGATCCTGGACGCGGTCGCCGAGGACGGCTACCGCTCGGTGCAGCGCCGGGCCGTGGTCCCGCGGCGGCGCCGTGCCGTGGTGGCCGCCGACGGTCTGGTCCGGGTCGTCGCGGCGAGGCTGCGCGCCCGCGGGGCCGGGGACCGGACGGCCGCCGTCTCCCCCGCACAGACCGCACAGACCGCACAGACCGCAGACCGCGCAGACCCCGCCGGCCGCACCGGCCGGGACGGCTCCGGGTCCGCGTCCGAACCGATGCAGGAAAGGGTCGCCTGATGCCCCGCCGACCGCAGGACCGTGGCCGCTATCCCCTGTCGCTCCGCCGGCACCCGGTGCGCTGGGATGAGCAGCGGCCGACCTGGCGCCAGGCGCGCCCCGCGGTGATCGCCGAGGCCCTGAAGCGGGCCCAGGCGCGCCCCTCCGGCAACTGGTTCGTCGTGGGCGCGTCGCGTGACGTGCGCGGCGACCGGCCCCTGTCCGGCACGGTGGCCGGGCGGGAGGTCGTGGTGTGGCGCACCGCCGACGGGCGGCTGGCGGCGGGTCCGGGCATCTGCCCGCACCTGGGCGCGCCGCTCGCGGACAGCCCGGTGCGCTGCGGGACGCTCGTGTGCCACTGGCACGGGCTGGCCCTGGACGGGGCGCCGTTCGCCGGGTGGGAGCCGCTGCCCGTGCACGACGACGGCGTCCTGGTCTGGGTGCGCCTGGACCCGGTGGGCGGCGAGGCGCCGCTGGACGCCCCCGTCGTACCGCCCCGCCCGGAGCCGGCCCGCTCCCTCGCCGCCGTCTACACCGGGGTGGGGGTGTGCGAGCCCGAGGACGTCGTCGCCAACCGGCTCGACCCGTGGCACGGGGCCTGGTTCCATCCGTACTCCTTCGTCGACCTCACGGTCGTCGGCACGCCGGGCGGGGACGGGACGGACGGGGAGGGGACGGACGGGGACGGGGCGGACGCCGACGACGGCTTCACCGTGGACGTCTCCTTCAAGGTCGCGGGACGGCTCGTCGTGCCGGTGCGGGCGGTCTTCACCACCCCCGGACCGCGCACGGTCGTCATGCGCATCACCGAGGGCGAGGGGCGGGGTTCGGTCGTCGAGACGCACGCCACCCCGCTGGGTCCGGACGAGCGGGGCCGTCCCCGCACCGCCGTCGTCGAGGCCGTCGTAGCCTCCTCCGAACGGCCCGGATTCGCCGCGGCCCGCAGGATGGCCCCGGTGTTGCGCCGGTTCATGGAGGCGACGGCCGGACGGCTGTGGCGCGACGACCTGGCCTACGCGGAACGCCGCTGGCAGCTGCGTTCCACCGGGCGTTTCCCGGGCTGACCCGAACGGGACGCCGGCCGTCCCGCTTCCGCGCCCTCCGGCGCGGGGCCCCGCGTGGGCCCCGCGCCCCGGCGTGCCGCTCGGGCCCGGACCTGCTGCACTCTCTCCATGGGCCCTGACCGGACCGGCGCCCCGCCGGAGACCCCGCCGCCCCGGCCCGAGCTGATCACCTTCGGGCACGGCACCGCGGACCGGGCGTCGCTGACGGACCTGCTCCGGGGCGCCGGCGTGACCGCCGTCGTCGACGTCCGGACCGCGCCCGGCAGCCGCCGCCACCCGGACATGTCACGGCAGCGGCTGGCGCGGTGGCTGCCCGAGGCGGGCGTCGCCTACCGCTGGGAGCCGCGCCTGGGCGGCTTCCGCAGACCGCCGCCGGACTCGCCCGACACGGTCTGGCGCAACGTCTCCTTCCGGGGCTACGCCGCGCACACCCGCAGCCCGGAGTTCGTCGCCGCCGTGGACGACCTGCTGCGGCAGGCACGCGCGGAGCGCACCGCGGTGATGTGCGGCGAGGCGGTGTGGTGGCGGTGCCACCGGCGCCTGATCGCCGACTTCGCCGTCCTGGCCCGCGGCGCGCTCGTCCGCCACCTCATGCACGACGGACGCCTCACGGCACACCGCCCGACTCCGGGCGCCCGCCTGCGCCCCGACGGCCTCCTCGTGTACGACGACGACACCGCTCGTGGTTGATCACCGCTCTGCCGGCAGGTTCTTCCGGAAGACCGTGGAACTGTGCCGGACCCTCATACCCACGCTCAGGTACAAGTCGAGTGCGCCGGTCTCCGAGTGCGTCCCGAGCGTGCACGCCTGCCGTCCCCGCTGGTGGAAGCCGCGGAACACGGTGCGGAGCAGGAGACGGGCGATGCCCCGGTTTGCGGTGATCGCGGCGGATGGCGACCTGCTCGATGCGGCCCTCGCCGGTGTCCGGGAGATCCAGCGCGAGCGCGACGCCGACCAGTTGGCCGTCGGCTAACGCCAGCGCCGACATCGCGGGGGCGAAGGCGGGGCGGTCGACGGTGTGCCGGGCCCACTCCTGGTAGGACTGGCGCCGCTGCTGCCATTCGTCGAAGGCGTCCTCGACGACCCGGTGTGCGTCGTGCTCGTCGCCGGGGCCGAACGGCCGGACCGTGATGCCGGCCGGGGGCTCGGGCACGGCCGGTTCCTCCGGCATCGGGAACTCCAGCAGCCATTCGGTCACCATCGGCTCGTATCCGCGCGAGCGCAGCAGCGCGACAGCATGTCTGTCGCTGTCCGGGACCGTCTGGACGATGCGCGCGCCACCCGTCTGCCGGGCGCGGGCCTCGGCCCAGTCCAGGAGCGCGCCGCCCAGGCCGCGGCCGCGGTGCTCGGGGTGGACGTCCACCTCCGAGCGCCGGTTCACCCAGGCCCGAGCGACCAGCTGCCCTGCCCGGTCGTGGATCTGCCGGGTGTCCAGCTCCGGGACCAGCCCCGGTCTGGCCAGGTCGGCGGCGACGCGGCCGAGATCGGTGTGCGCCTGTCCGTGGAGCTCCCGCTCGCAGGCCGTGACCAGGCGATGGACGTCGCCGAGGTCGTCGGCAGTGGTCGGACACGCCCGGTATCCAGGCGGCAACTCCGGCATGAGGTCTGACAACTGTGGACGCTCCTCCCCCAGGGGCGGGACCGGAGAGCGATCCCGCCTCGTAGCCCGGTGCCAGCGTAGGGAAAGCGGTTCGGCACGGTCAGGTCCTGGGGATGCCGGTCCTGGCCGCGATCCCCATCGGCGATCCGCGCCGGAGGCCGGTCGTTGCATCCGTCGACGCTGCCGGAACCGAAGCAGGGGTGGCATGACCGGTTCTGTTACCGCCGGTCGCGTGATGTGAGCGGAGGCGGCTGTGATCGACGTCGGGGGCTGTCACCCGGGCGGGACGCGGTGGACGTGAGCGAGGAGGACGCCGGGGCCTTCCCCGCGGCCGGGGTGACCACCGGCTTCCTCGCCCGGCGCCTGGGTGTGTCGCCCACCACCCTGCGGTCCTGGGACCGCCGCTACGGCCTCGGCCCGGCGGCCCGCGCCGACGGACGCCACCGGCGGTGGTCGCCCGACGACATCGCCATGGTCTTCGAGATGTGCCGGCTCACGGCCTCGGGCATCCCCCCGGCGGAGGCGGCACGGGCCGCGAAGGAGCGCGCCGGCACGGGCACCACCGGCACGGGCACCACCGGCACGGGCACCACCGACGCAGGCACCGCCGACACGGGCACCACCGGCACGGGCACCACCGACGCAGGCACCGCCGGCACGGGCACCACCGGCACGGGCACCACCGGCACGGACATCGTCGGTACGGGCATCGCCGGTACAGGCGCCCTCGGCCGGGTGCCGGCGTCGGTCTCCGGTCTCGTCCACGGCGCCGTCCCCGTGCCGCCGGACGGCCGCCCGGCGGCACGCGCCTCGCGCTCCCCCAGCGGCCTGCCCCTGGGCGACGTGCGGCAGGAGTGCAGGGGCCTGGCGCGCGCGGCCGTCCGGCTGGACGCGGCGGGCGTGCAGGAGCAGCTGACGTCGGCGGTGCGCACCTACGGCCTGGTCGTGGCCTGGGAGGAGATCCTCGCGCCGGTGCTGCGGGCCGTGGGCCGCAAGTGGCAGTCCGCCGGAGACCGGTACCTGGAGGTCGAGCACCTGCTGTCCTGGCACATCTCCGCCACGCTCCGCCACGCCTACGTGCACGCGGCGGCGGCCCCGCGCCGGCCCGGGATCCCTCCGGTGCTGCTGGCCTGTCTGCCCGACGAGCAGCACACCCTGCCCCTGGAGGCGCTGGGCGCCGCGCTGGCGGAGCGGGGCGTGCCCACGATCGTGCTGGGCGGCGCGGTGCCCGCCGAGGCGCTCACCGACGCGATGCGGCGGGTCGGTCCCGGCGCCGCGGTGCTCTGGTCGCAGTCCCGGTCCACGGCGGACATGCCGCTGGCGCGCCGGCTCGCCGTCACCCGCTGGGGTGTGCGCGGCGCCCGGACGCACAGCGCGGTACTGCTGAGCGGCCCCGGCTGGGGACGCGCACAAGGGCCCGGCCTGCTCCGTCCCCGGG
Source organism: Streptomyces sp. NPDC020490 (assembly GCF_044335305.1). NCBI lineage: Bacteria > Bacillati > Actinomycetota > Actinomycetes > Kitasatosporales > Streptomycetaceae > Streptomyces > Streptomyces sp. NPDC020490. Next base: position 10,256 of record NZ_JBIRUY010000033.1, on the reverse strand, counting down.
GACTGCACGAGGCCCTGCGGATGCTCGGGACGCGGGATTCCTGAAGGCCCCCCGGGTATCGGACCGGGTATCGGAAAACAAATTCGAGTACCCCCGAATGCGCTGGCCATTCCACCGGGTTCGGAAGTTTTTCGGGCGGACTGAAGTGCTCGCATCAGCCTTTGGTTGTCGCACGACAACTGGGTTAACCTTCACCGGATTTTCTCATCCGGCCGATCCACGGACTGCGGAAATGCGGACGGTGAGCGGGGCCGAAAGGAACCCGGCACGGTTCCGAGCCCTCGGGGTGAGGGCTCTTGGGGAAGCGGGAAGCGGAACGAGGGCGCGCATGACCAGCAAGACGATCGAGGCCGTGGACCGGGCCCCGGGCGAGCAGGAGCTGCGGCAGCTGCTGGCCGGACTGACCGCGGTACGTGACGGTGACTTCGGCACCCGGCTGCCGTCCGACGGCGAGGGCCTGCTCGGCGACATCGCCACGGTGTTCAACGGCATGGTGGACCAGCTGTCGGTCTTCACCTCGGAGGTGACGCGCGTCGCGCGCGAGGTGGGCACCGAGGGCACCCTGGGCGGCCAGGCGGAGGTGCCGGGCGTCTCGGGCACCTGGGCCGACCTGACCGACTCGGTCAACGCCATGGCGGGCAACCTGACCACCCAGGTCCGCGACATCGCCCAGGTGGCGACCGCGGTCGCCAAGGGCGACCTGTCGCAGAAGATCGACGTCCCCGCGCGCGGCGAGATCCTTCAGCTGAAGGAGACCGTCAACACGATGGTCGACCAGCTGTCGTCGTTCGCCGCCGAGGTCACCCGCGTCGCCCGCGAGGTCGGCAGCGAGGGCCGGCTCGGCGGGCAGGCGCAGGTGCCCGGCGTCGGCGGCGTGTGGCGCGACCTCACCGACTCGGTCAACTTCATGGCCGGCAACCTCACCTCCCAGGTCCGCAACGTCGCCCAGGTGACCACCGCGGTGGCGCAGGGCGACCTCTCGCAGAAGATCACCGTCGACGCCCGCGGCGAGATCCTGGAACTGAAGAACACCATCAACACGATGGTCGACCAGCTCTCCGCCTTCGCCGACGAGGTCACCCGCGTCGCCCGCGAGGTCGGCACCGAGGGACGCCTGGGCGGGCAGGCGGACGTCAAGGGCGTCAAGGGCACCTGGCGCGACCTCACCGACTCCGTGAACTTCATGGCGGGCAACCTCACCGCGCAGGTCCGCAACGTCGCCCAGGTCGCCACGGCGGTCGCGCAGGGCGACCTCTCCCAGAAGATCACCGTCGACGCCCGCGGCGAGATCCTGGAACTGAAGAACACCATCAACACGATGGTCGACCAGCTCTCCGCCTTCGCCGACGAGGTCACCCGCGTCGCCCGCGAGGTCGGCACCGAGGGCAACCTGGGCGGACAGGCCATCGTGCGGGGCGTGTCGGGCACCTGGAAGGACCTCACCGACAACGTCAACGTGATGGCGTCGAACCTGACCGGTCAGGTGCGCTCCATCGCGCAGGTGGCCACGGCCGTCGCGCGCGGCGACCTGTCGCAGAAGATCACGGTCGAGGCCAAGGGCGAGGTCGCGGCGCTGGCCGACGTCATCAACACGATGGTCGACACGCTGTCCGCGTTCGCCGACGAGGTCACCCGCGTCGCCCGCGAGGTCGGCACCGAGGGCCGCCTGGGCGGGCAGGCGAACGTGCCGAACGTGGCGGGCACCTGGAAGGACCTCACCGACAACGTCAACTCCATGGCCAACAACCTCACCGGCCAGGTGCGCAACATCGCGCTGGTGACGACCGCGGTGGCAGGCGGCGACCTGTCGAAGAAGATCGACGTGGACGCCCGCGGCGAGATCCTGGAGCTGAAGACCACCATCAACACGATGGTCGACCAGCTGTCGTCGTTCGCCGCCGAGGTCACCCGCGTCGCCCGCGAGGTCGGCAGCGAGGGCCGGCTCGGCGGACAGGCCGAGGTGGAGGGCGTCGAGGGCACCTGGAAGCGGCTGACGGAGAACGTCAACGAACTCGCCGGGAACCTCACCCGGCAGGTCCGCGCCATCGCCGAGGTCGCCAGCGCCGTCGCCGAGGGCGACCTGACCCGCTCGATCACCGTGGAGGCGTCCGGCGAGGTCGCCGAGCTGAAGGACAACATCAACTCCATGGTGGAGTCCCTGCGCGAGACCACCCGGGCCAACCAGCAGCAGGACTGGCTCAAGACCAACCTCGCCCGCATCTCCAGCCTGCTGCAGGGCCACCGCGACCTGCCCGTCGTCGCCGAGCTGATCATGGACGAGCTGACGCCGCTGGTCTCGGCGCAGTACGGCGCGTTCTACCTGGCGGAGGACACCGCGCGCGGTCCCGAACTGCGGCTGGTGGGCTCCTACGGCTACCCCGACGACGCCGGCCGGCCCGACCGCATCCCCGTCGGCCGCTCACTGGTCGGGCAGGCCGCCCGCAACCGGCGCCCGATCAGCGTGGAGGAGCTGCCGCCGGGCTACGTGACCATCTCCTCCGGGCTCGGGCAGACCGTGCCCAGCGCCCTGGTCGTGCTGCCCATCGTGGTCGAGGAGCAGGTCCTCGGCGTCATCGAGCTGGCCTCCGTCGCCCGCTTCACGCGGATCCACCAGGACTTCCTGGCGCAGCTGATGCCGACCATCGGCGTCAACCTCAACACCATCGTGGCCAACGCCCGTACCGACGAGCTGCTGGACGAGTCGCAGCGGCTGACCGCCGAACTCCAGGCGCGGTCGGAGGAGTTGCAGGTGCAGCAGGACGAACTGCAGCGCTCCAACGCCGAACTGGAGGAGAAGGCCTCCCTGCTGGCCTCGCAGAACCGCGACATCGAGGCGAAGAACCTGGAGATCGAGCAGGCCCGGCAGGAGCTGGAGACCCGCGCCCAGGAGCTGGCGCTGGCCTCGAAGTACAAGTCGGAGTTCCTGGCGAACATGAGCCACGAACTGCGCACCCCGCTCAACAGCCTGCTGATCCTGGCCCAGTTGCTGGCGCAGAACCCCTCGCGCAACCTGACCCCGAAGCAGGTCGAGTACGCGGGCATCATCCACTCGGCGGGCTCGGACCTGCTGCAGCTGATCAACGACATCCTCGACCTGTCGAAGGTCGAGGCGGGCAAGATGGACGTCGCCCCCGAGCGGGTACCGCTGCGCAAGCTGCTGGAGTACGTCGAGGCGACGTTCCGGCCGATGACGACGCAGAAGAGCCTGGACTTCACGGTGGCCACCGCGCCGGGCACGCCCGCCGACCTGCTCACCGACGACTCCCGGCTGCGGCAGATCCTGCGCAACCTGCTGTCGAACGCGGTGAAGTTCACCGAGCAGGGCGGTGTGGAGCTGCGCATCGAGCCCGCCGCCGACCGGGAGGTCCCGCCGGGCGTCCACCGCGGCGGCCCCGTCGTGGCCTTCCGGGTCAAGGACACCGGCATCGGTATCCCCCGGCAGCACCTGGAGACGATCTTCGGGGCGTTCCAGCAGGCGGACGGCACCACCAGCCGCAAGTACGGCGGCACCGGCCTCGGCCTGTCCATCACCCGGGAGATCGCCCACCTGCTCGGCGGCGCCGTCACGGTCGACAGCGCGCCCGGCCGGGGCTCCACGTTCACGCTCTACCTGCCCGTCGCGCGCGCCGACTTCGAGGACCTCCTGGACGGCGGCGGCCGGCCCGCGGAGATCGCGCACTCCTCGGCCGCCTCGGATGCGCTGCCGCAGGCCCCGGCGCAGGCCGCCGGGCACAGCGGGACGCAGGAACAGCGCAGGCGCCGGCTGCTGGTCGTGGAGGAGCGCCCGCGCGGACTGCTCACCCTGGTCGCCGAGCGCGCGGTCGCCGACATCGCGCCGGACCCCGACGACCCGCTGGGGGCGATCGACATCATCACGGCCGTCGGCGCCCAGGAGGCGGCGGCGACGCTGGCCGCCGAACCGTGCCACTGCGTGGTCCTGGAACTGGGCATGCCCGACGACGAAGGCGCCCGGCTGCTGGAGGCCATGCAGGGCGACTCCGCGCTGTCCAGCGTGCCGGTGCTGGTGCACACCGGTCACCGGGTGGACCTGGCGCACGAGCAGATGCTGCGCTCCCGCGCCGACGGCCGCCCGCTGGACTTCCTCTCCAGCCTGGACGAGCTGCGCGAACGCGTCACGCTGCACCTGTCGGCCGAGGAGCCGGGCGACGTGCTGTCGCTGGTGCGCGCCGAGGAGTCGCAGCGCCCGGCCGCGCAGGTCGCGGACGACGCCTTCCTCGGCCGTACGGTGCTCGTGGTGGACGACGACGCGCGCAACCTGTTCGCGCTCAGCGGGGTGCTGGAGCTGCACGGTTTCCAGGTCCTGCACGCCGACAACGGCCGCAAGGGCATCGAGATGCTGCTCGCCCACCCGGACGTGTCGCTGGTCCTGATGGACGTGATGATGCCGGAGATGGACGGCTACGCCGCCACCGCGGAGATCCGCGCGATGCCGCAGTACGCCGAGCTGCCGATCATCGCCGTCACCGCCAAGGCCATGCCGGGGGACCAGGAGAAGAGCCTGGCGTCGGGCGCGAACGACTACGTCACCAAGCCCGTCGACACCGACGACCTCATCGGCCGCGTCCGGCGCTGGCTGTCGGCGTGAGACCACGTCACGCCGCCGTGCGCACCAGCCGATCACATGGCGTCCCCGGACGCCGGAGCCGAGGAACAGGTCAACCGTGAGCGATCTCCAGCAGCCGTCCGAGCCGGAGGGCACCGGCCTCCCCCCGGGTGAAGCGCCCGGCGACGAAGCGGCGGGCCTCGGTCTGCTCGCCGCGGTGCCGTCCGCCCGCGACGGCGGAGCCCAGGAGGACGCGGACGGCCGGGCCACGCCGGTGGGCCGGCTCGCGGCGACCGTGCAGCGGCTGCGCCGTGAGGTGCGGGAGGCCCAGGCGGAGGCGGACGGGCGTGCCCTGATCGAACTGGCCAAGGGCATCCTCGTCGAGCGGCTGGGGTGCGGGCCGGCGCAGGCGGCGCGGCAACTGGCCGAGCTGACCGAGCAGGCCGGCGTCACGCCGCTGGAGTTCGCGGTGGAGGTCATCAACCAGGCCTCGCGGGACCGGCTGTCCGAGGTGACGACCGCGTTCCTCGCGGCCACGTCGGACCGTGCCGGGGACGACGCGCAGGGCGGTGAGTCCTCCGCCGTGCGGCTGCGGGCCGCCGAGAGCGGTGCGCTGGCCGCCGACGACGCCCAGGCGGTGGCCGACTCGCTGCTTGAGCACGCCCTGACACCGCTCGGCGCGGTGGCGGTGGCGATCTGGGCGCTGGGCGCCGACGGTTCCCTCACCCTCGTGGGCAGCGCCGGGTTCTCCGTCGCGGAGGCGGGGCGCTGGCGGTACGTGCCGCCGGGCGTGGCGACCGTGGCCCGGCGCGGGCTGGGCGAGCGGTCCGGCCGGTGGATCGGCTGCCTGTCCGAGACCGGCCTGCCCTCGATCGGCCAGCACCACCACCCCGACGGCGGCCGGGTCGCCGTACCGGCGAGCAACGGCGGCCGGATCCACGGCGTGCTGGAGATCGTCTGGCCCGCGCCGCTGGAGCCGCAGCCGCCGCAGATCGTCCGTCAGGTCGAGGCGCTGGCCGAGCTGTGCGCGCACACGCTGGAGAACCACGCCCTGCACCGCCCGGACGACGATCCGGCGCCGCGCCCGCTGCCCGATGTCGCCGAGCTGACGGCCCTGGCCGACGGGCTGCACGACCCGGCCCTGGTGCTGGTGCCGCACCTGGACTCCGCCGGGGAACTGGTCGACTTCCGCATCCACCACGTCAACAGCCGCTTCCTGGACCCGGCCGGCCGGCCGCGCGGTGTGGTCAACGGCGCCCTGCTGCTGGAGGCGTACCCGATGGCCGCCGGCGAGAGCGAGCTGTTCGAGCAGGTCGAACGGGTCTACGCGACGGGTGAGCCGTTCCGTGCCCACCGCATGCGGCTCACCGCCCTGGTGGACGACGTCCCGCTGGCGGCGGTCGCCGACATCAACATCAGCCGCCACGGCGGCAGCGTGCTGCTGATCTGGCGCATAGAGGACGAGACGGCGCGCCTGGCGAGCCTGCTGCAGCACGCCCAGCGCCTCGGCCGCATCGGCGGCTTCGAGGAGAACCTGCTCACCGGCGAGATCACCTGGAACGGGCAGCTCTACAGCCTCTACGGCCGGCCCGCCACCAGCGGCCCGGTACCGCTGGAGGACCTGCCCGCGCACGCCCACCCGGACGACGCCGTGGCCATCGGCAGGTTCCTGCGCACCCTGGTGAACCACCGCCGGCCGGCGTCCACGGCGTTCCGGCTGCAGCGGCCCGACGGGGTGACCCGGCACATCCGGGTGGTGGCCGAGCCGGTCCTGGACTCCGACGGCCGGCTGTTCGTCGTACGGGGCGCCTACCAGGACATCTCCGCCCACCACTGGACGGAGGTGGCGCTGGCCGCCACCCGCGACCAGCTCGCGCACACCGAGCAGCAGGCGAGCGAACGCAACCGGCTCGCACTTCAGTTGCAGCACGCCATCATGCCCCCGGCGCAGGCCCCGCTGGAGGCTCCCGGCCTGCGCGTGGCCGTGCGCTACCGGCCCGCCGAGACGCAGCAACTGGTCGGCGGCGACTGGTACGACGCGGTCGTGCTGCCGTCGGGGCTGGTGCTGCTGTGCGTGGGGGACGTCGCCGGGCACGGCATCGAGGCGGCCACCAGCATGGTCGTCCTGCGCAACGCCCTGCGCGGGCTGGCCGTGACGGGCGCGGGGCCGGGCCAGCTGCTGTCCTGGCTCAACATGGTGGCCCACCACCTGACCGGCGCCGTCACGGCGACGGCGGTCTGCGGCCTGTACGACCCCGAGCGGCGCACCCTGCGCTGGGCCAGGGCGGGTCATCTGCCGCCCGTCCTGGTGCGCGGCACCGACTCGGCGGCGCTGCCCCTGCTCAAGGGCCTGCTGCTCGGCGCCCTGCCGGAGGCCACGTACGAGGAGCACGAGGTCCAGCTGGCCGTCGACGACACGCTGCTGATGTACACGGACGGCCTGATCGAACGCCGTGACCGGTCCGTGGAGGAGTCGCTGGCCCAGCTCCTCACGGCCGCGCGCACGGTCCCGCCCACCCTGGAACAGCAGCTGGACCGGCTGCTGACCTACAGCAGGTCCGACACCGACGACGACACCTGCATCGTGGGGGTGCGGGTGGCGTAGACGGGGGCGGCACGGCGCGCGGGCCGGCGGCGGGCGTCACCTGACCGGGCTCCGCCGTGCTGGTCCGATCAGTGCACGAGCGCCACGTCACAGGTCTGCCGCCGCGGAGGCGGGGCACCAGAACTCCTGTCTCACCCCACGGAGAAGGAGATGTGAACATGGCGAAGGACCTCACTCCCAAGTACACGGTGCCGGGCATCGAGCGCGAGGCGGCCGGCCGGCTCATCGACGTCCTCCGCCTGCGGCTGCACGCCCTGAACGACCTCCACCTCACGCTGAAGCACGTCCACTGGAACGTGGTGGGGCCGCACTTCATCGCCGTGCACCAGATGGTCGACCCGCAGGTCGACCGGGTGCGCGACATGGCCGACGACGTCGCCGAGCGCATCGCCGCCCTGGGCGGGGTCGCGCAGGGCACGCCCGGGTCGCTGGTCAAGGAGCGCACCTGGGACGACCACTCCATCGGCCGCGAGGAGGCCATCGCGCACCTCGGCGCGCTGGACGTCGTGTACACGGGCCTGATCGAGGACGTGCGTTCCGCGATCAAGGTCGTCGGGGAGATCGACCCGGCGACGGAGGACCTGCTCATCGAGCAGCTGCGGGACCTGGAGCAGTTCCAGTGGTTCGTCCGGGCGCACCTGGAGAACGCCGGCGGTTCGCTGACGACGGCTCGGGCGGACACCAGGGCCCCGGGGAGAATCCCGTTCGCCCGTTTTGGTCACGGGATGCTGTGCAGGTTGAGGGCTGCGTCGGGGCGGGTGACAGGATCGGGATCGACGCGGCGGCGGTGTTGCCCACCTCCTGGATGTTCTGCGGGTGCCGCTCCGCGGGAATGCTCAGCTCGGCCGCGACCGCGGCCGCCACTCGGGCGTTGGCCTGGTGGACGACGAGCCGGTCGACGTCCTCGGTCCGCCAGCCGACCGCACCGGCCGCCGCCCGTGCGGCCTGCGCCATGCGCTCGACTGCCTGGCGGAACACCGCGCGGCCCCGCTTCTGGAAGTAGCCGTCCTCGACGCTGATGAGGTCGCGCTGTTCACCATCGCTGCCCAGCACGGTCCGGCCGAGCGCGCCGGCATCGGCCGCGGGCCCGCGCCGCAGGACGACCGCGCCAGCGCCGTCGCCGAAGATCGGCACCGTGGTGCGGTCGAGGGGGTTCAGCAGGGTGGTAAACCGTTCGGCGGCGACCACCAGCACCCGGTCGGCGTGCCCGGCGGCGATGAGGCCGCCGCCCGTGGCCAGGGCGTAGAGGAAGCCGGTGCACACCGCCGCCACATCGAAGGCGGCCACACCGGTCAGACCGAGCCGGGCGGCGACCTCGGGAGCGGTGGCGGGACAGGTGCGGTCCGGGGTGGTGGTCGCGAGCACCACGGCCTGCACCTCCTGGTCGTCGGCGGACTTCAGCGCCCGGGCGCCCGCCTCCGCCGCCAGTTCCGCGGTGGACACCCCGGGGCCGGCGACCCGCCGGGCACGGATACCGGTTCTGCTGACGATCCAGTCCTCGGTGGTGTCCAGCCGGGCACACAGCTCCGCGTTGGTCACCACGTGCGGCGGCAGCCAGTACCCGGTGCCGCAGATCACGGCGGCGTCCGCCGCCGGGCCGGCCGGGCGGGAGGCGTGGCCGGTCATGCGCGCACGCTCCGAAGTTCCTGGGCGACGTCGACGATGAGGTCCTCATGCCCGGCCACCGCTTGCCGCCTGCCCAGTTCGAAGAAGATGTCGCGGGGGTCCACCCCTTCGCGGCGGGCGATGTCCAGCACCCGTGTCTTGAAGCCGGAGAAGACGCCGGCGAGACCGCTCACCAGGCTGACCGAGTCGATCGTGGGCGGTGCCGGCATCAGCTCCCGCTCGGCGAGGTCGGCCGCGTCCAGCAGCCGGTACAGATCGATCCCGGTCTCGAAGCCCATCCGTTCGAGCACGGGCACTACGACCTCCAGCTGGGTGTTGCCGGCCCCGGCGCCGAAGCCGCGGGCGCAGGCGTCGATGATCCCGGCCCCGGCCTGCGCCGCCGCCACCGAGTTGGCGACGGCCATGCCGAGGTTGTTGTGCCCGTGGAAGATCACCGGTACGTCCACGGCCTCGACTATCTTCGAGACGCGTTCCGTGACGTCCGGCGGCAGGTAGTGGCCGGAGGAGTCGAAGATGCCGACGGCCGACGCCCCGAACTCCGCGAGCCGGCGGCACTCCTCGGCCAGCCGCTCGGCGTCGGCCATGTGGCTCATCAGCAGCAGACATTGCGCTTCGACGCCGGCGTCCCGCAGGAACCCCAGGTGCCGCTCCGTGAGGTCGCCCTCCGTGCAGTGGGTGCCGAACCGTACCACGTCTGCGCCGTGGGCCAGGGCGCGGCGCAGGTCACGGGTGGTGCCCCAGCCGGGCAGCATGAAGACGCCCATCTTGCTGTTCGGCAGGGCCTCGCGCACCGTCGACAGCATCTCGTCGTCACTCAACGCGGCCTGCCCGACCTGGAGCGAGGAGGCACCGAGGCCGCTGCCGTGTCCGACCTCGACGACGGGCACGCGGGCGGCGTCGGCGGCTGCCGCGTAGTGGCTCAGCTGCTCGCGGTTCAGCACGTGCCGGACCGCGTGGTGGCCGTCGCGCAGGGTCGGGTCGTGGATCACGACGCGACGCGGCCCTTCGTCGGACAGTGTCATGACACCCCCATGGTGGCCGTCGGTGCCCCGTTCACCGCGCACTGCTCGGCGACCAGGACCGCCGCCGAGTTGATGATGTCGAGGTTTCCCACGTGGCGCGGGATGCGGTCACCGGCGGCGGCGACCTCGACCGCGACGAACACCCGGTCATCGGCCACGGTGCATGCCTTCACCGCGAACCCGGGTGCGAACCCGTGTACTTCCTCGGCCGCCTGTGCTACCGCCGCGCTCACGGCGTCGGCGTCGATGCCTGAACCCAGCACCGACATCGCCACCCGGAACATCACCGGTGGGGACGCCGGGCTCAGGTTGACCATGACCTTCACGTCGGGAACGTGGGTTAACCTGCGCGTTTCACTTGGGGGCGTGTCCGGATCATGAGCGGCAAAGCGAAAGTGCCTTCTGACCTGGGACGATAGGGCTTGTCTAAGGCTTCTGT
>NZ_JBIRUY010000032.1:16216-122872 GCF_044335305.1 Streptomyces sp. NPDC020490 | reverse complement strand
ATGATCACGGATCCCGTGTCCGCTCTGTCATCCACCCCAACCAGCGACACTCTCACGCCAGTTGGGCGATCCCGGGAACTTGCGCAAGCCTTGGGTGCGGGTGCGCTGGAGGGAGCGGCGGATGATGGCCGTTCCTGTGGTGAGGTCGCGGTCTTCCCAGTGGAGGCCGAGGAGTTCGCCCTTGCGGAGTCCGGTGCGGAGGGCGAGTTCGTAGAGCGCGTGGAGCCGGTCGGCGTGGGCCGCGTCGAGGAACTGGCGAGCCTCGGCCGCTGCGAGCGGACGGAAGCGCCTGGGCTGGTGCATGGTGGTCTTGACGTTGCGGGCGACGTTGCGCGGCAGCTCGTCTTCGCGGACGGCTTGTTCCAGTGCGGACTTGAGGACCGAGTGCACGTAGGTCACGGTCAAGGCGGACAGCCGCTTCTGGCAGCACTCGCCGACCGCGCAGCACTTCTTCCGTTCGGTGTCCAGCCCCTGGGTGCAGCACTGGCAGGTGGTGCGGAGGCGGTTGAGGAGGGTGCGGACATCCTTGGCAGTGAGACGTGCGAGAACGACAACGAGTTGGTGGTCCCCGCGCATTTCGGGGGTACGGGTGCCGTGGACGTGCGGCGGAACGGGGCGCGGCTCGCCCTCGGTGCGTGGCGGGGGTGATGTCGCGTCGACAAGCCTGTGTTCCGCACGGTACTCATGAGGCATGAGCGAAGGCGGGGAACAGGTGCGCGACGGACGGCTGATCGACGGCCGCTACCGGCTGGCCGAGCGCATCGGCTCCGGCGGGATGGGCACCGTCTGGCGGGCCTACGACGAGCTCGTGCAGCGTGAAGTCGCCGTCAAGGAGCCCCGGTTGCCCGGCGGCCCGGAGGGCGACGAACACCGGCGCGCCGCCCACCGCCTGTACCGCGAGGCCCGCGCCGCCGCCCGCGTGGACCATCCCTCCGCCGTCTCGATCCACGACGTCGTCGCCGAGGAGGAGGACGGACTGCCGTGGATCGTCATGGAGTTGGTCCGGGGCGAGTCCTTGCACCAGCGGCTCGCGCGCGGCCCGGTCGAGGCGCGCGAGGCCGCCCGCATCGGGCTCGCCGTCCTCGGCGCCCTGCGGGCCGCGCACGCCGTCGGCATCGTGCACCGTGACGTCAAGCCCGCCAACGTGCTGCTCGGTCCCCGTGGCCGCGTCGTCCTCACCGACTTCGGCATCGCCCACGTCCAGGGCGAGGAATCCCTCACTGTCAGCGGGGAGTTCGTCGGCTCGCTGGAGTTCGTCGCGCCGGAGCGGATGTCGGGCCGGGGTGCGGGGCCCGCGTCCGATCTGTGGTCCCTGGGCGTGCTGTTGTACGCGGCCGTCGAGGGCCGGTCCCCGTTCCGGCGTACGACGCCGGAATCGACGCTGACCGCGGTCATAGCCGCCGACCCGCCCGAGCCGAAGCAGGCCGGCCCGCTGGGCCCGCTGATCACCCGGTTGCTGGCGAAGGACGCCGAGCGACGGCCCGGCCCGGAGGAGACCGGCGCGGTACTGGAGGCCGTCGCCGAGGGATGGCCGGTGCCGGTGATCGAGGAGGCGGAGGCCCAGGACGGGGACGGACTCGTGGAGTTCGGCGACGACCAGGGCACCGTACGGCTCGGTTCGGCGGCCGGCGGGGCGGCCTCCGGGGCGGTCCCGGCCCCCGCCGCCACCCCGGCCGGGACTCCCCGGACGCCCCCCGACTCCGATCCCGAGACCACGGCTCAAGGAACCAGCCCGACCCGCAGGCGGTCCCTCCTCCGCCACCCCGCCCCCATGGCCCTGCTCGGTGCTCTCCTCGTCGGTGCCGCCTGGTTCGGCGTCTCCTTACTCGGCGACTCCCACAGCGACGCGATCACCGGGCACACCGCCACCTACCGTTCCGCTCCCGCGGCCGCGGAGGCGTCCACGTCCGCGGAGGCATCGACGCCCGCCACGTCGGCCGGAGGCGGCTGGGCCGGGCACCGGGAGAAGGGCATGGACGCCGTCCTGTACCTGCCGGGCGCGTACCGGGTGACCGCACGGGACGGTGGCGGGGGCGGGAGCGACTCGCCCCGGACGGTCGTGTACGCGGCGGGCGGCGCGATCCAGGTCCGCCTCGCCCAGTGGGACAAGGCGCCCGCCTCCCTGAAGGACCAGGCGGAGGAGGCGCACGCCGTCTGGGACTCCCGCTACGGGGACGCGCGCACCCAGTACACCTCCACCACCTTCCGCGGCGACGAGGCCGTACTCGTCGACACCACCTACGGTCTCGATCACACGCCCACCCGGGTCATGGAACTGATCGTCCGCACCGGCGACGACCGGATGTACTGGCTGCGCGTGACCATGCCGAAGGGCACCGCGGCCGAGAAGGACGGAACGGCCCTGTTCAAGGGCGCACGGGACCGCCTCACCGTCGAGAAAAGCTGAACCGGCCCCGGTCCGGCCCATGTCCAGTCCACACAACCCCTGATCAGGGCATTCGTTGCCAGTAGCCACTGGCGGCATGTGTGCAGTCGGTGAAGCCGCGTTACCGACGGGTACCCAAAGTTTCCGTCGCGGCATACCCTGCGCCTCATGACGGACGCGCAGGCCCCGGCCAAGACCGGCACGAATCCTCTCGCCCCCGCCCCCGAGGGCGCCCGCACCGCCGCTCAGGTGGTCACCCCCGAGCTGGTCGCCCGGCTGACCAAGGGCGTGGCCGGCTCCGGGCGCACCGCGAACCACACGCCCTTCACCGGCGAGAAGCTGGCCGACCTGCCGGAGTCCACGCCCGAGGACGTGGCGGGGGCGTTCGAGGCGGCCCGCCGCGCCCAGGCCGTCTGGGAACAGACCCCGGTGCGGCAGCGTGCCGCCGTGCTGCTGCGCTTCCACGACCTCGTCCTCGAACGCCAGGCGGAGGTCCTCGACCTGATCCAGTTGGAGACCGGCAAGGCCCGCCTGCACGCCCACGAGGAGGTGCAGGCCGTCGCCGTCGCGTCCCGGCACTACGGCCGCAAGGCCCCCGCCTACCTGCGGCCCAAGCGGCACGCGGGCGCCATGCCCACGCTGACGAAGGTCACCGAACTGCGCCACCCGCGCGGCGTCGTCGGCCAGATCGCCCCCTGGAACTACCCCCTGGAGCTGTCGGTCGGCGACGCGCTGCCCGCCTTCGCCGCGGGCAACGCGGTCGTGATGAAGCCGGACACGGAGACCTGCCTGACCGCCCTGTGGGCCCGGGACCTGCTCGTCGAGGCCGGCCTGCCCGCCGACGTCTTCCAGGTCGTCATCGGCGACGGCCCGGTCGTCGGCCCGGAGATCGTCCGGCACGCCGACTACGTCTCCTTCACCGGCTCCACCCGCACCGGCCGCGAGGTCGCCCAGGGCGCCGCCGCCCGCCTGGTCGGCGTCTCCCTCGAACTCGGCGGCAAGAACGCCATGCTGGTCCTGGAGGACGCCGACATCGAGAAGGCGGCCGCCGGTGCGGTCCGCGCCTGCTTCTCCTCCGCCGGGCAGCTGTGCATCTCCATCGAGCGGCTCTACGTCCACGAGTCGGTCGCGGACGCCTTCCTGGAGCGCTTCGCCGCCCGCACGAAGGCCATGCGGCTCGGCAGGTCCCTCGCGTACGGCGCCGACATGGGCTCCCTGGTCGGCGAGCGGCAGCTGGAGACCGTCACCCGGCACGTCGAGGAGGCCGTCGCCAAGGGCGCGCAGGTCGTCGCGGGCGGGGTGGCCCGGCCGGACATCGGCCCGTACTTCTTCGAGCCGACCATCCTCGACGGCGTCACGGAGCCGATGTCGGTGTGCACGGAGGAGACCTTCGGCCCGGTCGTGTCGGTCTACCGCTTCCGCACCGAGGAGGAGGCGATCGAACTCGCCAACTCCACGCCGTACGGCCTGAACGCCTCGGTGTGGACGAAGGACGGCCGGCGCGGCCGCCAGGTCGCCGCCCGGCTGCGCACCGGCACGGTGAACGTCAACGAGGGCTACGCCCCCGCCTACGGCAGCGTCCAGTCCCCGATGGGCGGCATGAAGGACTCCGGCCTCGGCCGCCGCCACGGCTCCGAGGGCATCCTCAAGTACACGGAGGCCCAGACGGTCGCCCAGCAGCGCCTGCTGCCCATGGCGCCGTCACTGGGCATGGACGACGAGAAGTACGCGGCATTCATGAGCAGGAGCCTCAGGCTGATGAAGGCGTTCCGCTTCCGCTAGGGAGCCTCCCGGGGGCCCTTGTCCGAGGGCCCCCGGACAGCACCCGTTCTCAAGTTCTCGACAGTTCTCGACGAGGAGAGCACGTGTCACAGGAGACCTCTGTCCGCACGCAGGACGACGACGCTGCGTACGACTATGACGTCATCGTCGTCGGATCGGGTTTCGGCGGCAGCGTCACCGCCCTGCGCCTGACCGAGAAGGGCTACCGCGTCGGCGTACTGGAGGCCGGCCGCCGCTTCACCCGCGAGGCGCTGCCCAAGAACTCCTGGGACCTGAAGAACTACCTCTGGGCCCCGAAGCTCGGCATGTACGGCATCCAGCGCATCCACCTGCTGGGCAACGTCATGGTGCTGGCCGGGGCGGGCGTCGGCGGCGGCTCCCTCAACTACGCCAACACCCTCTACGTGCCCCCGAAGGCCTTCTTCGAGGACCCGCAGTGGCGCTCCATCACCGACTGGCAGGAGGAGCTCAAGCCGTACTACGACCAGGCCCGGCGCATGCTCGGCGTCCGGCTCAACCCGACCATGACCCCGTCCGACGTGCACCTGAAGGCGGCGGCCGAGCGGATGGGCTACGGCGACACCTTCCACATGGCGCCGGTCGGGGTGTTCTTCGGCGACGGCGAGGACGCGGACGGGAAGGCGAAGGCCAAGCCGGGCGAGCGGGTGCCCGACCCCTACTTCGGCGGCGTGGGCCCGGAGCGCACCGCCTGCACCGAGTGCGGCGAGTGCATGACCGGCTGCCGGCACGGCGCGAAGAACACCCTCAACGAGAACTACCTGTTCCTCGCCGAGAAGGCGGGCGCGGTCGTGCACCCGATGACGACGGTGGTGTCCGTCACGGACGACTCGCGCGGCGGGTACGCCGTCGCCACCCTGCCCACGGACGACCGCAAGAAGGGCCGCGGCCGCACCTTCCGGGCCCGCCAGGTCGTCCTCGCCGCCGGCACCTACGGCACCCAGACCCTGCTGCACCGCATGAAGGCGACCGGTCGGCTGCCCCGGATCTCCGACAAGCTGGGCGAGCTGACCCGCACCAACTCCGAGGCGCTGGTCGGCGCGCAGACCGACAGCCGGCGCTACCGCAGGGTGACGGGCGAGCCGAAGGTCGACTTCACCCGCGGAGTCGCCATCACGTCCTCGGTCCACCCGGACGAGAACACCCACATCGAGCCGGTCCGCTACGGCAAGGGTTCCAACTCGATGGGCAGCCTGTCGGTCCTCCAGGTGCCGTACGCGGAGGGCTCCTCCAGGGCGCTGGCCTGGCTGCGCAACGCCGCCCGCCACCCGATGCTGGTACTGCGCTCGCTGTCCAACCGGCGCTGGTCGGAGCGGACCATCATCGGCCTGGTGATGCAGTCGCTGGACAACTCCCTGACGACTTACCTGAAACCGGGCGGCGTCGGCAAGGGCCTGCTGACGGCACGCCAGGGTCACGGCGCCCCCAACCCCTTGCAGATCAAGGCCGCGTCGGAGGGCGCGGCGGCGATCGCGGCGGAGATCAACGGCTTCCCCGGCAGCAACGTCGGCGAGCTGATGGGCACGCCGCTGACCGCCCACTTCCTCGGCGGCTGCGCGATCGGCGCCTCCCGCGAGACAGGCGTCATCGACCCCTACCACCGCCTCTACGGCCACCCCGGCATCTCCGTCGTCGACGGCGCCGCGGTCTCGGCCAACCTGGGCGTGAACCCGTCCCTCACCATCACCGCCCAGGCCGAGCGCGCCATGTCGTTCTGGCCCAACAAGGGCGAGCCGGACCAGCGCCCGCGGCAGGGGGCGGCGTACGAGCGGCTGAAGCCGGTGGAGCCGCAGGCGCCGGCGGTCCCGGCGGAGGCGTTCGCCGCGCTGCGGCTGCCGTTCCTCGGGGTGCCGACGGTGCCGCCGAAGAAGTAGCCGACGGGCCGGCGGGCCGATGGGCCCACTGGTCGGCCGGCCGATGGGCCCATGGGGCGACCGGTCGACCGGCCGACGGGCACACCGGCCGGCCCGTCGACGGACATGGAGAAGGACCCGCGCCCCCCTCCGAGCACAGGTCCTTCTCCCGTCTTGCGTCGCGCTTCGGCTTGCGCCGCGCGCTGGTTACGCGGCGTCGGCCCCGTTCCTGCGCCGGCGGGCCGCGACCACCACGCCCGCGCCGAGGAGGACCGCGACGCCGCTCATGAGGCCGACCGTCGGCAGCACGGAGTTCGCGCCGGTGTCGGCGAGGTTGCCGGTCGGCAGGGCGCTGACGTCGCCCTGCGGCTTCTTCACCGAGTCCTTGCCGCCGTTGTCGCCCGGGGTGGCGGTGCCCGGGTCGGGGTTGGCGGATCCGGCCTTCAGCACGGTGAAGTCGTACTGCGCCCAGCCCTCGGCGATGCAGTCCTGTCCGTCGACGTTGTCGAGGTAGGCGCCGGAGCCGAAGGAGTAGGCGTCACCGGCCGGGGCCTTGGCGTCGATGCCGACGCGCAGGTCGACCGTGCGGCTGGCGCCGGACTTGAGCTCGTCGACGTAGAAGAAGTAGTCGCCGGCCCAGTTGTCGTCGCCGATCCGGTCCCAGGAGCCGGTCTCGGGGTTCTTGAACTCCAGGTCGACGTACGGGCTCAGGTACTTCGACTCGTCCAGCTCGTAGTTCTCCACCTCGGCGTAGAAGGCGACGCCGTCGACGGTCGTCTTCGAGTCGTTGGTGACGACCAGCTTGAAGGAGTGGAAGCCGTCGCCCGCCACGATCTTGCCCGGCAGGCCCTTGATGTCCGCGGACACCTTCGCGCCGCTGTAGCCGGAGTCGACGTCCTCGCAGAACGGGACGTCCGGGTCGGTCGGGTCCTCGCTCGGCTCGGCCGACCCGGAGGGCTCGGGCTCGCCCGACTCGCTCGCGGACGCGCTGGCGGAGGTGCTCGCGGACGCCGACGAGGACGTGGAATCGCTCGGCGCGGGGTCCGAGTCGGACGGCAGGCCGGTGTCGGACGGGGTCGCGGACGCCGTGTCGCTCGGGGTCTCGGACGGTGAGGCGGATCCGCTCTCGCTGGAGGCTGTCAAGGGCGTGTCCTCCGCGAACGCGACGGGCGCGGACAGCAGCGTTAACGGCGCGATGGCGGCGGTCGCGGCGGCGACCGCCATGGCACGGCGAAGCTTCATGAAGACCTCAAGGGAGTCCGGTGTGGAGGGCTCCGCGTGTGGGGCGCGGGGATGTGGCCCTTGGTTCTGCACGTTGGATCGGCGGCACCTGCGAATGGTTGTCTTCGTATTCACGGGTTTCTTGTGTGACCTGGATCACGTGTCGAGTGGAAGTCGCGTGTCCCGCGGGGCTGGGCGGGGCGGGGCGGGCGGGGCGGGCACGCGAAGGGCCCCGCGGAACCGGCCGCGGGGCCCTTCTTCGTCAGCACCGGCGTCAGGGCAGCGCCGGTGCCTCGGGGCGGCGCCGGGGGATTGCGCCGCTTGCTCTCCATGCGCCCCGGGTCGCCGCCCCGGCGCGTCCTGGGCGCACGGGTGGTGTCGACCTCTGGCGGTGCGTCAGCACAGTGCAAGGCGGTTGGCCGAGGCGGGACTTGGGCTTGCCTGCATCCTGCTCGCCGGACGCGTCCCCCGCAACCGTTTCACCCGGAGTTGTGTGTTTTCGCAGGTTCCAACGGTCGGCTCCGGGCGTCCCCGGAGCCGACCGTCCTCAAGAGTGACCGGGCTGCTGTCCCCTGCCGTCCGGTCACGAATCCGGAGCGAGGTCCCACGACGCACGGCACGATCCGCACGTCTCATCGCTCCGGCGAGCCACGCGTGGTTCTTTCGGGCCCGCCCCTGGCTGGCACGGACACCACCACCAACGACGCCGCCCGTGAGGCGGTCACGCACCGTACGGGTGAGAGGAGGGGGCGAACTCAGATGCGACCGCGGCACAGTTCGAGGAGCGTCATGGCCAGGGAGGTGCCCGGCTTGCCCAGGGCCTCCCTGTAGTGGCCGAGGACCTCCATCTCCCGGGAGAGGTTCACGCGCCGCCCGCCGGAGGTGATCCGGGCTTCCTGGATGACGGCCGAGACGGCCATGCGTTCCTGGATCAGGCCGATGATCCGGTCGTCGAGCGCGTCGATGCGCTCACGGGCGCCGGCGATCACGTCGGCGGCCTCGGGGGTGCGGGCGCCGGTCAGGTCGGCGGGGGTGGGGCCGGTGGGGGTGGGGATCGTGCGGGCGGCCGGGCCGTTGGAGGTCGTGCCGGGGGTGGTGGCGCGGGGGGCGGTGGTTCCGGGGGTGGTCGTGTCGGTGGCGGTCATGTCGGGGGCTCCTCGTCTTGCGGGTGGGGTGCCCCGGAGCGGCAAGGCCCGGAAACGCCAGACGCCCCGGACCTTGTCGGCCCGGGGCGCCTGGGAAGTCGCTTGTCAGTTGCTCAAGCAGCACGACCATGGCAGCCGGCGGGCCGGATGCCATAGGTAAAGACGAAGGTCGGGTGCGTGAGCATGGGGCCAGTATGCCGGGCGGGGCGGCGGTGTCCAAGACGGTTCGCATACTGAGACCGGACCCGTCCCGGGAGGGAGCCGGGCCCGTCCTGGCAGGGAACCGGGCTCATCCCGGGAGGGGACCGGACTCGTCCCGGAAGGGGCGCCGCGGGGCCCGGTAGACTCGGACCCACACTCACCTCGCTCACCGCCGGAAGGCAACCCGTGTCATCAGCGACCCCCGCCGCCGCCCCCGACACCGTCCTGGTCGTCGACTTCGGCGCGCAGTACGCCCAGCTCATCGCCCGTCGAGTCCGCGAGGCCCGGGTCTACAGCGAGATCGTGCCGAGCACCATGCCGGTGGCGGAGATGCTCGCGAAGAACCCGGCGGCGATCATCCTCTCCGGCGGCCCCTCGTCCGTGTACGAGGAGGGCGCCCCCCGCCTGGACCGCGCGATCTTCGACTCCGGCGTCCCGGTCTTCGGCATGTGCTACGGCTTCCAGCTGATGGCACAGGCGCTCGGCGGCACCGTGGACAACACCGGCGCCCGCGAGTACGGCCGGACCGACCTGCACGTCTCCAAGCCGTCCTCCACCCTCTTCGAGGGCACCCCGGCCGAGCAGCACGTGTGGATGTCGCACGGCGACGCCTGCTCCGCCGCGCCCGAGGGCTTCACCGTCACGGCGTCCACCGACGTCGTACCGGTCGCCGCCTTCGAGAACGACGAGAAGAAGCTGTACGGCGTCCAGTACCACCCCGAGGTCATGCACTCCACGCACGGCCAGCAGGTGCTGGAGCACTTCCTCTACCGCGGCGCCGGCCTGAGCCCGGACTGGACCACCGGCAACGTCATCGAGGAGCAGGTCGCCGCCATCCGCGAGCTCGTCGGCGACAAGCGCGCGATCTGCGGCCTGTCCGGCGGCGTGGACTCCGCGGTGGCCGCCGCGCTCGTCCAGAAGGCCATCGGCTCCCAGCTGACCTGCGTGTACGTCGACCACGGCCTGATGCGCAAGGGCGAGACCGAGCAGGTCGAGAAGGACTTCGTCGCCGCGACCGGCGTCCAGCTGAAGGTCGTCGACGCCGAGGAGCGCTTCCTCACCGCGCTCAAGGGGGTCTCCGACCCCGAGGAGAAGCGGAAGATCATCGGACGCGAGTTCATCCGCGTCTTCGAGCAGGCGCAGGCCGAGATCATCGCGGACGAGGGTCCCGCGGTCGAGTTCCTGGTCCAGGGCACGCTCTACCCGGACGTGGTCGAGTCCGGCGGCGGCACCGGCACCGCCAACATCAAGTCCCACCACAACGTCGGCGGCCTCCCCGAGGACCTCGAGTTCAAGCTCGTGGAGCCGCTGCGCAAGCTGTTCAAGGACGAGGTCCGGATGGTCGGCCAGGAGCTGGGCCTGCCGGAGGAGATCGTCCAGCGGCAGCCGTTCCCCGGCCCCGGCCTCGGCATCCGCATCGTCGGCGAGGTCACCAAGGAGCGGCTGGACCTCCTGCGCGAGGCCGACGCCATCGCCCGCGAGGAACTGACCGCGGCCGGACTCGACCGGGACATCTGGCAGTGCCCGGTGGTGCTGCTCGCGGACGTCCGCAGCGTCGGCGTCCAGGGCGACGGCCGCACCTACGGCCACCCGATCGTCCTGCGCCCCGTCTCCTCCGAGGACGCCATGACCGCCGACTGGTCGCGGCTGCCGTACGACGTCCTCGCGAAGATCTCCACCCGGATCACCAACGAGGTCAAGGACGTCAACCGCGTCGTCCTCGACGTGACCTCGAAGCCGCCGGGCACCATCGAGTGGGAGTGACCTCCCCGGTCAGGTCCGTTTGAGGGTGCGCACCGGCTCTCCGGGCTTCCAGACCTCGACGACCAGGTACGTGTCGGCCTCGACGCAGGTCCGCACGACCTCCGTCAGCTCGGTGCGGAAGAGGTGGAACGGCTCAGGCGGTTCCACCTCTTTCACGTACGCCGCCTTCGCCGCCGGATCGTCCACCTCGATCGCGCGGCCGCCGATCCGCACGTCACCGCCGCCCATCGACGTCCCCTTGCCCGGGTTCGCCTGGAGTGCGAAGCGCGGGTCGCGGCGCAGGTCGAGCGCCTTGAGCGAGTCCGGCATCATGCCGAACCACAGCTCGCCGTGCAGGAAACGCACCTCCAGGCCGGTG
Organism: Streptomyces sp. NPDC020490; assembly: GCF_044335305.1. NCBI lineage: Bacteria > Bacillati > Actinomycetota > Actinomycetes > Kitasatosporales > Streptomycetaceae > Streptomyces > Streptomyces sp. NPDC020490. Next base: position 112,144 of record NZ_JBIRUY010000032.1, on the reverse strand, counting down.
GTGCGCGGCGACCCGTCCCTGCGCAGGGTGGCCAGGACGTGGTGGGTGAAGGCTCCGAAGCGCTCCTCGACCAGGGAGGCGAGCGCGGGTTCGGCGGCGCTGAAGGCGCCCCAGTTCGCTGTCATACGGCGAGTCTGACGCCGATACCCGACACCTTCTGTCTGCTTTTCCGGCGATGCGTCCAAGGGCGCGTCCAACGGTGCATCCAACGGTGCATCCAACGGTGCGGCGCCGGTCGCGGGCCGGACCCGCGAAGCCCCGGAACGGTTGAGCGCTCATCTTTACAGAACATCTCTGTTCTCCTGGGCTGACCGAGGGTAACTTCCGCCCCGTAACGCACCCCAGTGCTGGAGGACACATGCACGGGACGCCCGGGCCCACTCCGCCCCCCGCTCTCCCGACCGACCGGCTGCGGTTCGCCATGCCGCCCATGCACGAATCGGTCGAGGACGAACGCCGGCACCGCAAGGAACGGCTCGCGGGCGCGCTGCGGATCTTCGGGCGGCTCGGATTCGAGGACGGGGTCTCGGGCCACATCACCGCCCGCGACCCCGAGTACAGCACCTGCTTCTGGGTCAACCCGTTCGGGATCCCGTTCAAGCACGTCACGGTGAGCGACCTGGTGCTCGCCAACTCGGACGGCCAGGTGATCGAGGGCCGCTACCACGTCAACCAGGCCGCCTTCACCGTGCACGCCCAGGTCCACGCCGCCCGCCCCGACGTGGTGGCCGTGGCGCACTGCCACTCGGTGGGCGGCCGGGCCCTGTCCGCGCTCGGCGACCTGCTGGACCCCATCACCCAGGAAAGCTGCGCCTTCTACGAGGACCACGCCCTCTACGACGCCTACACCGGCGTGGCCGTCGACGCCGAGGAGGGCCGGCGCATCGCCACCGCGCTCGGCTCGCGCAAGGCGCTCGTGCTGCGCAACCACGGCCTGCTGACCGTCGGCGACTCGGTGGACGCGGCGGCCTGGTGGTTCGTGTCCATGGAACGCTCCTGCCAGGTGCAGCTGGCGGCGAAGGCGGCCGGCCGGCCACTCCTCATCGATCACAAACTGGCCACGGCGACCCGCGAACAGCTCGGCGGCGACCTGGTGGCGTGGATCAACTACCAGCCGATGTGGCAGGACATCAGCCGCAGCGAACCCGACCTGCTGACCTGAACCCTGCGTGCTGTCCCTGAACCCGGCTTGCTGACCCGGCCGGTGCGGGCATGGCGGGTGAGCGGGCAGTGCGGGCATGGCGGGCCGGTCCTAGAAACCGCGCAGCACCGCGGCCTTGGTCATCGCGAACTCCTCGTCCGTCAGCACCCCGTCCCGGTGCAGTTCGCCCAGCTCCCGCAGCCTGCGCAGGAGTACGTCGTGATGGTCGGCGGCCGCCGGGACGGCGGCGGTGAGCTGCCGCCGGTCCGCGTGGTCCACACCTGTGCGGATGGACGGATGCGGCAGCCGCGCGGTCACCGCGGTGGCGACCAGCGCGGTCAGCAGATCGCGGCGGGCGCTGCCCCACAGATCCAGGGCGTACGGATCCTTCTCCGGCGGCAGCTTGGAGAAGACCGTCTCGCGGGTCACGAACCGCAGGAAGCCGTCCTCGTAACCGGAGTTGGGCAGCCACTCCACCTGCACCAGGTCGCCCATGCCGATGATCCGCGGCCCGGTCGCCCGCTTGACCCGGTCGGAGGTGTCGGACCAGTCGATCCGCACCTGGGCGCCGTCGAAGGAGACGGTGCCGTCGGAGGAACGGACCGAGACCGGCACCGGCGGCCCGGGCAGCAGATACGCCTTCGTCGGCTCCTTGGGGATCTGGTCCAGCAGCAGCGCGTGACGGATCTCCTCGGCGACGTACTCGGCCACCCCGCCGCGGTCGGCGTCCACCAGCAGCCGGTAGGGGTCGGCCGGCTCGGGCAGTCTGCCGCCGGTCGCCTGCAGCAGCGGGTCGGCCCCCTCACGCAGCCGCATCCGCAGCCGCCCGCGCTTGCGCTCCGGCTCGAAGACGACGCCTGAGACGGCCTCCAGGGGCACGGCGATCTCCCCGTACGTCTGCCGGAACAGGGGTACGGAGCGGTGCAGGCCCGGCGTGATTCTGACCGTGGTGCCGTCGAAGGCCCAGGTCCCGTCCCGCTGGATGATCTCGGCCATAGGGAAATTCTCGCAGCCGGGTCAACACGGCCGCCCGCGCGTCACCCCGCGCTGACCGGACCTGCCGGATGCGGGACGTGTCACATAGGGCACAATGCGCTTTCATCACACCGGAGTCGAAGGACAGCGGCCCACTGCCGGAGAGGGGCCGCCGGTCGTCGGGCACGTGGGGAAGGCGGGCGTCGGGCGTGGCGGTGCAGGAGGCGAGGGGCGGCGCGGGCGCGGGCGCGCGCGGAGGTGCCCACGGGGGCGGCTGCACATGCGGGGACTGCCCGCACGGGGCACGCGAGGGACATCGGCGGGCGGTCGCCGCGTTCCTGCTCCAGCGCGACGAGTTCGCCGCCGGACAGGGGCTGCCCGCCGCGGTCGCCCACTCGGCCTCGGCCTCCCGCCAGTGGGTCTCGGAGGAACTCGCCCAGTCCGCGGGACTCGTCGCCGAGCGCGGCCGCGCCGAGGGCCAGGCATGGCTGGCACGGCTGTGGCGGCGGACGGTGTGCGTGGTGTGGGCGCTGGTGTTCGTCCTGCTCCTGTGCCAGTCCCTCACCGCGATCGGCGCCGGCTGGACGTCGGCCCGGACGGCCGGTCTGCTGGCCGCGCTGCTGGTGGCCGGTGCGCTGACGGCAGCGTCGTGGTTCCACCGCGCGCGGGGCGGTGCGCTGGCCCCGGTCATCGGCGAGGACAACCGGCTGTCCACCTCCCGCACGGTCGCGGCGGCGTGGGTGCTCTTCGTCGCCTACGCCGTGCTGGTGCTGGCGGGGCGTCTCGCCGCGGCCTCCCACCACACGGAACGCGACGCGCTGATCTCGGGACTGGACCTCGCCCGTGGGGCCGGTGTGGTGACCGTCCTCGCGGTGGTGTGCGGGATCGCCGTGCTGGTGCGGCGGGTGGTCGGGCTGCGGGTGCTCGGGCAACGGCTGCAGAAGGTACGTGCCGACCGGCCCAGGGCGGCCGACCTGCTGACGGACGACGCGGGCCGGGGGACGTTCGCCGACATCCAGTACGTCGTGATCAGCGCGGTCGCGCTGCTGTTCGGCGTGGTCCGGCTGGCGCGGCGCCCGGACCAGCTGCCGGACCTGCCCTGGGGGCTCGGCGTGGTGGTGCTGGTGTCGGCGGCGACGTACGTGGCCGGGAAGTACGCCGAGGGCGGCCGGCCCGTCATCCTCTCCGTGGTGCGCGCCCGCGAGGCCGGCGACCTCGACGCGCCGATCCGGACCGGCGACGACATCGAGATCCGCGGTGCCGGTTTCGTCCCGCCGGGCGCCGGGGCCGCCGACCGGCTGGCGCGGATGGTCGTACGCGTCGGCGCGGTCCACGTCCACGTGCCGCTGGTCCCCGTGACCGGCGGTTTCAGCAACCCGACGGACGCGGTCCTGACAGTGCCGGTACCGGCGGACGTGGAGCCCGGGCGGGTGGAGGTACAGGTCGTCACCGCGGCCGGGGTGGAGACCAACCGGTACGCGATCGAGGTGACGGACTGACCGGCCGACCGACGGCCGGACCGACCTACTGACGGACGGCCGGACGGCCGGACTGCCCGGTTGCCCGGCTGCTGGGACGACCCGTCGGCGGGCGGGTGGCAGCACGCGGGCAAGACGATGGCCGGGCGGACGACGGACTAGCGGCGACGGGGCCCGGCAGACAGCCGGGTGGATGACGGGCTGGTGGCGACGCCTGACAGGCGACAGCCTGGCGGACAACGGCTGGGCGGACAACGGCTGGGCGGACGACGGCTGGGCGGACGACGGCTTGGCGGCGTCCGCCCGATGGTGACGGCGACTGGCGGGAGCCGCCACCCGGTACGCCGCGCTGTGACGGCGGTGGGCGGAGAGGTACCGGTAGCTCCCGGCTCGGATCCGACGGCGTCCCGCTGGGACCTCGGTGTCCGGCCGCGCAGCCCTCGCAGCCGACGGCGTCCGGGTCAGACCTTGGCGTCCGGCCGCGCCGCCGCCGACTCCTCGCGCCCCGCTCTGCGGCGCCGGCGCACGGACCGGGCCAGCAGGCCCACCGCGCCGGCCAGGAACAGGCCGACCGTGACGACCGGGAGCGCCACGAACCACGGTGCCTCCCAGGCGCCGCCCGCGTCCCCGGCGTAGATGACGCCCGCGAGGGCGAGGAACAGACCGGCGACCAGCTTCCCGGGCTGGAACTCATGACGCAGCACGGCTGACCTCCGCCTGTCCCAGGCCGACCTGGAGATCCAGGTCGAGCGTGCCGCTGCTCTTGCCACCCGTCGTCGGCGACAGGGTCACCTCCTGATGCTTGCCCGGCTCCACGTCCACGTCCTTCTGATCGTCACCCGGCAACTGGATGTCGCCCACGCCCACGTCGATGCTCAGCCGCACGGTCACGTCCCGCGGCACGATCACCTTGAGCCGGCCCATGCCGACTTCGGCGTTCGTGCTCACCGTCTGCCCCTTGGCCACGTGCAGCCGGGTCAGGTCCAGGGTGCCGACGCCGCTGCCGAGGTCGTACGTCGGCCGTACGTCGGCCACCGCGATCGGCTGCCAGGTGGTGCGTGCCCAGTGCGTGCCGATGTCGCCGGGCAGGGCCGCCGATCCGGCGAGCAGCCCCGCCGTGATCACCGCCAGCAGGACCGAGCCGGCACCGGTGCGCCCCAGGAAGGCACTGATCGCTATGCCCAGGCCGAAGACGACGAGCGCGCAGGACAGGCCGGTCTGCAGGCTGGTGCCGAGAGGATGGTCGTCCCACGTCAGGCGCGTGCCCAGCCCACCCGCGAGCAGGGCGAGCAGGAAGACCCAGCCGCCTGTCCAGCGCGGCCCGCGCGGCCGGGGCGGTGCCGGGGGGCGCGGGGTGCGTATGTCCGCGCGGTTGTGCCAGTAGTTGCCCAGGCCGATGTTGACCGCGGCCGCGATGTCCCGGTCGCGGGAGTCCTGGGGCCCCCACAGGTATCCGGTGCCGCCCACATGCGTGCCGTCCTTGACGATGGGGTCGCGCCACCAGGAGGGGTACGCGGCGGGAACCGGCGGCGCCTTGGCCTCCGGCGGGGCGTCGGCGACGGCCTGGGCGGCCAGCGGGTCGGGGTCGGGGGTGTCACGCTGCCGCGACCAGTACCCGGCGCCCGCGAGGAGGAGGGAGAGGACGACGGCGAAGGCCAGCACGCCGCCGTTCTTCAGCATCGACAGGAACACGCCGCAGCCGACCAGCGCGAACAGCACGGCCGCCAGCGCCGACCCGTCGACGCGGCCGGTCAGCAGCTTTCGGACCTCGTTCTCGTCCTCGTCCTCGTACGGGACGAAGAGCCACGCGAAGCCGTAGAAGATCAGGCCGAGCCCACCGGTCGCGGAGAGCACCACGAGCGTGATCCGGAATATCACCGGATCCATGTCGCACTGCCGCCCGAGCCCGGCGCACACCCCGCCGAGCATCTTGTACCGCCGGTCCCGCCGGAGCGGCATGGGCGCCGGTTCCCCCTCTCTTTCCGTGCCCGCGCCCGCCCGCGCGCCCGCGCCGGGGTCCGTGTGGCCGCCCGCACCGGTGGGGGCGGCGGCCCCGGGACCCGAGGGCCCAGGCCCCGCGGTGGCCGTGGACGAGGCATCCGCGGAGTCCGCGGCGGGCGCGGCGGGCGCGGCGTCCTGCGGCCCGGCGCCCGGAGCGGGGCGCGGGCCGGAGCCGGGTCCCGGACCCGTCGCGGCGCGCTCGTGTTCTGTCATGACTCCATGGTGACGGCCGGGCCGCCGTCGCGGCAGTCGGAACGACCCTGGCCGGACCCTGAAATCGCCCCTGACCCGGAGCCCGGGAAACGTTCGACGGACCGGGCGGGCGAAGATCAGGGGAGTCTCCGGGGCCGACCCTGATGCCCGGGCAGGCCCGTCGTGTGACCATCGTTGGCATGCCGGAAGCCGCAGCAGCGCCACTCGTCGAACCGCGGCCGCCGCGCAAGCTCTACCGCAGCAGTGACGGACGCTGGCTCGGTGGTGTGGCGCGGGGGCTCGCCGGGCATCTCGGCCTGCCCGTGATCTGGGTGCGGCTCGTCTTCGTCGGCCTGTTCATGGGGGACGGCCTGGGCGCGCTGCTGTACGCGGCCTTCTGGTTCTTCGTACCCCTCGGCGTCGGCGGTGTCGGCGGGGCCGGCGGCCAGAAGCCGTCCCTCGTCTCCACCGAGACCTCGCCGGACGGCCGGCGTCGGCTCGTGGCGCGCAGACCGGACAAGGGCCAGATCGTCGCCCTGCTCCTCATGGTCGTGCTGGCCATGGTCTTCGTGAGCAATGTGCAGCTGGGCGGCGCGGCCAAGGCCTACCTCTGGCCCGCGGTGCTCGTCGGCGCGGGCGTCGCGCTGGTCTGGCGCCAGGCGGACAACGCCCGCCGGGCACGCTGGATGGAGGTCGGCCGCCGTCGGCGCACCCTCACCCTGCTGCGTTCCGCAGGCGGTGTCCTCCTCGTCACCGCCGGTGTCACCGGCATCTTCGTCCTGCAGGGCTCCGCCGCCCACCTCGGCTCCGTTCTCCAGGCCGCCCTCGCCGTCCTCGTCGGCATAACGCTCCTCGCGGGGCCGTACCTCGTCCGCATGACGCAGGATCTGTCCGAGGAACGCCTGATGCGCATCCGCGCCCAGGAGCGCGCCGAAGTCGCCGCCCACGTGCACGACTCGGTGCTGCACACCCTGACCCTGATCCAGCGCAACGCGGAGAACGCGGGCGAGGTCCGCCGTCTCGCCCGTGCCCAGGAGCGCGACCTGCGCACCTGGCTCTACAAACCCGAGGGCACCGGCAAGGAAGAGGCCGACGAGCCCGACAACCTCGCCGACGCGGTCCGGCGCAACGCCGCCGAGGTCGAGGACAAGCACGGCGTCCCGATAGAGGTCGTCGTCGTCGGCGACTGCCCGCTCGACGACAGGACCGGAGCGCAGATGCAGGCCGCGCGTGAGGCAATGGTCAACGCCGCGAAGTACGGTGGCGACGGCGGCGCCGTACAGGTCTATGCCGAAGTCGAGGGCAGAACGGTCTTCGTGTCCGTCCGGGACCGCGGCCCCGGCTTCGACCTCGACTCGATACCCGCCGACCGCATGGGCGTCAGAGAATCGATCATCGGCCGCATGGAGCGCAACGGCGGCACGGCGCGAGTACGCGCGGTGCCGGGCGGCGGCACGGAGGTCGAACTGGAGATGGAGAGGGCGGAGAAGACGTCATGAGCGACTCGACCGAGGCGAACGCGGAGCCCATGGAGCCGGCCGGCGACGGCGCGGGCAGGCGCCACGTGCGCGTGGTCCTCGTCGACGACCACCGCATGTTCCGTACGGGCGTGCAGGCCGAGATCGGCCAGACCGAGCAGACCGGCGTCGAAGTCGTCGGGGAGGCCGCGGACGTCGACCAGGCGGTCACCGTCATCACCGCGACCCGCCCCGAGGTCGTCCTCCTCGACGTCCACCTCCCGGGCGGCGGCGGAGTCGAAGTCCTGCGCCGCTGCGCCCCCTTGATGGCCGACGCCGAGCAGCCCGTCCGCTTCCTCGCGCTGTCCGTCTCGGACGCGGCGGAGGACGTGATCGGCGTGATCCGCGGCGGTGCCCGCGGCTATGTCACCAAGACCATCACCGGCGCCGACCTCATCGGCTCGATCTTCCGCGTCCAGGAGGGCGACGCGGTCTTCTCCCCGCGCCTGGCCGGCTTCGTCCTCGACGCCTTCGCCTCCACCGACGCCCCGCCGGTCGACGAGGACCTCGACCGTCTCACCCAGCGCGAACGCGAGGTGCTGCGCCTGATCGCCCGCGGCTACGCCTACAAGGAGATCGCCAAGCAACTGTTCATCTCCGTCAAGACCGTCGAATCCCACGTCTCCGCGGTCCTGCGCAAGCTCCAACTCTCCAACCGCCACGAACTGACCCGCTGGGCCACGGCACGACGGCTGGTGTGACCGTCCGGCACGCGAGCCGACGGCCCCCCCGGCTGCCGAACCTCGTAGCGTCCCCGTGGCGCCTCATGGAGATGCGGGTGCCGACTGTTCTCTGTGGGGATCGGCCGCCGGATTCTCCGCGTCCCGCTCGTCGTTGCGTGTCTCGCCGCGGTCTGTGCCCTGTGGTGGCTGGGCGCGTGACTTGAGTACGTGCGTGCCGACGGCGATCGTGACGCCCAGGAGCAGGGCGTAGAACACGCCGATCTTGCGGAGGTCGTCGAGGAAGAACCAGACGCAGGTGAGGCCGGTGAACCAGAAGGCGACGAGAGCGAACCCGCCCCCAGGCGCGTCGCGGTACCCGGCGACGAGACAGACGGCGGCGACCGCACCGAGGATGAGAGTCACGACGACGTAGTGGGTGTCCCAGCCGATGTACTGGCGGGCGAGACCCGACTGCACGGCCACCGCCTCGGCCACCGGGCCCCAGGCCACGGCGCAGGCGAGCCGTGCCGACCACAGCAGCAGCACTGATCCGAACACCCCGGCCAGCAAGGCCACTTGGCGGAAGCGGTCGATCTCGATGGCGTCGGTCCGGGAGACCATCACGGACAGCAGACAGCCGAGCAGCGCGAGCAGGCCCTCGGCCGACGGCTGGACGACCACCCCCATCCGGCGCCGGTTCGGGGAGGGGGTCGGCGGGGTACTGTCGGCGGAGGCCCGCGGAGCGACGGCCGGGCGCGTCATCGTCCTGGCCGCCGGATCGACCTCGGTGGGAGACGGGGACACGGACGCGGGGGCGACCAGTGCGGCCTCGGCGAGCGAGACCCTCATCGCAGCCGCGTCCGGGAAGCGGTCATCCCGGCTCTTTCGCAGAGCGCGCAGAATGACCGTGTCCATCGCAGCAGGCAGCTCCGGCCGCAGGCAGGACGGCGCCACGGGCTCCGCGGCCAGGTGCTGGTGCATCACGGAGAACGGTGATTCGCCGGTGAACGGGGGGCGCCCCGTCACGAGTTCGTACAGGAGGCAGCCCACGGCGTACAGGTCCGTACGGTGGTCGGTCTCGTCCCCGACGATCTGCTCGGGTGACAGGTAAGCGGGCGTGCCGACCGCAACTCCGGTGCCGGTGAGGCGGGTCGCCGCTTCGCTGAGTGCCTTGGCGATGCCGAAGTCGAGCACCTTGACCGTACCGCCGCGCGTGAGGATGACGTTTGCCGGCTTGATGTCCCGGTGCACGATGGCCTGCCGGTGGCTGTGTTCAAGAGCCTCCAGCACCTGTCCGGTGATGTCCACTGCCTGCGCGACCGGCATGGGGCCGTCGCCCACGACATCGCTCAGCGTCCGGCCCTTCACGTACTCCATCACCAGGTACGGCTCGGCGGAACCGTCTCCGGAGCCCTCACCCGCGTCGTGAACGGTGGCTATGCCGGGGTGGTTGAGCGCGGCGGCGGCATGCGCCTCTCGCCGGAACCGGGCGAGGAACTGGGGCTGCCGCGCCAGCTCCGCGGAGAGGGTCTTCACGGCGACCTCCCGGCGCAGCCGACGGTCGACCGCCCGGTACACAGTCCCCATGCCGCCGCGCCCGAGCTGCTCCACCAGCTCGTAGCGCTGCGCCAAGATCCTTCGCTCCACGCTTCCCCCCTGAGTCGCCGGCACCGGCCTGCGGGAAGACCCTGCCACACGCCTGCCGGGCAGCAGCATGACCCTCAGCCTTGTGGGGTCTTCGTCAGGAGTTCGCACCACACTTCCTTGCCGATCCCACACTCCCGCCTCTCCGCGCCCCAGTCGTCCGCCAGCGCCGCCACCAGCGCGAGCCCCCGGCCCGACTCGTCGTCCAGCGATGCCTGGCCCGGCTCGGGGAGTGCGTTGTTCGCACCGGTCACCGTGACGCGGACCCGGTCCTCGGTGACCACGCAGCGGGCCCGGATCTCGCGGCCGGCCGGGACCTTCGCGTGACGGTAGGCGTTCGTCATCAGCTCGCTCAGGAGGAGTTCCGCCGTGTCGGTCACGTCCTGCGGCAGCCCCCAGGAGGCCGCCTGCTCACGGAACAGCGCACGTGCCCTGCCCACGCTGCGCGCGTGACGCGGCAGCCGCCACTCGATGTCCTTCGGGGCGGCTGTCGTGGGGAGTTGGGGCCACGGGGTCTGCATGCGCTGTTCATCCCTTGCGTGGAAGTTCTGACGTTCGGCCAGTTCACGGTCCCGGGTCGTGCGTAGCCTCGCGAGTGACGGCGCGGGTACGGCGAGTGACCGTACCTGTCGTGAACCCGGTGGAGGTGTACGTGACGACCGACGTGAACTCCCAGCCGCCGATCGCGTGGCGGTACTGCGGCAGCCAGATCAAGTTGTGGCGCGCGGAAGCCGGCGTCGGCCGCGAGGCGCTGGCCAAGGAGGCCGGTTACGACTACGAGTACGTCAAGTCCATGGAGAACGGCCGCCGTCGGCCCACGCTGCGGCTGTTGCAGATCGCCGACCAGGTGTGCGGGGCGGGCGGCAAACTCGTCGCGGCTCAGGAGTACCTGAAGCCGGAGCCGTTCCCGGCGCGGTCGCAGGAGTTCATGGCCATCGAGGCCGAGGCCATCAGCTTCTCCTGTTACGAGCCGCTGCTCATTCCTGGCTTGTTGCAGACGGAGGAATACGCGCGAGCGCTGATCGGGGGAAGCTGCCCGCCTCTGGATGACGAGACGGTTGCCGAACGCGTGGCTGCGAGGCTGCGCCGTCAAGAAGCGGTGACCCGGCGGATCAGTGTGCTTTACAGCTTCCTGATCTACGAAGCTGCGCTGCGGACGGGCATCGGCGGCAGCGATGTCATGAGGGCCCAGATCAGGCACCTTTTGAAAGTCGGCCAGTTGCGTAACGTGTCCGTCCAAGTGCTGCCCATCGGCCGGTGCAGCGGCGTCGCCCTCGCGGGGCCGATGGTCTTGCTGGAGTCACCGGAGCATGACGCATTTGCCTATGTTGAGGGGCCGGAGGTGAGTGTGCTGCACGCCCGTCCGGACAAGGTGAGTGCATTGAGCCAAAGGCATTCCATGATCCGCATGCATGCCCTCAGTATTGAGGAGTCAGCGGAGTTCATCGGAAGGGTGGCGGAGGAGCTGTGATCGACAGCCTGGTGTGGTTCAAGTCCAGCTACAGCGATGATCAGGGCGGCAACTGTATAGAAGTCGCCCCCTGCCCCCGCACCATCCACGTCCGGGACTCGAAGCTAGGCTCCGAGAGCCCCCGTTTCGCTGTCGCCGGGACGGCCTGGGCCGCGTTCGTCGCGTACGCCGCCGTCGGGGGAGGGCCGGTGTCGGGTGGTGTCCGGGGCGCTGTCTAAGCTCCGGCCTCATGGACGTACTCATCCATCTCTTCGTCGGCCTGCACATCATCGGCATCGCCGCGCTGCTCGGCGGCTTCCTCACCCAGATGAAGGCGATGGGCAACGGCACCGCCCGCTTCGTGCCCTCGATGCTCCACGGCGCGCTGACCATGCTGATCACCGGCGTGGCCCTGGTCGGCATCCACCAGGCCGAGGGCCACGAGGTCAACAACATAAAGATCGGCGTGAAGCTCGCCGTCCTGGTCGTCATCCTCGGTCTCGTCTACGTCAAGCGGGACGACGAGAAGGTGGACAAGGGCCTCTTCGGTCTGGTGGGCCTGCTCACCATGACCAACATCTTCATCGCGGTGCTCTGGACCTGACCCGAAGGGGCCGAGTAGCGTCACCTGACGTGAACACCGGACCGGCGCTACGCCACACACGGATTGGCCACCCGGTGGTGGGCTGATCGCATGGCGGCTGCCGAGGCGGCACTCCCTCAGTTCGGGACGCGGACCTCCAGGTGCTCGTGCACCGCGAGTCCGTTTGTCGTGCCGAGCGATTCTGAGGTCAGCCGTATGACAGTCACGTTCAACCACACCATCATCGCCGCCAAGGACCGCCACGAGTCGGCCCGCTTCTTCCGGGAGCTGCTGGAAGTGGCGGAAGCGCCTTCCTGGGGCCCCTTCACCAACATTCAGCTCCCCGACGGTGTGCTGCTGCAGTTCGCCGAGCCGCCGGTGGAGATCCAGATGCAGCACTACGCGTTCCTGATCGACGACGAACTGTTCGACCGGGCCTACCGGCGGCTCTGTGACCAGGGCGTCGAGCACTGGGCCGACCCGCAGATGCGACGCCCCGGTGAGACCAACAACGAGCACGGCGGCCGGGGCGTGTACTTCAAGGACCCCGCCGGCCACGCGATCGAGTTGATCACCCGCCCGTATCTGTAGCCGGGGCAGAGCCTGGTCGGGCACCCGGGACAGGGCGCTCGACCAGGTCAGGGCTGCACGTCTTCGCTCAGGCCGGCCGGACCACGCTGTGGATGATCGACGCGCCGCCGTAGTAGACCGACTCCTCGCGGACGTACGCGCCCGGCTTCGGGGCGTGGATCATCATGCCGTTGCCGATGTAGAGGCCGACGTGGCTGATGTCGTCGTAGAAGAAGATCAGGTCGCCGGGCTGCGCGTCGGCGAGCGAGACGGTGGTGCCCGCGTTCACCTGGTCGTAGGTGGTGCGCGGAAGGGCCACGCCGGCGGCCTTCCAGGCGGCCTGGGTGAGGCCGGAGCAGTCGTAGGAGTCGGGGCCGGTGGCGCCCCAGACGTACGGCTAGCCGATCTGCGCGCGGGCGAAGGCGATCGCCTTCTCGGCCTTGGTGGCGTAGGACGAGTCGGTGGTCGAGCTCCCCGAAGTCGAGGTCGAGGTCGAGCCCGTCGACGCGCTGCCGCTCTGTTCCTGCGCCTTCTGCTGCGCCGCCTGCTGAGCGGCCAGCTCGGCCGCTTGGCGCGCGGCCTCCTCCTGCTTCTTCTCGATCGCCGCCAGCCGCGCCTTCTCCTCGGCGGTCAGCTTCGACAGGAGCTGACGCGCGTCGGAGAGCTTCTTCTGGACGGTGGACTTGGCCGCCTGGAGGTCGCCCTGCGACTCGGTGAGCGTCTCGAGGCTCTTGGTGGCCTCCTGGCGCTTCTTCATCGTCGCGGACTGCTCGGTGACGTAGTCGTCGACGGCCTGCTTCTGACGGCCGGTGAGCCGGCTCATCAGCTGGGTCTGGTCGAAGTAGTCCTGAGGCGAGTCCGCGAGCAAGAAGGTCGCGGTGTCGGGTGCGGCGGCGCCGGTGCGGTACTGGGCCGCGGCGAAGGAGCCGAGTTCCTCCCGCGCCTCGTTCAGCTTCTGAGTGCGCTTGGCGACGTCGTCGAGGAGGGTGTCGACGTGCTTGCGCTGCTTCGCGGTCTTCTCCTTGGCCGCGTTGTACTTCTCGGTCGCCGACTCGGCCTGACGGTACAGGTCGTCGACCTTCTTCTCGACCTCCTCCAGGCTCGGCTTCCCGTCGGCGACGGGGGCGGCGTTGGCCGACTGGGACAGCAGGGCCACGGAGGTGAGGGCGGCGGTGGCGAGGGCGGGGGTGCGGATGCCGGCCACGCGCGTACCCGCGGGGCGCGACTTGCGGTGCGACGCCAAGGGAGGCGACTCCTTCCATGCTCCGCCTACCGAGTTTGCGGTGGGGGTACCTCCCAGGCCGTTCAGGCACTGGGGGAGGGTTCGGGCGGGTGGATCGGAAGGGTTGCCCTACGGCCTTCTCCCCGGACGGAGAGTGGGCCGATTCACCCCAAGGTCGGTTGGGTCCCCGGCTCCGGAAGCGCGGCGGCGCGCCGGACTCGGCGGAGGCCGCACGGCCCGGCGACGTTCGCCGGTGGGGGTCGTTCGGCCTGCCCGGCACCGTAGCCAACTCGCGTGGCTCCTGTGAAGGTTGATGTTCGATATGCCCGATACATTTTCGTGACCTTTCACAGGACCCGCGGTGACGGTCACCGAAGGTGATGGATCGGCACGGAGCGTGCCCCAGGGGGCGGTGTCGCCGGATCCGGCGATGTTCTCAGGGCGGCGGCGGGCTGTCGGTGGGGCGCCCTAGACTCGGAGAGCGATGAGCAGCCTCTTTGACGACAGCTTCCTGGCGGACCTCCAGGCCCCCCGCGGGCACGAGGAGGAACCTCCGCCGCCGCCCGAGGACGATCATGTGCCGGAACCCGTTCCGGACGATCTGTTCGGCGGGAAGTTCGACGTGCCGCCGGACCGGGACGCGTACTACCGTGACGGCGCCCCCCGGCCCCCGGTCGACGCGGCCGCGCTCCTGGAGGGGCTGAACGACAACCAGCGCGCCGCCGTCGTGCACCACGGCACCCCCCTGCTCATCGTGGCCGGCGCCGGCTCCGGCAAGACCCGGGTGCTCACCCACCGCATCGCCCACCTGCTTGCCGAGCGGGACGTCCACCCGGGCCAGATCCTCGCGATCACCTTCACCAACAAGGCCGCGGGCGAGATGAAGGAGCGCGTCGAGCAGCTCGTCGGCCCCCGCGCGAACGCGATGTGGGTGATGACGTTCCACAGCGCGTGCGTGCGCATCCTGCGCCGGGAGAGCAAGAAGCTCGGGTTCACGTCGTCGTTCTCGATCTACGACGCCGCCGACTCCAAGCGCCTGATGGCCCTCGTCTGCCGTGACCTGGACCTCGACCCGAAGCGCTACCCGCCCAAGTCCTTCAGCGCCAAGATCAGCAACCTGAAGAACGAGCTGATCGACGAGGAGGACTTCGCAGCGCAGGCCACCGACGGCTTCGAGAAGACCCTCGCCCAGGCCTACGCCCTGTACCAGTCGCGGCTGCGCGAGGCGAACGCCCTCGACTTCGACGACCTGATCATGACGACGGTCAACCTGCTGCGCGCGTTCCCGGACGTCGCCGAGCACTACCGCCGCCGCTTCCGGCACGTGCTGGTCGACGAGTACCAGGACACCAACCACGCCCAGTACGCGCTCGTGCGCGAACTCGTCGGAACCGGCGCCCATGACGAGGACGTCCCGCCGAACGAGCACGACCTCCCGCCCGCCGAACTGTGCGTCGTCGGCGACGCCGACCAGTCGATCTACGCCTTCCGCGGCGCGACCATCCGCAACATCCTCCAGTTCGAGGAGGACTACCCGGACGCGACGACGATCCTGCTGGAGCAGAACTACCGCTCCACCCAGACGATCCTCAGCGCGGCCAACGCCGTCATCGAGCGCAACGAGTCCCGCCGCCCGAAGAACCTGTGGACCAACGCGGGCACGGGCGCGCGCATCACCGGCTACGTCGCGGACACCGAGCACGACGAGGCGCAGTTCGTCGCCGACGAGATAGACCGCCTCACGGACGCGGGCGAGGCCAAGGCCGGCGACGTCGCAGTCTTCTACCGCACCAACGCGCAGTCCCGTGTCTTCGAAGAGGTCTTCATCCGTGTCGGCCTGCCCTACAAGGTCGTCGGCGGCGTCCGCTTCTACGAGCGCAAGGAGGTCCGGGACGTCCTGGCCTACCTGCGGGTGCTGGCCAACCCGGAGGACACGGTGCCGCTGCGCCGCATCCTCAACGTGCCCAAGCGGGGCATCGGCGACCGCGCCGAGGCCATGATCGACGCCCTCTCCCAGCGCGAGAAGATCAGCTTCCCGCAGGCGCTGCGCCGCGTCGACGAGGCGTACGGCATGGCGGCGCGCTCCACCAACGCCGTCAAGCGGTTCAACACGCTGATGGAGGACCTCCGCACGATCGTCGAGTCCGGCGCGGGCCCGGCGACCGTCCTGGAGGCGGTGCTCGAACGCACCGGCTACCTCGCCGAGTTGCAGGCCTCCACCGACCCGCAGGACGAGACCCGCATCGAGAACCTCCAGGAACTCGCCGCAGTGGCGTTGGAGTTCGAGCAGGAGCGAGGCGAAGGCGAGGCCGGCACGCTGGCCGACTTCCTCGAACAGGTCGCCCTGGTCGCCGACTCCGACCAGATCCCCGACGAGGAGGACGGCGACGGCGTCATCACCCTGATGACCCTGCACACCGCCAAGGGCCTGGAGTTCCCGGTGGTCTTCCTCACCGGCATGGAGGACGGCGTCTTCCCGCACATGCGCGCCCTCGGACAGACCAAGGAACTGGAGGAGGAGCGGCGCCTGGCGTACGTCGGCATCACGCGCGCGCGTGAACGGCTCTATCTGACGCGCTCGTCGATGCGCAGCGCCTGGGGGCAGCCGTCGTACAACCCGCCCTCCCGCTTCCTGGAGGAGATCCCGCCGCACCACGTCGACTGGAAGCGCACGGGCGCCATGTCTCCGGTGTCCTCCGGTCCGGCGTCCGGGGTGGCGGCCTCGCTGTCGTCCTCCCGCTCGCGTTCCTCGGCGTCGGGCGCGTCCGGGTTCGCCACCCGCCGGACGTCCGAGAAGCCGGTGGTCTCGCTGGCCGTCGGGGACCGGGTGACGCACGACCAGTTCGGACTCGGCACGGTCGTGGGCGTCAAGGGCACGGGCGCGAACGCCGAGGCGACGATCGACTTCGGCGACACCAAGCCGAAGCGGCTGCTGCTGAGGTACGCACCGGTGGAGAAGCTCTAGCCGGTGGCCGGTGGCCGGTGGCGGGTGACCGGAAGTCGGGGCTGGAAGCCGGAGAGCCCCCGTCGGGAAGGCGGGGGCTCACGGGGGCGGGTGGTTGCGGGGGGTCAGTTCGGGTCGAGCCCGTGGCTGCGCAGCCAGGCGAGCGGGTCTATGGCCGCCCCTCCGCCCGGCCGCACCTCGAAGTGCAGGTGCGGGCCGGTCGAGTTGCCCGAGTTCCCGGAGTACGCGATCGGGTCGCCCGCCTTGACCGTCGTACCGGAGGCGACGCGGTAGCTGGAGAGGTGGCAGTACCACGTCTCCGTGCCGTCCTTCGCCGTCACGATCAACATGTTGCCGTAGGCGCTGTTCCACTGCGTGCGGACGGTCCCGTCGGTGGCGGCCATCACCGTCGTGCCGTACGAGACCGGGAAGTCGATGCCGGTGTGCACGGACATCCAGTTGATGCCGGCCTGGCCGAAGTAGGCGCTGAGGCCGTGCTGCGCGACCGGCAGGGCGTACTTGGGGCGCAGCCGCTCCTTGAGGGCGGCCTCGGCGGCCGCCTTCTTCTTCTCGGCCTCCTGTTGCGCCTTGAGGTCGATACGTTCCTGCGTGCGACTGGCCCGGTCGGCGAAGTCGTCGGCGCCGGCGGAGAGGATCTTGAGCTGGGTGTCCAGCTTGTTGTTGGCGGTGGACGGTTTCACCGCGTGCGCGTCCGAAGCCGTCGTGGAGGTGTCCTTGTCGCCGCTCAGGGTGCCGACGGAGGCGGCGGCGATGCCGGCCACGCCCATCACGCACGCCGAGGGCACGGCGATCGTCAGCAGAGCGGAGCGCTTGGCGGGCGGGCGGCGGCGGGAACGCGCCCCGTTGCGCGCGGCCGCGCGTGAGACGGGAGCCGGAACGACCTCTTCCTGGTCGTCGAGGAGCTGGTCGTCGGGGAGCGGGCCGACGGAGGGCAGTTCGCCGGTGGCGGCCATCTCCGGTTCGCCGTCGTCCGGGGTGGGGGCGTCGTACGCGTCCGGCCCGGCCGGTTCGAAGACGGCGGTCTCCTGCTGGTCGAACGGATCGGGCTCGTAGCCGTCGGCCGCGGGCGTGTCGCCGGCCGGTGAGCCGTCGGAGTTCCACTCCGTGGCGTCGTACGTGCCGGTCTCGAAGGTCTGCGTGCCCCATTCCCAGTGCTGGGTCTGGTCGGACGGGCCGCCCGAAGCGTCGGGCTGCAGCCACGCGTTCGCGTCCCACTGCCCCGAGACATCGGCCCCGGTGGCCTGCGGCGGGACGGTGGAGAGCCGCTGCTGGTCGGCGCCCCAGGCGGTCGCGTCGTACACGCCGGTGTCGTAGGCGGCGTGGTGCCGGGCCGCGTAGGCGTCGTAGACCGCGGTGTGCTGGACACCCGTCGTCCAGGCCGTGGCGTCGTAGGGGCCGGTGTCCTCGCCCGGGAGGCTGCCGAAGAGGGGGTCCGCGGCGAAGGTCGTGGTGGCGTGGCCGGTCGCGGTGAAGCCCGCGGCGTCGTGGCCGCCATAGGTGGTGAAGTCGCCGTACTGGGCTTCCTGGGTGCCGTACGGCGCGTAGTGCGCGGAGGCGGCGTCGGAAGCCTGGGCCGGGGTGGTCATGGTCCCCGACGGGTGACGGTCGTTCACCAACTTCTCTTTCGCCTCGACAACAGGGGCTGCCAGAGCAGTGCGGCGACTGTACCCGGCGGTATGCGGGCGCGACAATCTTCAACAGGTTTTGTGCGCGAAGGAAAAGGGCATTCGGACGTGTTTCGGGGGAGCGCGGACACGGCTTTGGCCCTATGTTCGAAGACTGTTCGATTCCGGGGCGGGCTGCCGGGCGGTCAGGGGTGGGCTGCCGGGCGGTCAGGCCACGGTGAGGCCGCCGGTGTGGGCGGCGGCTTCCGCTCCTTCGCCCGGGGCGTCGAGCGCCCGCCGTATGCCGGTCGCGACGGCCGGGTGCACCGGCAGGGCGAGGTGCCCGATCCCGCTCACCCGTACGTTCTGCGCCAGCAGGTCCGGGTGGTCGATGCAGGCGCTCTCCAGCGGGACCATCAGGTGGTCCAGGTCGCTCCAGAAGCTGACGAACTGCGTACGGCAGCCGGGTGCCGGCCGGGACAGCTCCTCCACCACCGGGGACCCGGGGCGCATCTGGCGCACGATCGGGTGAGCGTTCGCCAGCGGCGCCACCCGGGTGCCGGAGTGCGGGGTGCCGAGCGTGACCAGCGTCCGGACGCGCGTGTCGCCGCCGAGGCACTGCACGTAGTACCGCGCGATCAGTCCGCCGAGGCTGTGCCCGACGACGTCGACCTGCCTGCTGCCGGTGCGCTCGCAGATCTCCTCTATGTGCCGGCCGAGCAGCTCGGCGGCGGTGCGGACGTCGCACGTCAGCGGGGAGTAGTTGAGCGACTCGATCCGCTGCCTGCCGTGCTGGGCGAGGCTGCGGCGCAACAGGACGAAGACCGAGCGGTTGTCTATGAAGCCGTGCAGGAGGACGACCGGGGGGCCGGTCTCGGTCGGCAGCTGCGTGGCGCCGTCCGGTGAGGGGAGCGGGGCCGCCGGGCTCCTGCGCTCCTGGATGATGCCCGAGGGGTACAGCAGGAGGTGTCCCGCCAGGATCGCGATCTCCAGGGCCGTCGCCTTCAGGAGGGTCAGGGAGAGACCCGCCAGCCTGCTGGGCAGCAGCCGCTGGCAGAACGGGAGGAAAGGCAGTACCCCGCTGACCTTCATGGCCGACCTCCTGTCGGCACGCAGGAGAACGGCGCTGTCCCCCGTGTGCACTCGCGGTATGCCGTGGCAGAGGCGCTCGACGGGGCGCGAGCGGACGACGCGGGGCGGACGCGGCGTGCGGCGCACATGACGCGGGTGGAGCCTGTCGCGTCCGTGACGCCACCGACGTGCCGGGATCCCGTGCCGGTGTGCCGGCGAGGCTCCCCGCTGTCGTGCCTGACCTGCCCTGCGTGCCCTTCGTGTCCTGATCGAAGCGCCGCACCACCCCGGCGCGCGGTCTGCGGCGTGGTGGTGCGGCGACCTCGTTGCGGCTCCTGGTGCGCTACCCGCCGGAGCGGTGCGCGGTGAACGTGTCTCACTGTGTGATTTCCCCCTCGCTGTGCGCCGCGAAACTGCCGGGTGCGGGATGCTGGCGATAACGTTCGTTCACTTCCCCGGGCGGTGTGGCGCGGGGCGTCCGTGCCGTGACGGCACGACCCGAGCGGTGTGCGGCGGAACGTGCGCCGTGCGTGACGCGTCGCGTACGTGGCGTACGTGGCGTACGTGGCGTACGCGTCGGGCGGGTGAGGTGCACGGCGTGCGCGAAGTGTGCGGTACTTGTCGGTACGGATGGATGTAGTCGCTTCATGGAGGCAGTGATGGGTGTGGCAGCCGGTCCGATCCGCGTGGTGGTGGCCAAGCCGGGGCTCGACGGCCACGATCGGGGAGCCAAGGTGATCGCGCGGGCGCTGCGCGACGCCGGTATGGAGGTCATCTACACCGGGCTCCACCAGACCCCCGAGCAGATCGTCGACACCGCGATCCAGGAGGACGCCGACGCGATCGGGCTGTCCATCCTCTCCGGCGCGCACAACACGCTCTTCGCCGCCGTGATCGACCTGCTCAAGGAGCGGGATGCGGAGGACATCCTGGTCTTCGGCGGCGGCATCATCCCCGAGGCGGACATCCCGCCGCTGAAGGAGAAGGGCGTCGCGGAGATCTTCACGCCCGGCGCGACCACGCAGTCGATCGTGGACTGGGTACGGGCGAACGTCCGGCAGCCCGCGGAGGCGTAGCGCCTCCGGGGACGTGACCGGCGCCCGCCGTTTCCGGTGCCGGTCGGCGACCCGCGGCCTGTCCGGCCCACGGGCTTTCCGCGGCCCTTCCGGTCCCCGGGTTTTCCGTGGTCCGTCCGGCCCATGGGTGTTCCGTGGCCGGTCCGGCCCATGGGTGTTCCGTGGCCGGTCCGGCCGACGGGCGTTCAGCGGCCGGGCTGGCCGGCGGGCGGTCCATGGGTTGTCCGGCTGACGGAGGGCCCACGGCCCGTCCGGCGGGAGAGGGCGAGGGCGAGGTCGAGGGCGAGAGCGTACGGGCCGGAGCGAGGCCCGGGGGCGCGACACCCGGCGGGGCACGCCGACCTGGCGGGGCAGGCGGTCGCGCGGGCGGAGGCTCAGCCGGCCTTCCCGGCATCCAGCTCCTCGGTCATCGCCGCCCGCAACCGCAACGTCGTGACCAGCCGCTGGAACGCCTCCGCCCAGTACCCGCCGGCTCCGGGTGACGCGTCCTCCGGCTCGTCCGGCACCGCCAGCAGGGCGTCGAGGCGGCTCGCCTCCGAGGGATCGAGACAGCGCTCGGCCAGTCCCATCACTCCACTGAAACTCCATGGGTAACTCCCTGCGTCCCGCGCGATGTTGAGGGCGTCGACCACCGCCCGCCCGAGCGGTGCGGCCCATGGCACCGCGCACATCCCGAGCAACTGGAACGCCTCGGACAGCCCGTGCGCGGAGATGAACCCGGCCACCCATTCGGCCCGCTCGGCGGCGCCCAGCGTGCCGAGCAGCTTGGCCCGCTCGGCCAGCGACACCGCTCCCGGGCCGCCCGCCTCCGGGGCGGCCGGGGAGCCCAGCAGCGCCCGCGCCCACGCGGCGTTCCGCTGCCGTACGGCCGCCCGGCACCATGCGGCGTGCAGTTCCCCCTGCCAGTCGTCCGCCACCGGCAACGCCACGATCTCCTGCGGTGTACGGCGGCCGAGCCGCACGGTCCACGTCCCCAGCGGGGCCGCCTCCACCAGCTGGCCCAGCCACCACGACCGCTCGCCCCGTCCCGCGGGGGCCTTGGCCACGACACCGTCGCGCTCCATGGCGGCGTCGCACTCGTGCGGCGCCTCGACGAGGATCGTCGGCGTGTCCCCGGTGCGGTCGATGGCCACGCAGGCCTCGGCCCGCGCGGCCACGCGGGCGGCGAGCGCCGAATCCGGCAGTGCGGAGAGCAGTTCGGCGGCCGTCGCCCGGACGTTGCGGCTGCGGTCGGACAGCGCCTGTTCCAGGAAGGGTTCGTCCTGCGCGCCGAGCCCGGTCCGCAGTGAGTCGAGGAACATGAGGCGGTCCTCGGCCCGCTCCGTCGGCCAGGTCGTCGCGAGCAGTTCCCGGGCGGCGGCGGGCTCCCGGGCGCGCAGGGCGGCCAGCAGAGCGACCCGCTCGGCGAACAGTCCCTGCTGCCACAGCCGCCGCACCTCGTCGGTCTCGTCGAGGGCGGGCAGCGTCGTCCCCCCGCCCGGGGCGGCGCGCAGCGCGAACCGCCAGTCCGGGTTCATCCGGGCGAGCCACACGGCCCGGGGCCCGGCGAAGGCCAGCACCGCCGGACGCAGATCCGTACGCCCTCTGGCCGCGTCCAGCAGCGCGGGCAGCATGGGCGCGGGTGCCGCGAAACCGCGGTCGTTGGCCGCCGCGAGCCACTGGGGCAGCAGCTCCATCAGGTCCGGCGTGGTGCCCCGGCGCCCGCCGCCGCCCGTGCCGGGGCGGTCGGCCAGCAGCATCGCGAGCCTGCGCGCTGCCGCGGCGGGCAGCGCCGGGCGCCGGTCCTCGGGCGCCGGCCGCAGCCGCTCGGCGGCCCGGGCCGGCCGCAGCCCGGCCCGTCGCCGCACCGTCTCCGCGGCCGCTGTGTCCAGCAGGGCCACGGGGGCGTCCCGCCCCGGAGTGCCACCCGGCGGCGTCCGCCGTTCCGTCCCGAGCAGCGCCGCCGTCACCAGTTCCTCCCAGGCGCTCTGCGCGGGGGCGTCCACAGGGGCGGGGGTGCTGCTCATGCGGTTCCTCTCTGCCGGTGCCCGGAAGCGGTCGACAGGTCGTCCACTTCGGGTGTCCAGGGAAACGTGACATATGCGCGTATCAGGTGTGAAGGGGTGTGAACGGGTGAGTCGCTGAGGAGGTGGGGTGCGGCGACACCGCTCCGCACGGCGAGCGGGCCGCCGCTCGGGGCGGCGAGTGGGAATCTCGGGGCGGTGAGGGGATGGCTCGGCGTGGCGAGTGGGTGGCTCGGCGTGGTGAGTGGGCGGCTCAGCACAGCGGCACCACCTCGCCCGCGCCCTCCGGCCAGGCCGCCAGCGGAGCGAAGCCCTGGTGGCCGAACTCTCCGAAGACCTTGACGGGGGCGCCGCCCGAGAGGGCGACGAGGCGCCACAGGCCGGGGCGGGCACGGGCGGCCGGGGTGAGCGGCACCGCCGTGTCATCGTCGGCGTCCGCCAGCTGCCACGAGTCGCCGTCCGGGGCCGGCACGACCCGGTCGAGGGTGACCGGGACGGAGTCCAGCCAGGGATCGTCCCGCAGCGCCTCGCCGTACCGGGCGGCTGCCTCGGCCGTCGTCACCCCCGGCGGTCTGATGTCCGCCGGGGCGGGCGGCGCGAACTGCTCACCCAGGGCCACCCGCGGCTGCCCCGCGCCCGGATACGCGGACACCTCCGCCTCCAGGGCCAGCCCCACGGGCAGCGCCAGCTCCGGAGCCCGGCCCCCGGCGCCGTAGGACAGCAGCAGCGCTGTGCGGTCCGAGTCCGCGCCGTACAGCCAGATACGCCGGGTCGTCAGGCGGGCGTCCGCCGTGTCGTACTGGGCGAGCACGAGCCAGCGGTCCCGGACCGGCGGTCCGTCCGCCGAGGCGGGCAGCCCGACGCGCGCGCCGACCGTCGTCGCCAGGCCGGCCGGCAGCCGCTCGCGGTGCAGCCAGCCCTGGTCGAGGAGGTGCAGCAGCGCGCACTCCTCCAGCAGCCGCACCGGCCAGCCGGGCCCGGACGACGGGATCGCCCCCAGCTCCCGCACCCGGGCGGCCAGTCCGGGCGCCTGGGCGTCGACCATGCGGGCCGCCGTCTCCTCCCACAGCCCGTAGCCCGCCTGCTCCGCGCCGGCCAGGCCGCCGCGCAGCAGGTCGGCAAGGCGCTGCTCCAGCTCGGTCGCGCCCGCGGTGATCCGCTCGGCCCGGCGCTCGGCCCGGCGCCGCGCCGCCTCCGGGTCACCGGGCGGCGATCCCGCGTCACCCGCCGTCCGCTTCTCCGCAGCCCGCCTGCGTCTGCCCTGCCGCCACTGCTCCGCCCATTCCGGCGCCGCTCCCGGCGGCACCGCCCCCTCGTCGCCGGCCCAGAGCAGCAGCAGCCCGAGCGCGTGCTTGCACGGGAACTTACGGCTCGGACAACTGCACTTGTACGCCGGACCGGATGCGTCCGCGATGTCCACGACCGTCCGGTACGGCGTACTGCCGCTGCCCTTGCACAGCCCCCACACCGTCCCCTCCCCGGAACTGCCCGCCTCCGACCACGGCCCGGCCGTGGCGAGTTTGCTGCCCGCTTTGCGTGACGCGGCGTCAGGCGCCAGCGCCAGCACCTGGTCCGCGCTCCAGCGCACCCCCTGCTGAGTCATGCCATCGAAGGTAGAACCCGCCACTGACAATCGGCCTCGCGGGCACGTTTCCGCAGGTCAGAACGCATTGTCAGTGGCATGGTGCACGGTTGGTGGCAGATCCGAACCGGCCGAGCTGGAGGGGGCCTCAGCCATGACTGTGTCCGCAGAACCGATGTCCGTCGAACAGAGCGGGAACGGGTCCGCGCCCGCGAATCCGGGCACGGGCGCCCCTGCCACCGCGGCCGCGGGCACCCAGCCGCCCGCGCACGGAGCGGAGGCTCTGCGGCCGCACGCCGAGGACGCCTTCGCCGACGAGCTCGCGGCGCTGGCCGCGCACGACGACCGCCCGCGCCCGGCCCGCTGGAAGCTGTCGCCGTGGGCGGTGGCCACCTACCTGCTCGGCGGCACCCTGCCCGACGGCACGGTGATCACGCCGAAGTACGTGGGCCCGCGCCGCATCGTCGAGGTCGCGGTCACCACGCTCGCCACCGACCGCGCCCTGCTCCTGCTCGGGGTGCCCGGCACCGCGAAGACCTGGGTGTCCGAGCACCTGGCCGCGGCGGTCAGCGGCGACTCCACGCTGCTGGTGCAGGGCACCGCGGGCACGCCGGAGGAGGCGATCCGGTACGGCTGGAACTACGCGCAGCTGCTGGCGCACGGCCCGAGCCGGGACGCGCTCGTGCCCAGCCCGGTCATGCGGGCCATGGCGGAGGGCATGACGGCCCGCGTCGAGGAGCTGACCCGCATCCCGGCCGACGTCCAGGACACGCTCATCACGATCCTGTCGGAGAAGACCCTGCCGATACCGGAGCTGGGGCAGGAGGTGCAGGCGGTCCGCGGATTCAACCTGATCGCCACGGCCAACGACCGCGACCGCGGCGTCAACGACCTCTCCAGCGCCCTGCGCCGCCGGTTCAACACGGTGGTGCTGCCGCTGCCGGAGAGCGTCGAGGCCGAGGTCGACATCGTCTCGCGCCGCGTCGACCAGATCGGCCGCTCCCTCGACCTGCCCGCCGTGCCCGACGGCGTCGACGAGATCCGCCGCGTCGTCACCGTCTTCCGCGAGCTGCGCGACGGGGTCACGTCCGACGGACGCACGAAGGTGAAGTCGCCGAGCGGCACGCTGTCCACGGCGGAGGCGATCTCGGTCGTCACGGGCGGCCTCGCCCTGGCCGCCCACTTCGGCGACGGCGTGCTGCGGGCCGCCGACGTCGCCGCGGGCATCCTCGGCGCCGTGGTCCGCGATCCGGCGGCCGACCGGGTCGTCTGGCAGGAGTACCTGGAGGCGGTGGTCCGCGAGCGTGACGGCTGGACGGACTTCTACCGCGCCTGCCGGGAGGTCAGCGCGTGAACGGAACCGGAGGGGAGCGGTCCGGCGCAGGCCGGACGGTGACGGTTCGCGGGGCCCGGCGGCCCACCCGGGCCGGGAGGACCGGCCCGGCGCGGGCCCGGGCGGGACGGCGGAGCGAGGGGGAGGCTGTGACAGGTGTTGACGAGACCGCGGCGGCGGTGCCCGGGCCGGGGCCGTGGTTGCTGGGCGTCCGGCACCACGGGCCGGGCTCGGCGCGGGCCGTGCGGGCGGCGCTGGACGCGGCCCGGCCGGAGGCGGTGCTGATCGAGGGCCCGCCCGAGGCCAGCGCGCTGATCCCGCTCGCCGCCGACGAGGACATGCGGCCGCCGGTCGCCCTCCTCGCCCACGCCGTGGACGAACCGGGCCGCTCGGCGTTCTGGCCGCTGGCCGAGTTCTCCCCGGAGTGGGTCGCGATCCGCTGGGCGCTGGAGCACGAGGTGCCCGCCCGTTTTATCGACCTGCCGGCCACCCACACCCTGGCGTGGGGGAGCCAGGAACCGGCAGGCGCGCAACCCGGCGGAGCCGCGGGCGACGCAGCCGACGAGGCGGCGGCCCCGGACGAGGACGGCTCCGCGGGTGAGGGCGGCTCCGTCGGCGAGGACGTCTCCGCGGGCGGACGGGTCGGCGCGCCCGGGAACCCGGAGGGCAACCGGCAGGTGAACCTGCGGGGAGACGGCGAGGGCCCGGACGGCGGGTGTGCCGAGGAGTCCGGCCCGGGCGTCGACGTCCGGGTCGACCCCCTCGCCGTGCTCGCCGACGCGGCCGGTTACGACGATCCCGAGCGCTGGTGGGAGGACGTCGTCGAGCACCGGGGTGCGGGCGAGAAGGACGCCTTCGCGCCGTTCGCCGTGCTCGAGGAGGCCATGGGCGCGCTGCGGGAGGCATACGGCAGCGGAGGGCATGACCGGGACCTCGTGCGGGAGGCGTACATGCGGCTCCAGGTGCGGGCGGCGCGGCGCGAGTTCGGCGACGGCGTGGCCGTGGTCTGCGGGGCCTGGCACGTGCCCGCGCTGCGCCGCGGGACGGCGGTCTCCGCCGACCGGGCGCTGCTGAAGGGGCTGCCCAAGGTCAAGACGGACATGACGTGGGTGCCGTGGACCCACCGGCGGCTGTCCCGGGCCAGCGGGTACGGCGCGGGCATCGAGTCGCCGGGCTGGTACGGGCATCTGTTCGGCGCGCCGGACCGGCCGGTCGAGCGGTGGATGACGAAGGTGGCCGGACTGCTGCGGGAGGAGGACCGGCTTGTCTCCTCGGCCCATGTCATCGAGGCGGTGCGGCTGGCCGAGACGCTCGCCGTGATGCGGGGCCGTCCGCTGCCGGGGCTCGGCGAGACGACCGACGCCGTGCGGGCGGTGATGTGCGAGGGCTCCGACGTGCCGCTGGCGCTGGTGCACGACCGGTTGGTCGTCGGGGACGTGCTGGGGGAGGTGCCGCAGGCGGCGCCCGCGGTGCCGTTGCAGCGGGACCTCGTCCGGATCCAGCGCCGGCTGCGGCTGAAGCCGGAGGCGGCCGAACGGGAACTGGAGCTGGACCTGCGCAAGGACACCGACGCCGAGCGCAGCCGGCTGCTGCACCGGCTGCGGCTGCTCGGCATCACATGGGGCGAGCCGCGGGCCTCACGGGGCAGCACGGGCACCTTCCGGGAGACGTGGCGGCTGTGCTGGGAGCCCGAGTTGTCCGTGCGCGTGGCCGAGGCGGGCGTGTGGGGCACGACCGTGCTCGCCGCCGCGACCGCCAGGGCGGAGGCCGACGCCGCGGCCGCGCAGTCGCTTGCCGAGGTCACCGGTCTCGCCGAGCGATGCCTGCTGGCCGGACTGCCGGACGCGCTCCCCGTGGTGATGCGGGTGCTCGCCGACCGGGCGGCGCTCGACGCGGACGTCGGTCACCTGGCCCAGGCCCTGCCGGCCCTGGTGCGTTCCCTGCGGTACGGCGACGTGCGCGGCACACACACCGGCGCGCTCGCCGAGGTCGCCGCGGGGCTCGCCGAGCGGGTCTTCGTCGGGCTGCCGCCGGCCTGCGCCGCCCTGGACGCGGAGGCGGCGGAGCAGATGCGGGGCCACGTGGACGCGGTGCACGGGGCGGTGGGGCTGCTGGGCGACGTTCCTGTGCCGGGTCACCCCGACCTCGGCGGACGCTGGCACACGGTGCTGCGGGTGCTGGGACTGCGGGACACCGTGCCCGGCGTCGTCCGGGGGCGGGCGGTGCGGCTGCTGCTGGACGACGGGGAGCTGGCGCAGGAGGAGGCGGCGCGGCTCATGGGGCTCGTGCTGTCGCCGGGGACGCCGCCCGGGGACGCGGCCGCCTGGATCGAGGGCTTCGTCGGCGGCGGCTCGGGCGGCGGGATGCTGCTCGTGCACGACGAGCGGCTGCTCGGCCTGGTGGACGCCTGGCTGACGGGGGTGCCGGCGGAGGCGTTCACGGATGTGCTGCCCCTGCTGCGGCGCACGTTCTCCGCGTACGAACCGGGCGTCCGCCGAACCCTGGGCGAACTGGTCCGGCGCGGGCCCGCGCACCGGGGCGGCACGGCGGCGGGCGGCCCGGGCATACCCGGCTTCGCGGCCGCACTCGACCCGGGGCGCGCGGACGCGGTGCTGCCGGTGGTGCGGCTGCTGCTGGGACTGGACGGAGCGGCCGAGGCCGCCGACGACAACGATCTTGTGGGGGTGACGGCATGACCGTCGACGTGACGAGCAGGCCCAGGGCGGGGGCGGAGACGGCGGGTGCTGGACCGGACGGGGGGACGCCTCGGGCGCTGCGGGCGCACGCCGGTCCGAGGACGGCCGTCCCGGTGATCCCGCTGTGGGAGCGACCTCGCCCGGGGGCCCGCCGATGACGCCACAGACAGCGAAGACGCAGACAGCGACGACGCGGGCAGCGACGACGCAGACAGCGAAGACGCAGACCGCGGCGGCACAGACAGCGTCGGCTCGGGCGGCGGCGGACCCGGCGCGGGAGCGGCTCAGGCGCTGGCGGCTGGTGCTCGGGGGCGACGCGGCCGACGGCACCGGGTGCGCTCTGTCGGGGCAGGACGCCGCGATGGACGCGGCGCTGACCGCCCTCTACGGCAAGGGAGACCGGCAGACGAGGGCCGGGCGGGACCGTTCGGCCGGGCTGGGGGCGTCGGCGCCGTCCGTGGCGCGGTGGCTCGGCGACATCCGGACCTACTTCCCCTCCTCCGTCGTCCAGGTCATGCAGCGCGACGCCATCGACCGGCTCGGCCTGTCCACGCTGCTGCTGGAACCGGAGATGCTGGAGGCGGTGGAGGCCGACGTGCACCTCGTCGGCACCCTGCTCTCCCTCAACAAGGCGATGCCGGAGACAACGAAGGAGACGGCGCGGGCCGTCGTGCGCCGGGTCGTGGAAGACCTGGAGAAGCGGCTCGCCAGCCGCACCCGGGCCACCCTCACCGGCGCCCTGGACCGCAGTGCCCGCGTCAACCGGCCGCGCCACCACGACATCGACTGGAACCGCACGATCGCCGCCAACCTGAAGAACTACCTGCCGGAACACCGGACGGTCGTGCCGGAGCGGCTCATCGGATACGGGCGGGCGTCGCAGTCGGTGAAGAAGGACGTCGTGCTGTGCATCGACCAGTCGGGGTCGATGGCGGCGTCGGTGGTCTACGCGTCCGTGTTCGGAGCGGTGCTCGCCTCCATGCGGTCCATCAACACCCGGCTCGTCGTCTTCGACACGGCGGTCGTCGACCTCACCGACCAGCTCGACGACCCGGTGGACGTGCTGTTCGGCACCCAGCTCGGCGGCGGCACGGACATCAACCGCGCGCTGGCCTACTGCCAGTCGCAGATCACCCGTCCGGCGGACACGGTGGTCGTGCTGATCAGCGATCTCTACGAGGGAGGCATCCGGGACGAGATGCTCAAGCGGGTGGCGGCGATGAAGGCCTCGGGGGTGCAGTTCGTGGCGCTGCTCGCGTTGTCCGACGAAGGGGCGCCCGCCTACGACAGGGAGCACGCGGCCGCGCTCGCCGCGCTGGGGGCGCCGGCGTTCGCCTGCACCCCGGATCTGTTCCCGGAGGTGATGGCGGCGGCGATCGAGAAGCGGCCGCTTCCGATACCGGAAACCGTGTGACGGGCGGCACGTGCGCTCAGCGCGACGCGTGCGCTCAGCAAAACAGGACATGACTACCCATCGGTAACAGGGGGCTTGCACAACCTCGGGAGGGCCGTGCGAGGATCGATGCCCGGTCATCCGACGCCGCGTCAGCGGTGTGTCGCGTCCCGCGCCTCCTACCGCGCCGCGCCGCGTCGGCTCGTGACTCGGCACCAGTCGCTCGTCAGCTCGCCCTGCCTTCGCTCGCCGAATCGCCCGATCCGTTCCGCAGCACGGGAGGAACCGTTCCCTTGAGCACGCCGGCCGCTCTGCCCGGTGCCGCCCTGCGCGTGATGCGCGCGGCGGCCGGACGGCGTGTGCTGCACGTGGTGCTGCTGGTGGGCGGACTGCTCGCGCTCGGGTTCCTCTGCGGAGCCCGGGCACAGGCGGCGGAGAGTGTCCCCTCGGCGGCGACTCCGGCGGCACCGGCAGCTCTGGGGCCGGCGGTGCCGGCGGTCCCGGCGGTGCCAGCGGCTCCGGCGGCCGAGCCCCTGCCGTCGGCTGCGGCGGACACTCCCGCCGACTCCGCCGACTCCGCCGACTCCGCCGACTCCGCCGACTCCGCAGACTCCGCCGTCACCGCCGACTCCGTCGCCTCCGCTCCGCGGGAGCCCTCGGCTTCCCCGGCCGGCGGCGATGTCCTGCGGCCGCTGACCGAGCAGGTCCTGCGGTCCGTGGACGAGCGGATCGTGCAACCGGTCGGTGACGTGGTGGAGACCGTGACCGCCGCGCTCGGTGAGGTGACGGAGCGGATACCGCCGCTGTCGTCGCTGCCCTCCCTCCCGCTGCCCGACTCCCCGTCCCTGCCCGGGAACCCCGGTCTGCCGTCGGTGCCCGGAGCGCCGTCGGTCCCCGGTCTCCCCGGCTCGCCCGGCCTGCCCACGCTTCCGGGGCAGACGGCGCCGGTGCCGGCCACCTCGGCGCCGCAGCAGGGCGCGGCGGAGCACTCCGCCGAGGACCCGTCCGCCGAGCGCCGGCCCGGGACGAACGCGTCGAGCCGCGCGGCGTACGGACCGCGGCTCGCCGACGCGGCCGGTGTCGTGACGCGGGGCGGGGAACAGCGGGCCGCCGTTGCCGGGTACGCCCCCGCGCACCAGTCGCCCGCCGGTGACCCGGCCGCCGCCTTGGGCAACCGCGCCGCCGCCGACACCGGCACCTCGCGTCATGGGGACGCCTCCGCCGTGGCCCTGAACGACCGCGCACCCCTGCGGCTCGTGCCCGGCGCCATCGCGCGCTCCACCACGACCCAGGCCCGGGACAGGCACCGGGACATTCCGGTTTCCCCCGCCTAGGCAGCAGCCCCTTCCCCCGCCACAGACCTGCCGCGCGGGGGCGGAACAGGTCTGCCCGTCCGTCCGGACTCCTCGTCGGTCTCCGGACGCAAGCCGCCGGCTCCGCTGGTCCACCCGACTCCCCGGACCACGACCGGAACCGGCCCCGGAAATGTCACCCAGCCTCCCAGGCCCGGGAACGCCCAGGACCCCCACGCACCAATCCGGTGCACCACTCGGGTGCACCACTCCGGTGACGGGCGTCCCGATGAGCCAGGGAGCGCTACCGAGATCCGAAGGATCCGACGCGTTCATGAACAAGAACATCCGCCGCTCCCTCGTCACAGCCGCCGGCATCAGGACGTCCAGGGGCTGGAGGGTCGCCGAGGCCATCCGCGGCGCCAGAGCCGGCCGTGCAGCGAGGACCGCCCGCGCCGTGCAGGCCTGGCCCACGGCCGCCGTCCGAACGGTCGCCACCGCCCCCATATCCGTGCCGGATGTGCCGCACGTACCGCACGTACCGCACCTGCCGCACCTGCCGCACCTGCCGCACGTGTCCGACGTGCCGGACGTGAGCCCCGTGCCGGACGTGAGCCCCGCGCGGGACCGCCAGGGCGAGGTCGACTACCTCTTCGGCCCGCTCTCCGTCTTCGCACCGGAGCGGGAGGAGGCGCTCGCCTCCGCCCAGACCGGCCTCGACGGTGTCGCGCAGGACCTGACCGGCACCGGCGAGGCGGCGGGCTGCCCGCTCGCCGGGCCGGCCGTCACCGGCGTGCAGGTCATCGCCGACACGATGCCCCCCGGGCACCAGAGCAGCACCCACCAAAGCTGACCGCCCCGGCGCGAAAGCGCCCCCGCGGCACCCCGCGCGCCGTCACGCGGCGCGCGCTCGACTCGCGGAGCCGAAGGACCCGGACGGCCGAAAGCCGTCGGATTCGTCCGGCCGGACCTCCGCGGAACGGGCCGGGCGGTCCCCATTGGGGTGGGGACCGTCCGCCCGGAACCCCGCAGGTGGCCTCTTCGCGCACCTCCGGGGCTGTTCAGGGGACCTCACCGGGTCAACCCCAGCCCGGTGAGGCCCTTCCCCGTCTCCTCGCGGCCTCCTCGGGCTCTCCTCCCGCCCTCCTCACCGTCGGCACGCCGTGCCAGTGAGCGTGGCATCATGTGACAGGTATCACCGCTCAGGTGTGACCCGCGATTTAGAGACCCTCCGCCAGCGGCGATAACCTGCGAGACGGACATGCCGCGCGCTCGGACACCGTGTGCGCCTCCCTTGTGACAGACGGCGGACGTCACGTTGCCCTTCGCGGCACGCCCACGCATCCAACGAACCGCGAGATCACTGATAGGGACGGAAGCGCGTGGACCTGTTCGAGTACCAGGCGAGGGACCTCTTCGCCAAGCACGATGTACCGGTGCTGGCCGGTGAAGTCATCGACACGCCTGAGGCGGCCCGCGCAGCCACTGAGCGCCTCGGTGGCAAGTCCGTCGTCAAGGCCCAGGTGAAGGTCGGCGGCCGCGGCAAGGCCGGTGGCGTGAAGCTCGCCGCCACCCCGGACGAGGCCGTCGCCCGCGCGACGGACATCCTCGGCATGGACATCAAGGGCCACACGGTCCACAAGGTGATGATCGCCGAGACCGCTCCGGAGATCCTCGAGGAGTACTACGTCTCGTTCCTCCTCGACCGTGCCAACCGCACCTTCCTCTCCATCGCCTCCGTCGAGGGCGGCATGGAGATCGAGGAGGTGGCGGCCACCCGTCCGGAGGCCGTCGCCAAGGTCGCCATCGACGCCATCGACGGTGTGGACGAGGCCAAGGCCCGTGAGATCGTCGCGGCCGCCAAGTTCCCGGCCGAGGTCGCGGACAAGGTCGCGAACGTCCTCGTCAGGCTGTGGGACACCTTCATCAAGGAGGACGCCCTCCTGGTCGAGGTGAACCCGCTGGCGAAGGTGGCCTCCGGTGAGGTCATCGCCCTCGACGGCAAGGTGTCGCTGGACGACAACGCCGAGTTCCGTCACCCCGACTTCGAGGAACTCCACGACAAGGCGGCGGCCAACCCCCTGGAGGCCGCGGCCAAGGCGAAGAACCTCAACTACGTCAAGCTCGACGGCGAGGTCGGCATCATCGGCAACGGCGCCGGCCTCGTCATGAGCACCCTGGACGTCGTCGCGTACGCCGGTGAGAACCACGGCGGCGTCAAGCCGGCCAACTTCCTCGACATCGGCGGCGGCGCCTCCGCCCAGGTCATGGCGAACGGCCTGGAGATCATCCTCGGCGACCCGGACGTCAAGTCCGTGTTCGTCAACGTCTTCGGTGGCATCACCGCCTGTGACGAGGTCGCCAACGGCATCGTCCAGGCCCTGAAGCTCCTGGAGGACCGCGGCGAGGAGGTCACCAAGCCGCTCGTCGTCCGCCTCGACGGCAACAACGCCGACCTGGGCCGACAGATCCTCACCGACGCCAACCACCCGCTGGTCCAGCGCGTCGACACCATGGACGGCGCGGCCGACAAGGCCGCCGAGCTGGCCCACGCCGCCAAGTAAGCACTCAGGACGAGGACACAACACACCATGGCTATCTGGCTCAACAAGGACAGCAAGGTCATCGTCCAGGGCATGACCGGCGCCACCGGCATGAAGCACACCAAGCTCATGATCGGTGACGGCACTCACGTCGTGGGCGGCGTGAACCCGCGCAAGGCGGGTCAGACCGTGGACTTCGACGGCACCGAGGTACCGGTGTTCGGCACCGTCAAGGAGGCCATCGAGAAGACCGGCGCCAACGTCTCCGTCATCTTCGTGCCGGAGAAGTTCACCAAGGACGCGGTCGACGAGGCCATCGACGCCGAGATCCCGCTGGCCGTCGTGATCACCGAGGGCATCGCCGTGCACGACACGGCCGCCTTCTGGGCGTACGCCGGCAAGAACGGCAACAAGACCCGCATCATCGGCCCGAACTGCCCCGGCATCATCACCCCGGGCCAGTCCAACGTCGGCATCATCCCGGGCGACATCACCAAGCCGGGCCGCATCGGCCTGGTGTCGAAGTCGGGCACGCTGACGTACCAGATGATGTACGAGCTGCGGGACATCGGCTTCTCCACGGCCGTCGGCATCGGCGGTGACCCGATCATCGGCACCACCCACATCGACGCCCTGGCCGCCTTCCAGGACGACCCCGACACCGACCTGATCGTCATGATCGGTGAGATCGGCGGCGACGCCGAGGAGCGGGCCGCGGCCTTCATCAAGGAGAACGTGACCAAGCCGGTCGTCGGCTACGTCGCGGGCTTCACCGCGCCCGAGGGCAAGACGATGGGCCACGCCGGCGCCATCGTCTCCGGTTCCTCCGGCACCGCGCAGGCGAAGAAGGAGGCCCTCGAGGCCGCCGGCGTCAAGGTCGGCAAGACGCCGACCGAGACGGCGAAGCTGGCGCGCGAGATCCTGGCCGGCTGAACCCGGCTGAACCCGGCTGAACCCGGCCGTCCGGCAGTCCGGCCGTCCGGCCGTCCGCACGGCTCGTGGGCCCGCCCCCTTCCCGGGGGCGGGCCCACCGTCGTCAGCGGGGTGCGTCAGCGCGGCGCGCCACCGGGGGTGTGGCACCGCGGCGCGTCACCGGACCGCGTCGGAAGGTGTCACCGCGGCGCGGGCAGCAGTCGCTCCGGGCCCCGGACGACCTGGGAGCGCAGCTTGGCCCGCAACCGTGCCTCGCGCTGCGACAGCGGCCCCGGCGCGACCCGCGGCGGCAGCCCCTGCACGGTCTTCCCGGGCGGGACCGGGGGCTCGTAGTGTGTCGGCGCGGTGCGCAGGGTCAGCGCCGTCGTCGCGATCAGCGAGGCGGTGAAGGCGATCGCCGCCCGCGTCCAGAAACGCGCCCGGCGCTCGCAGCCCGTGCGCACGGCCGTCGGGGCGGCGGCCCGCAGCCGTTCCGCGGAGGCCACCTCGGCCAGCCGCCGGCGCAGTACTCCGGGGTCCGCCAGCTCCGGCAGGCACGCGGCGACCGCCTCGCGCGCGTGCAGCAGCCGGTGTGCCGTCGCCGGGGTGCTCGCCTCCGTCTCCGCCGCGGTCTCCGGCAGGTCCAGGCCGACGCCGTCGTACAGCACGAGGGTGCGGCGGTGGGGCGGCGGGAGGTTCCGCAGGACCTGGAGCAGCGCGCGGTGGGCGGGGTCGGCCGGCGGCGGTTCGGGATGCCGGTGGCGCGGGCGGAGGCGGTGCCAGGGGGAGAGCGCGCACTCGTGTGCGGCCGCCCGCACCCAGCCCGCCGGATCCGGGTCGCGGGCCACCTCGGGCCAGCGCTGCCAGGCGAGGTGGAAGGCCCGCTCGACCGCCTCGCGTGCCGCCTCGCGCCGCCCGGTGAGGAGGTAGGCCTGCCGTACGAGGGCGGGGGCGCAGAACGCGTACAACGCGTCGAATGCCTGAGCGGGCGTCAGGTCGGTCTCCTGGCCTGTCTCGTGGCTCCGCGTCACTGCGCGCCCCTTCGTACGAAAAAGTACATAACCATATATTGGGCGACACATCGGAGGTTCGGCGGTTACGACGGGAAAGAGCGTGTCGTTGGGAGCATGGCGGGCGTGACCCGGATGACCTCTCGCCGATCGCCGTTGCCGCCGCAGCTCGCCCGGAGGCGCCGCCGAGCGCCCCGGCCGGCCGCCGGCCTCGTGGGCGGTGCGGTCGCCGCCGGGCTCGGGCTCGGGGCGTTCGCCATGCTGGTGACCGTGCTGTGGATCAGCTCGCCGTACCCCGACACCGGCCCCCGCGGCGTGTTGCACGTCGCCGCCGCGCTGTGGCTGCTCGCGCACGGCGCGGAACTGGTCCGCACCGACACCCTGTCCGGCGTCCCGGCACCGGTCGGCGTCACCCCGCTGCTGCTCCTCGCGCTCCCCGTGTGGCTGCTGCACCGGGCGGCCCGGGACACGGCGGACGCGGGCGAGGCCGGCGAACCGCTCGTGCCGGGCCGCACGGCGTGGACGGGCGTCGTCGTCGGCTACCTCGCCGTCGCCGCGGCCGCCGCGCTGTACGCGTCGGGCGGCGAACTGCGGCCCTCATGGGCGGGGACCGCGGTGAGCCTGCCGCTGGTCACCGCGGCGGCGGCCGGGGCGGGCGTGTGGACGGCGTACGGCCGTCCGTACGGAGTGGCGTACGGCCGTCCGTACGGAGTGGCGTACGGCCGTCCGTACGGAGTGGCGTACGGCCGTCCGTACGGAGTGGTGTACGGCCGTCCGTACGGGGCGGTGGACGGCGTGCCGGTCTTCCTGCCGGCGCCGGTGCGAAGGTTCCTGCCCGGGGCCGGTGCCCGGGACCGCCTGGTCGTGGCCGCACGGGCCGCGGCGGGCGGGGCGGCGGTGCTCGTCGGCGGCGGGGCGCTGTTGCTGGCGGTCTCCCTGGTCCGGCACGGCGGGGCGGCGGGGGCGTCCCTGCTGCGGCTGACGGAGGGCTGGTCCGGCCGGTTCGCGGTGCTGCTGCTGTGCGTGGCGCTGCTGCCGAACGCGGCGGTCTGGGCGGCGGCGTACGCGCTCGGCCCCGGTTTCGCCCTGAAGGCCGGCCATGTCGTCGCACCCTTCTCGTCGGCGCCGGTGCCCTCGTTGCCGTCGTTCCCGCTCCTGGCGGCGGTGCCGGAACCGGGGGCCGGGGGGCCGGTGAACTGGGTGGCGGCGGTGGTGCCGGCGGCGGCCGGGGTGACGGTGGGGTGGCTCGTGGGGCGGGCCGCGGACGGGGACGGCGTCCGCCCGCGCGGGTGGACCGCAGCAACGGCCGGGCTGGCGGCGCTGATGTGCGGGGGCGCGATGGCGGTGCTCGCGGCTCTGGCGGGCGGGCCGCTCGGCGTGGCGGCGCTCGCCCGGTTCGGTCCGGTGTGGTGGCAGACGGGCGGCGCGGCCCTGCTGTGGACGGCGGTCACGGCGCTCCCGACGGCACTGGCCCGACGGCCCCGCCATCGCGCCGCACCCACACCAGGACCCGGGCTCGCACCCGCGCCCACACCCGCGCCCTCGCCCACACCCGCACCCGGGCTCGCATCCGCGCCCTCGCCCACACCCGGGCTCGCATCCGCGCCCTCGCCCGCACCCGCACCCGCACCCGCGCCCACACCCGCGCCCGCGCCCGCATCTGTGCCCGTGCACCCCGCCCGCCGCCGTCCGCGGCTGTGGCTGCCCTCATTCGCGCGCCGTGCGTCCGGCCGGCCCGGCGGCCCGCCGTCGGCTCGCGTCCCCGGCGCCGACGACACCGAGGCGTACACCTTCCCCGGCTTGGACGACGCCGGCTTCCAGCCCTGGGACGCCCTGCCCCCCGAACCCCCGGAGCAGGCGCCCGGCCCGCAGAAGCCGCAGGAGCCGCGGCAGCCGCAGCAGCCGGGCGAGCATCAGGAGTCCCCCGAGCCGGACCGGCCGAGCAAGCCCGAGGAGCCGCGGTAGGTCAGCTGTTCGCGTCCAGCACTCCGCGCAGTTCCTTCGGCAGGTGCTGGCTGCAGGACTGCCTCGCCTCGCTGGTGAGGGCGTCGCTCCGGCAGGTGTAGTAGTCGCTGTAGACCAGGTGCGCGGCGAAGTTCGCGGCGACCAGGAGGATGGCCAGGGACGCCGTGACCAGGCCGCTCACCGCCGCCGTCGTCTGCGGGCGGCCGGCGGCCTCGGGGCCGGCGCCGGCGCGCGGCTTGGCGCGCAGCGCGCTGATGCCCCAGTACAGCGAGAGCGCGCCGAGCAGCAGGGCCACGTACGGCCAGCCGAACAGGGAGAAGAAGAACGCCCACATGCCGCCCAGCAGCGCGTACCGGGCACGGCGCTGGACGGGGTCGGTGGGGTCCCAGCGCATGTTCGCGCCGGGACCGGGGCTCTTGGGGCCCTCGCTGTCGCCGCGCTGAGCGCCGGGGCGTTCGCCGAAGCCGCCGGAGGAACGGCCGGGCTGGCGGTCGCTCCACTGGCTGCCCCAGGGTGAACGCCCGCCCTCGCCGGACGAGCCGTCGGAGCCCCCCGAGCCCCCCGAGTCCCCGGAGCCCCCGCGGCCCCCGGAGTCCCGTCCCACCGGGCGGCGCGGCTGCCAGGGCCGGTCCGGAGCGCCCTCCGGCGGCGGCGCGAACGGGTTGTCCTCCTGCGCGGCCCCCTCACGCCCGTCACCCCTCGTCCCGCCCGAGGGCGCGTCGGTAGGCGAGGCGGGCCGCTCCCGCAGCAGCACGCGGCTGTGCTCCCCTTCCTGCGCCGGAAGCGGGGGGAGGGCGAGGAGTCGCAGACTGCGGTCCGGCATCAAGTGAGCGTCTTCCCCTTGGCGAGTACGGTGGCTGTGGTGGGTCCGGCGGACCGGCCCGGCCTGAGCTGTCACCCCGGAAACGCTCCGCACGCCTGCCGCGTTCCCGAGCCCGCTCCCCGCAGACGCTACCTTCCGGCCACGCCCCCGTCCCACGGGGGCCGTCCGGTGTGCCGGTATCGTTGCTGACGGTCGGCCGCTTCGTAGACTTCCCCGTATCCGGGGGCGCGAAGCATTCGTACGACCATACAAACGCCTCCCCGAGAAAGGGCCCCACCGTGGCCGCCAAGCCCGTGGCCAAGCGCCTCGTCGTGCTGGTCTCCGGATCCGGTACGAACCTGCAGGCGCTCCTCGACACCATCGCGACCACCGGCGCCGAGGCGTACGGAGCCGAGATCGTGGCCGTCGGCGCGGACCGGGAGGGCATCGAGGGCCTCGCCCGCGCCGAGCGCGCCGGACTGCCCACCTTCGTGTGCCGGGTCAAGGACCACGACACCCGTGAGGCGTGGGACGCCGCCCTCGCCGAGGC
This sequence comes from Streptomyces sp. NPDC020490, assembly GCF_044335305.1. Lineage (NCBI taxonomy): Bacteria > Bacillati > Actinomycetota > Actinomycetes > Kitasatosporales > Streptomycetaceae > Streptomyces > Streptomyces sp. NPDC020490. Next base: position 73,912 of record NZ_JBIRUY010000032.1, on the reverse strand, counting down.
CGTCTCCGCGTACCGGCCCGACCTCGTGGTGTCGGCGGGCTTCATGAAGATCGTGGGCAAGGAGTTCCTGGCCCGATTCGGCGGCCGGTTCGTCAACACGCACCCCGCCCTCCTGCCCAGTTTCCCCGGAGCCCACGGCGTGCGGGACGCCCTCGCGTACGGCGCCAAGGTCACCGGCTGCACCGTCCACTTCGTCGACGACGGCGTCGACACCGGACCGATCATCGCCCAGGGCGTGGTGGAGGTCCGGGACGAGGACGACGAGAGCGCTCTGCACGAGCGCATCAAGGAAGTCGAGCGAAGGCTGCTCGTCGAGGTCGTGGGGCGCCTCGCCCGCAACGGCTATCGCATCGAGGGACGAAAGGTAGTTATCCAGTGACCGCCGAGAGCAACAAGCGGCCGATTCGCCGGGCGCTCGTCAGCGTCTACGACAAGTCCGGGCTCGAGGAGCTCGCCCGCGGCCTGAACGAGGCGGGCGTGGAGCTCGTCTCCACCGGTTCCACCGCCGCGAAGATCGCCGCCGCCGGCGTCCCCGTCACCAAGGTCGAGGAACTCACCGGCTTCCCCGAGTGCCTGGACGGCCGGGTCAAGACCCTGCACCCGAAGGTCCACGCGGGCATCCTGGCCGACCTGCGCCTGGACAGCCACCGGCAGCAGCTCGCCGAGCTGGGCTTCGAGCCGTTCGACCTCGTCGTCGTCAACCTCTACCCGTTCCGGGAGACCGTCGCCTCCGGCGCCACGCCCGACGAGTGCGTCGAGCAGATCGACATCGGCGGCCCGTCGATGGTCCGCGCCGCCGCCAAGAACCACCCCTCGGTCGCGGTCGTCACCAGCCCCGCCCGGTACGCCGACGTCCTGTCCGCGGTCAAGGACGGCGGCTTCGACCTCGCCGCCCGCAAGCGGCTCGCCGCCGAGGCCTTCCAGCACACCGCCGCCTACGACGTCGCCGTCGCGAGCTGGTTCGCCTCCTCCTACGCGCCCGTCGACGAGTCGCGGTTCCCCGACTTCCTCGGCGCCACCTGGGAGCGCAAGAACACCCTGCGCTACGGCGAGAACCCGCACCAGCCCGCCGCCCTCTACGTCGACGGCACCGGCGGCGGCCTCGCCGAGGCCGAGCAGCTGCACGGCAAGGAGATGTCGTACAACAACTACACGGACACGGACGCCGCCCGCCGTGCCGCGTACGACCACGCCGAGCCGTGCGTCGCGATCATCAAGCACGCCAACCCGTGCGGCATCGCGGTCGGCGCGGACGTCGCCGAGGCGCACCGCAAGGCGCACGCCTGCGACCCGCTGTCGGCGTTCGGCGGCGTCATCGCCGTCAACCGGCCGGTCAGCAAGGAGATGGCGGAGCAGGTCGCGGAGATCTTCACCGAGGTCATCGTCGCGCCCGACTACGAGGACGGCGCGCTGGAGGCCCTCACCAAGAAGAAGAACATCCGTGTGCTGAGGGCGCCCGGCGCCCCGGCGAACCCGGTCGAGGTCAAGCCCGTCGACGGCGGCATCCTGGTGCAGGTCACCGACCGCCTCCAGGCCGACGGCGACGACCCCGCGGGCTGGACGCTCGCGACCGGCGAGGCGCTGTCCGAGGCCGGGCTCGCCGAGCTGGCCTTCGCCTGGAAGGCGTGCCGGGCGGTCAAGTCCAACGCCATCCTGCTCGCCAAGGACGGCGCCTCGGTCGGCGTCGGCATGGGCCAGGTCAACCGCGTGGACTCCTGCCGGCTGGCCGTCCAGCGGGCCGGCGAGGAGCGGGCCCGGGGCTCCTACGCGGCGTCGGACGCCTTCTTCCCCTTCCCGGACAACATCGACGTGCTGAGCGAGGCCGGGATCAAGGCCATCGTCCAGCCCGGCGGCTCGGTCCGCGACGAACTGGTCGTCGAGGCCGCCGAGAAGGCCGGCATCACGATGTACTTCACCGGCACGCGGCACTTCTTCCACTGATCGCGGCGTCGCGTCGCCTGACCGCGACCTCCGTCGATCGCGGCGTCCGCTGATCGCGGCGTCCGCTGATCGCGGCGTCCGCGTGACGCGGCAGGGCCGTGTCCCTCCCTGCGAGGCGGGACACGGCCCTCGGTGTTTCGGTGTTTCGGCGTTCCCGCGGCGCGGACGGCTCGGCGCGAGCGGCCCCGCCGGCTCAGTAACGCGCTCGGTTGAACCAGGCGTTGCCGTTGGCGTTGCCGACGAACACGGCGATCAGGATGCCGAGCACCGTGTGGATGAGGCCCACGATGATGAACGGGTAGATGCCGAGGACCGCGGTGATGATGCCGAAGATCATCGCCGCCACGCGCACGCCGTTGCCGCCGGTGTTGAACTTCACCGCCAGCATGAGCGCGAACACGCCCCAGGCCAGCGCGAACACCGTGAAGCCCCACAGCGCGCCGGTCGAGTAGTTCTTGAGCTGCTCGAAGGCCGCCTCGTTGTCGAGGGAGCCGTTCTTGGCGGCCTGGATGGTCGCGGCGCTGAAGGCGAACAGGGCCACGCCCAGCAGCTGCAGGGCGACGATGACCCACAGCAGGATGCGGGCCGCGCTCACGGTGCCCGGCATCGTCGTCATCATCGGGGCGCCGCCGTAGGACTGGGGCGCGGGAGCGGCGGGGTAACCGTAGCCGGGAGGCTGCTGCTGCGGGTAGCCGTAGCCCGGCTGGCCCTGGGGGTAACCCGGCTGCTGACCCTGCGGATACCCCGGCTGCTGACCCTGGGGGTAGCCCGGCTGCTGGCCCGGGGGCGGGCCGTAGGGGTTGTTGGGATCGCCGAAACTCATGGCGGGGTTTCCTCCGTTGCTCCAGGTGCGGGGACGACGCGCGGCGCCGTACGGAGGAAGATCCGAAAAGAATCCGAGTCTGCGGTGCGTCCCCCCGATGAGCTGCCCGCGGCACTGTTCTGCCATCGTTCTTTACCAGTGACTTACTTGTCCAGCCGCATTCCGCAGGTGTTGTGCAAGTGCAACATCGCTGATCATGGCCGGACACCGGGGGAGCGGCGCCGTGCCCTCCGGAGGGACCCGGATTGGAACCGGGGGGCCGTCATCCGCGAGGATGGGGCCATGACCGCCCAGATTCTCGATGGCAAGGCCACCGCAGCCGCGATCAAGTCCGATCTGACCGCCCGCGTGGCGGCGCTGAAGGAGAAGGGCGTCACGCCCGGCCTCGGCACCATCCTGGTCGGGGACGACCCCGGCAGCCAGAAGTACGTCGCCGGCAAGCACCGCGACTGCGCCCAGGTCGGCATCGCCTCCATCCAGCGCGAGCTGCCGGCCACGGCGACGCAGCAGGAGATCGAGGCGGTCGTGCGCGAGCTGAACGAGGACCCGGCCTGCACCGGCTACATCGTCCAGCTGCCGCTGCCCAAGGGCATCGACGAGAACCGCATCCTCGAGCTGATGGACCCCGACAAGGACGCCGACGGCCTGCACCCGATGAACCTCGGCCGCCTGGTCCTGAACGAGCCGGCCCCGCTGCCCTGCACCCCCAACGGCGTGCTCACCCTGCTGCGCCGCTACGGCGTGGAGATCAAGGGTGCCGAGGTCGTGGTCGTCGGCCGCGGTGTCACCATCGGCCGGCCGATGCCGCTGCTGCTCACCCGCCGCTCCGAGAACGCGACGGTGACCCAGTGCCACACGGGGACGCGCGACCTGTCGGCGCACCTGAAGCGTGCCGACATCATCGTCGCGGCCGCCGGCTCCGCCCACCTGATCCGTCCCGAGGACGTCAAGCCGGGCGCCGCCGTCCTCGACGTGGGCGTCTCCCGCAGCGCCGAGGGCAAGATCGTGGGCGACGTCCACCCGGACGTGGCCGAGGTGGCCGGCTGGATCTCCCCCAACCCCGGCGGCGTCGGTCCGATGACCCGGGCCCAGCTGCTCGTCAACGTGGTCGAGGCGGCGGAGCGCTGTGCCGGCTGAGGACACCGACGACCTCCAGGTGCGGGACGCGGTCAGCGCGCCGGACGCCGAGGGCAGGCCGCGCCGCGTCACCCGCCGCTTCCCGCTGTTCACCCGGGACACCGCCCGCCCCGAGGGCGGCGGCCGGGCCGCGCCGGGCGACGCCCCGGCGCCCGCCCGGCAGTGGCCGGTCCTCACCGTGCTGGGCCTGGTCGCGGTCGGCCTGCTGCTGACCGCCCTCGACGCCTTCCGGTACGGCACGCTGCTGATCGGCATCGCGCTGGTCGCCGGCGGTGTCCTGCGCTGGCTGCTGCCCGACGTCGGCATGCTCGCCGTGCGCTCCCGCTTCACGGACATCGTCACCTACGGGGCCCTCGGGCTGGCGATCGTGCTGCTGGCGCTGATGGTCCAGCCGAACCCCTGGCTGCAGATCCCGTTCCTGAAGGACACCCTGCACTTCACGGTCAGCGGTTAGCCGCGCGGCCCGCGCGGCGACGGCCCGCGCGGGACGGCCCGTCCCCTCCCCCGAGCAAGGACGGGCCGCCGCACGGATCAACCCTCTCCCGCGGTGAACCGCCTGTTCAACGGCTGTCCGCGCGCTGTGGCACGGAGGTGACCGTTTCGCTACGGTGTCCGCGCTTCGCCACGGACGCGGGAACCGCGCACCGCCCGGCGCCGTCCCTCGCACCGACCGGGCAACCGACGAGAGCGCCGACGCTTGCGTGACCGGCGTGACCGGCGTGACCGGCGTGACCGGACCAGCGAGACCAGCGTGACCGGCGGAACCCATGAAGTCGGCGGGACCCGCGGGACCACTGGAACCGGCGGTACCGGTGGGGTCGGCCGCAGGGGGCGGTCGGTGGGAGACTGGACCGTGGCCCGGCCGGCGTGCGACGGTGCATGCCCCGGCCCCGACGCACCCGTGCGCCCCCACCCCGGGAACTGAGATCCTGAGTCGGCGCATCCCTGCGGGTAGCCAGAGGGGGTCTCGGCAGAGGGCACCACGCGCGGGGGCGAAGAACAGCACCACACCGGGGGAAGAGGGGGGAAGCGATGCCTCGTTGGAAGGCCTTGCCGGAGGACCTGGATCCGCAGATCAGGGAGTTCGCGAGCCAGTTGCGGCGGCTCGTGGACCGCAGTGGACTGAGCATCGCGTCCGTGGCCGACCGCACCGGCTACAGCAAGACGTCCTGGGAGCGTTACCTGAACGGCCGGCTGCTCGCGCCCAAGGGCGCCATCGTCGCGCTGGCCGAGGTCACGGGCACCAATCCGATCCACCTGACGACGATGTGGGAGCTCGCCGAGCGTGCCTGGAGCCGTTCGGAGATGCGCCATGACATGACCATGGAGGCGATCCGGATCTCGCAGGCGCGCGCCGCGCTCAGCGAACTGGCCACGCCCCCGGCGAACGCCAAGGGCAAGCAGTCCCGCAGGAGCGGCGGAGCGGCGGCGACACCCGGCGTCGCCGGACCGGCGGGCGTCGCCCCGACGGTCCCGCCGCGTCCGGCGGGCCCGGACCCGGTGGACGACAGGACGGGCCCGCGGCCCGGCGGCGGCGCCGAGGGCGCCGGGCCGTCCTCCGGCGGACACGGCACCAACTCGTGGAACATGGCCGGCTACCGGGGCCCGGCCGCGTCCGGCGGCCGCCGTCCGGGCGCCGGGACGCCGGCCCCCGGCGGTGCCGGCCGGACGCCGGGCACCCCGAGCCCGTACGGCGAGCCCGCGCAGGGTCCACGGCACGGCGGCGGGTCCGCCGGCGGGAGCGGCGGCAAGCGGCGGCTGACGATGTTCCTCGCGGGCGCCGTCGGCGTGCTGGTCGTGATCGCGGGCGTGTTCTACCTGGCCGACGGCCGGGGCAAGGACGACGAGGGCGAGAAGAAGTCCCCCTCGCCCTCCGCCAGCGTCGCCACCGACCTGCCGCCCGGCGTGAAGTGCAGCGGCGACTCCTGCACCGGCAAGGACGCGGAGAGCATGGGCTGCACCAAGGACGCCACCGCGGTGACCACCGCCAAGACCGCCACCGTCGGCACGACCACCGTCGAGGTCCGCTACAGCAAGACCTGCGACGCCGCCTGGGGCCGCATCACCCAGGGCGTGCAGGGCGACCAGGTCCAGGTGTCGGCGGGCAAGGCGCGGCAGACCGACAGCATCACCACGGCCGGCGACACGATCGCGTACACGCCGATGGTGGGCGTGAAGGACGCGGGCGACGCGACGGCGTGCGCGACGCTGGCATCCGGGCAGCGGGGCTGCACGGAGTGAGCCGGGCGGGGGACGTCCGCGAAAGAAAATTCCGGCGCCAGGATTAGGCGCCCGCGTCCCGGGCACGCGAACCGTACCCCCACGGGAGTCCGGCACAGTCGGGACCCCCACCAGGCGGCCGTCTCCGTCCCTCCTCTCCCGGACGGGCGGCCGCCGTCCCATGCCGCGCGCCACCGCCACCGCCACCGGGCCCGGCCCGCGCCGCCTTCCCGTGCCGCGGTGTCGTCCCGTGTCGTGGCGTCGTCCCTGTCGCGGCGGCGTCACTCTGTGGGACGGGCCACACAACCCCGGACGTCCGGGATCCCGGATGCGCGATAGCCTGACCGGTGGATCTCTTGATACCAAGAGATCGATCATTCGCACGTCCGCACCCCCGGGCAAGGACGCCCACCGCCAGCTGTCATACGGAGAACGCCATGACCCGCACTCCCGTGAACGTCACCGTCACCGGCGCGGCCGGCCAGATCGGTTACGCCCTGCTCTTCCGCATCGCCTCCGGCCAGCTGCTCGGCGCGGACGTGCCGGTCAAGCTGCGCCTGCTGGAGATCACCCCGGCGCTGAAGGCCGCCGAGGGCACGGCCATGGAGCTGGACGACTGCGCGTTCCCGCTCCTGCAGGGCATCGACATCACCGACGACCCGAACGTGGCCTTCGACGGCGCCAACGTCGCCCTCCTCGTGGGTGCCCGCCCGCGCACCAAGGGCATGGAGCGCGGTGACCTGCTGGAGGCCAACGGCGGCATCTTCAAGCCGCAGGGCAAGGCCATCAACGACAACGCCGCGGACGACATCAGGGTCCTCGTCGTCGGCAACCCGGCCAACACCAACGCGCTGATCGCCCAGGCCGCCGCGCCGGACGTACCCGCCGAGCGCTTCACCGCCATGACCCGCCTCGACCACAACCGCGCGCTCACCCAGCTCGCGAAGAAGACGGGCACCACGGTCGCCGACATCAAGCGCCTGACCATCTGGGGCAACCACTCCGCCACCCAGTACCCGGACATCTTCCACGCCACGGTCGCCGGCAAGAACGCCGCCGAGGCCGTGAACGACGAGAAGTGGCTGGCCGAGGACTTCATCCCGACCGTCGCCAAGCGCGGCGCCGCGATCATCGAGGCCCGTGGCGCGTCGTCCGCCGCCTCCGCCGCCAACGCCGCCATCGACCACATCCACACCTGGGTCAACGGCACCGCCGAGGGCGACTGGACCTCCATGGGCATCCCGTCGGACGGCTCCTACGGCGTCCCGGAGGGTCTCATCTCCTCCTTCCCGGTCACCTGCAAGGACGGCAAGTACGAGATCGTCCAGGGCCTGGAGATCAACGAGTTCTCCCGCACCCGCATCGACGCCTCCGTCAAGGAGCTCGAGGAGGAGCGCGAGGCGGTCCGCTCCCTCGGCCTCGTCTGACGGCAGGCTCCGCGGCCCCGGCGCTCTCCGCCACGAGCCCGTAAAGCCCTCGCGGCGCGAGCCGCGCCAGCCCGAACGGGCCCCGTTCCGGTGTTGTCCGGACGGGGCCCGCGCCCGTTTCCGCCGCCGCTGCCCGCCGCTGCCCGCCGCTGTCCGCAGCGGCACCCGCCAGGGCGGTCCGCGGGGATTCCGGTGTCGCGGGAGCTGCCCGCCCCTCTATGCTGATGGACTGTCAGCCGGACGTCTGAAAACGGTCTTTCCACGCATCGGGGGATGGGCGTGAGCACCGCCTACGTGCCGCAGCAACCGCAGCCGACGACGCCCGCGGGAGCGCCGCCGACACCGCCCACCCCGCCGCACGCCAGCGAGGCGACCCGGCTGTTGTGCGCGGGCGCCTACCTGGACTCCGGTTACCGCGACCGGGTCATCGAGCAGCTCCACCTCAACGAGCAGCGGATCGTCGCGCCGTCGCTCGGCTTCGACGCCGCCCGCGTCCTGGCCCACGCCCTGCGCGCCCGCCGCCAGGAACTGCTGTGGGCGGGAGCGGTCATCGGCCTGTGGGCGGTCGGCGGGGCGCTCAGCGGCGGGCTGCTGCTCTTCTTCCTGTGGCCCAGCCTGGCCCTCGCCGTCGCCCCCTGGATCAGGGGCCGTGCCGTACAGCCGCCGCTGTACCGGCTGGCCGCCGCGTTCCTCGTCCGCTGGTGGGGCCGTATCGCCTTCGCGGCGCTGCTGGGCCTGACGGTCTACGAGGCGTTCGGCGCCGGTTCGGACAGCGGCTCCTCCTACGGTTCGTCGTACGACGCCTACTACGGCTCCTCCGGCTCCGGGAGCGCCACCGACCTCCTCGTCCCCAGCGCCGACGCCCTCCACGGCCTGGCGAAGCCCTGGCAGGCCTGGCTCGCCCTCGGCGTGTTCGCGCTCATCGCGTGGTGCCGGCACGCCCAGCGCAATCAGCTCGGCCGCGCGCTGGCCGCCGAACTCTCCCCGCAGCGCTTCCCGGACGCCGCCGGCGACCCCGCCGAGCAGTCCGACAACCCCCGCTTCCAGCGGCTGAAGCAGCGCATCCGGCTGGAACAGCACGCGCCGCTGGTCATGTACCACGAGGCGCGCCCGTTCTGCGGGGCGGGGACGGCGCACGAGACCTGGGTGCTCGCCGTGGAACTCAGGCGCGACGAGCTGACCGAGCACCAGCAGCCGCTCAGCAACCGCACCGTCCTGGAGAAGATCCGGCCGCTGCTCGAACAGCTCCGGGTGCCGTCGGCGCACGCCGGCCCCGGCGTCCGCGACCGGCTGCGCTGGCTGGAGATCGACGAGTGCGTGTTCCTGCCCGTCGAGGGCCTGCTCAGCCGCGACCAGGCGCCGTACACCGCGGCCGCCTTCGAGGAGCACCGGGCGCGCGCGGTCGAGGAGGGCGCCGAGAAGCGGCGGCACTTCCTGCGCATCCGGGTCGGCGGCTGGGAGGAGGAGCTGGTCGTCACCGTCTTCGTGCGCATCCACACCCAGGGCCGCATGCTCATGCTGGAGATCGCCCCGCACGTGCTGACGCCGGTCCGCCAGGACTTCAAGGACGCCGACCGTTCGGCACACCGGTTCCGCAACAACAACGCCCTCGGCAAGACCGCCGGGGCGATCGTCCTGGTGCCCGCGTCCGCCGGCCGTTCGCTGGCCCAGCTCGGCCGCGGCCTGGTCTACGCGTGGCGGCTGCTGACCGGCGGCTACGCGGGCGCCCTGCCCGACGGCCCCGAGCTGTCGGTGCGCGAGCTGGGCTCCGCCCCGGCCGGCTCCCTCTTCCAGGACATGGACGTCGCCCGCTACCTGCGCAGCCTGCAGGACCGGGTGGCGAACGGGGTACGGGCCGCGCTGGCCGAATGCGGTTACGAGACCGGCGAGTTCGTCCAGAAGATCGTGAACATCAGCAACGGGGACGTGAACATCGGCCGGGTGGACAACTCCACCTTCGCCGTCGGCAGCCACGCCACCGCATCCACCGCATCCCCCGCCTCCAGCGTCTCGGGCGGCACCGCGCCGCAGAAGGGAGCCGACAGCAATGGCCAGTGAGGAACCCACCGTCAGCTTCGGCGACGTCTCGCACAGCACCTTCGCCGTCGGCAGCCACGCGCACGCCGAGAGCCACCACCGGCACGGGCCGGGCGCGGTGCGCGACCAGGACGCCGAGGCGCTGCTGAAGGCGGTGCGCGAGCTGCGCGCCGATCTGGAGCGGGTGCGCGGCACCGAGCAGACGGCCGCGCTGGACGAGGCGCTCGCCGACACCGAGGAACAGCTCGCCCGCACCGGGCAGGCGGACCCCACCCGCCGGGAGCGCCTGCGCGCCCTCCTCTCCGACTCCCAGGCGCTGCTGAGCGTCCTCGCCTCGGCCGGCGCCGTGGCCGGCCTGCTGGGGATGTGAGAGGAACACCATGAGCGGGGGACGGTACTGGAACGAGGACACCCAGCGCTGGGAGGACGGCGCCCCGGGAAGCCCTCCGGCGGCACAGCCGACGGCGCCGCCGCCGGCCCGGCCGGACTTCGCCCCGGGCCCGGCGGCGGAGGGCGCGGGGACCGCGGACGGCCAGGGCACGGCCGGGGGAGCCGGCGCGCCGACCGGAGCCGCCGGATCAGCCGAAGCCGCCCGTGCGACGGGCGGCGGCGAGGCACAGGCGAGCGGCTGGCCCGGGGGCGGCACGGCGAACGGGTGGCACGGGCCGGGCGCCGGGGGAACCGTGGTGGACGGCGGCGCGGCCGTGCCCGCGGCGCCGACAGTCGGCGCGGGCAGCTGGCCGGCCTACGGGCCGGGTACGGGCGGCGCCGGCTGGCCGTACGGTGAACCCGGTGCCGGTGCCGGTGCCGGTGGCGGTGGCGTCGGCTGGCCGCCTCCCGTGGAGCTGTCGTCGGACGCGCCGGCCGGCCGGTCCTCGCGGCGGCTCGTGTGGTCCGTGGTCGTCGGGGCCGCCGCCGTCGGCGTCGTCGTGAGCCTCGTACTGACCCTGGTGGTCGGCAAGAACGACGACCCGGGCCGGGGCCGGGCAGCGGCGAGCACGTCCGCCGGTCCCGCGCCCTCCGGACCGACGTCGTCCGGACCGCCCGCCTCCTCGGCGTCCGCGTCCACGGCGTCCGCCTCCCCGTCGGCCACCGCGCCTCCCGCCGGCTACGAGTCGTACGACGACGAGGAGGGGTTCAGGGTCGCCGTCCCCGAAGGGTGGACGCGCAGTACCGTGCCCTCCCAGTACGGCATCGCCGTGGTCAACTACCGCAGCCCGGACCGCGAGCACCGGCTGCAGGTCTACCAGGTGCAGGAGTCCTCCCCGGCCGCCTCCTTCCGGCTGTACCTCTCCGACCGGACGCCGAAGCCCGCGGGTTTCGAGGAGCTGGACCTGAAGACCCTGGACGACGGCGAGTTCAGGGGCTCGCGCCTGGAGTACCTGGCCGACAGGATCAAGGGCGAGCCCGACGTCGGCACCTGGCACGTCGTGGACGAGCGTTTCTTCGCCCCGGACGGCAACATCTACGCCATCGCCTCCTACGGTCCCGAATCCGGCGGCCGCGACGACGAACTGAGGCTGCTCACCACGGCGTTGGACTGGTTCTGCCCGCCGTACACGACCTGCGACGCCGACCCGGCGCTGGACTGACCGGACGACAGCCCGTCCTTCGCCTTCGCGCCCGCCTTCCGCCTTCGCGCCCGCCCTCACCTGTGCGGGTGCGAAGGCGACTTCGCCTCCGTGACGCGCGTCACGCCTTCGGTGCGCGGTTCGCCCCCATTCGCCCGCACGCTCCGTGACACGGCGCACTTTCGGCCATGGATCGCGCATGCATCAGGGACCGGAGGGCATGTGCTCCCGGTCCCCGGACGGCGCACATCCTCACCGGGGCGCTGAACCGGAACGGAAGGCGACACACCGATCATGGCCGGACATCAGGCACGGCGGACGACGCAGCAGAGGCACCAGCCGCAGCACACCATTCACGCGGCCGGGGAGTGGCGGGAGGCCGTCTCCGGCGCGACCCGCGAGATCCTGGACCCCGCCGACGGCCGGGCGTTCGCCGTGGTCGCGGAGGGTGACGAGAAGGACACCGACCTCGCGGTCGCCGCCGCCCGCGACGCCTTCGACCACGGCGACTGGCCGCGCACCACGGCCGTCGGGCGCGCCGCCCTGCTGCGCCGGGTCGCCGATCTCCTCGTACGCGACCGCGAACGGCTCGGCCTGCTGGAGAGCCGGGACACCGGCAAGACCGTCGAGGAGGGCCGCGTCGACGTCGACTGCGTCGTCGACGCCTTCCGCTACTTCGCCGGCCTGATCGCCGCCGAGTCCCCCGGCCGGGTCGTCGACGCCGGCTCGCCCGACGTCCACAGTGTCGTCGGGCACGAGCCGGTCGGCGTGTGCGCGCTGATCACCCCCTGGAACTACCCCCTGCTGCAAGCGAGTTGGAAGATCGCGCCGGCTCTCGCGGCGGGGAACACCTTCGTCGTCAAGCCCAGCGAGATCACCCCGCTGACCACCGTCGCCCTGATCGGGCTGCTGGCCGAGGCGGGGCTGCCCGCCGGCGCCGCCAACATCGTCACCGGGCCGGGCCACACGGTCGGCGCCCGTCTCGCCGAGCACCCCGACGTCGACCTGGTCTCCTTCACCGGCGGCCTGGCCAGCGGCGTCAAGGTGGCGCGGGCCGCCGCCCCGACCGTCAAGAAGGTCGCCCTCGAACTCGGCGGCAAGAACCCCAACGTCGTCTTCGCCGACGCCTGCGCCACCGAGGAGGGCTTCGACACCGCCGTCGACCAGGCCCTCAACGCGGCCTTCATCCACAGCGGCCAGGTCTGCTCGGCCGGCTCCCGCCTCGTCGTCGAGGAGTCCGTCCGGGAGCGCTTCGTCGCGGAACTCGCCCGCCGGGCGGGCCGCATCCGCCTCGGCCGCGGCACCGAGGACGGCGTCGAGTGCGGGCCCCTGGTCTCCGAGCAGCAGCGCGCCAAGGTCGAGGACCACGTCGCCGCCGCGCTCGCCGAGGGCGCGGTGCTGCGCGCCGGCGGTCGGCGCCCGGACCCCGGCGACGCGCGCCCCGCCGGCGGCTACTTCTACGAGCCGACCGTCCTCGACGGGTGCCACCGCGAGATGCGGATCGTGCGCGAGGAGGTCTTCGGGCCGGTCCTGACCGTGGAGACCTTCCGCACCGAGGACGAGGCCGTCGCCCTCGCCAACGACACCGAGTACGGCCTCGCGGGCGCCGTGTGGAGCGCGGACCTCGCCAGGGCGCGCCGGGTCGCCGCCCGGCTGCGCCACGGCACCGTCTGGATCAACGACTTCCACCCCTACCTCCCGCAGGCGGAGTGGGGCGGCTTCGGCAGGAGCGGAGTGGGCCGCGAACTCGGCCCCGCCGGACTCGCCGAGTACCGGGAGACCAAGCACGTCTACCACAACCTCGCCCCCCGGCCCGTCCGCTGGTTCACCGGCTGATCCCCCCACCCCCACCGGCCGATCCACCCCCCCCAGAACCGGCCGATCCGCTCCCCCCACACACACACAGAACCGGCAGACCCCCAAGCAGAACCGGCCGACCCCCACCCCGGCCGATCCCCCCACCCGCAAGTCCCCCTGGAGTACCCCTCAATGCCCGAAGAAACCCACGTCTACGACTACGTCGTCATCGGCGGCGGCACGGCGGGCTCCGTCATCGCCTCCCGCCTCACCGAGGACCCCGCCGTCACCGTCGCCGTCATCGAGGGCGGCCCCAGCGACGTCGGCCGCGACGACGTGCTGACCCTGCGCCGCTGGATGGGCCTGCTCGGCGGCGAACTGGACTACGACTACCCGACCACCGAGCAGCCCCGCGGCAACTCCCACATCCGGCACAGCCGCGCCCGCGTCCTGGGCGGCTGCTCCTCCCACAACACCCTGATCGCCTTCAAGCCGCTGCCCTCCGACTGGGACGAGTGGGAGGCGGCCGGCGCCAAGGGCTGGGGTTCCGCGCCCATGGAGGCGTACTACTCCCGCCTGAAGAACAACATCGTCCCGGTCGACGAGAAGGACCGGAACGCCATCGCCCGCGACTTCGTCGACGCGGCGCACGCGGCACTCGGCGTCCCGCGCGTCGAGGGCTTCAACAAGCGGCCGTTCGACGAGGGCGTCGGCTTCTTCGACCTCGCCTACCACCCCGAGGACAACAAGCGCTCGTCGGCGTCGGTGGCCTATCTGCACCCGGTGATGGACGAGCGGCCCAACCTGACGATCCTGCTGGAGACCTGGGCCTACCGGCTCCAGGTGTCCGCGGGGCGGGCCGAGGGCGTGCACGTGCGCGCCGGGGACGGCACGGAAACGCTGGTACGGGCCCGGCGCGAGGTGATCCTGTGCGCGGGCGCCGTCGACTCCCCGCGCCTGCTGCTGCACTCCGGCATCGGCCCCCGCCGGGACCTGGAGGCGCTCGGCGTCCCCGTCGTCCACGACCTGCCCGGCGTCGGCGAGAACCTGCTCGACCACCCCGAGTCGGTGATCGTCTGGGAGACGGACGGCCCGATCCCGGACAACTCCGCGATGGACTCCGACGCGGGCCTGTTCGTGCGCCGCGACCCCGCGCACCGGGGCCCGGACCTGATGTTCCACTTCTACCAGATCCCGTTCACCGACAATCCGGAGCGACTGGGCTACCGGCGGCCCGAGTTCGGCGTGTCGATGACCCCGAACATCCCCAAGCCCAGGAGCCGCGGCCGGCTCTACCTGACCAGCGCCGACCCGTCCGTCAAACCCGCGCTGGACTTCCGGTACTTCACCGACGAGGACGACTACGACGCCCGCACCCTGGTCGACGGCATCCGCATCGCCCGCGAGATCGCGAAGACCGAACCCCTCGCGGGCTGGCTCCGGCGCGAGGTGTGCCCCGGCCCGGACGTCACCGGGGACGAGGAACTGAGCGCGTACGCCCGCAGGGCGGCGCACACCGTCTACCACCCGGCGGGCACCTGCAGGATGGGCGCCGCCGACGACGAACTCGCCGTCGTCGACCCCGAGCTGCGGATCCGCGGCCTGGACGGCATCCGGATCGCCGACGCGTCCGTCTTCCCGGCCATGACCGCCGTCAACCCGATGGTCACCGTGCTCATGGTCGGTGAGAAGGCCGCCGACCTGATCGGAGGTGACGCGCGATGAGCGCACCCGCACCCGTCTTCTCCGTGGACGGCCTGTGGAAGGTGTTCGGTCCCAAGGCGGACCGCGTCCCCGCCGACGCCGGGCTCGCCGGCCTGGACCCCGCCGAACTGCGCGCCCGCACCGGCTGCACGGCCGCCGTCCGGGACGTCTCCTTCGACGTGCGCAAGGGCGAGGTCTTCGTCGTCATGGGCCTGTCCGGCTCCGGCAAGTCCACGCTGGTGCGCTGCCTGACCCGGCTGATCGAGCCGACCGCCGGCAGCATCGCCATCGACGGCGAGGACGTACGCGCCATGGACCGCGCCCGCCTGCGCGAACTGCGCCGCCACCGCGCCGCGATGGTCTTCCAGCACTTCGGCCTGCTCCCGCACCGCACGGTCCTCGACAACGTGGCCTACGGCCTGGAGATCCAGGGCGTCGGCAAGGCCGAACGCCGCGCCCGCGCCCAGAAGGTCGTCGCCAAGGTCGGCCTGGAGGGCATGGAACAGCGCCGGCCGGCCCAGCTGTCCGGCGGCCAGCGCCAACGCGTGGGGCTGGCACGGGCGTTGGCGGTCGATCCGGAAGTGCTGCTGTTCGACGAGCCGTTCAGCGCGCTCGACCCGCTGATCCGGCGCGACATGCAGGAGGAGGTGGCCCGGCTGCACCGCGAGGAGGGCCGCACGATGGTCTTCATCACCCACGACCTGAGCGAGGCCCTCAAGCTGGGCGACCGCATCGCCCTGATGCGCGACGGCCGGGTGGTGCAGCTCGGCACCCCCGAGCAGATCGTCGGCTCGCCCGCCGACGACTACGTGCGCGCCTTCGTCCGCGACGTACCGCGCGAGCAGGTCATGACCGTCCGCACGGCCATGCGCCCCGGCGACTGCGGCGGACCCGGCCACCCCGGCGCGCTCGCGCCCGACGAGGTCGTCTCCGACGCCATCAAGGCCGTCGCCCGCCGCGGCGCGCCCGCCTGCGTCGTCGAGGACGGCCGCTGCCTGGGCGTCGTGGACCACGAACGGCTCCTCGGCGTGGTGGCCGGGACGGAGCCGATCGGGGAGGCGGCCTGATGGCGACGGTCACCGCATCCGCCCCCCGCATCCTCCCCGACGGTCTGCTCAGGCACCGCGCGGCCCGGAAACTCCTGCTGCTCGCGCTCGCCGCGGCGGTCCTCGTCCCGCTCGCCGACGCCCGCTGGGCCGGCGGCAGCTGGCCGCACGCGCTGACCGTCGACCTCTCCGGTCCGCTGACCTCGGCCGGCGACTGGATCGTCGACAACCGGGACAGCCACCCCCTGTTCCTGTACTTCTTCGGGCACCTCAGCAACGCCGTCGTCGTCTCCGTGCGCGCCGTCTACCTGGTGCTGCTCGGCGCGGGCTGGGCCGGCGTCACCGTCGCCGGCACGCTCCTCGCCGGGCGCGTGGCCGGCGTCCGGCTCGCCCTCGGCACGGCCGCCGCGTTCCTCGCCTGCGGACTGCTCGGCATGTGGGTGCCGGCCATGCAGACCCTCGCGCTGATGACGGTCGCCGTCCTCGTGTCGGTCGCCGTCGGCGCCCTGCTGGGCCTCGGCGCCGGACTGTCCGACCGGCTCGACCGCGCCCTGCGCCCGGTCCTGGACACCATGCAGGTGCTGCCCGCCTTCGCCTACCTGCTCCCCGTCGTGCTGGTCTTCGGCATCGGCGTGCCCGCCGCGGTCCTCGCCACCGTCGTCTACGCCGCCCCGCCGATGGCCCGGCTCACCGCCCTCGGGCTGCGCGGCGCCGACAAGGAGGTGCTGGAGGCCGTCGAGTCGCTCGGCGCCACCGCCCGCCAGCGCCTGCTGACCGCACGCCTGCCGCTGGCCCGCAAGGAGCTCCTGCTCGGCGTCAACCAGACGATCATGATGGCGCTGTCCATGGCCGTCATCGCCTCGGTCATCGGCGCCGGCGGCCTCGGCGACCGCGTCTACCAGGCGCTCGCCTCGGTCGACGTGGGCGCGGCGCTGGCGGCCGGCATCCCGATCGTGCTGCTCGCCGTCGTCCTGGACCGGGTGACGGGCGCGGCGGGGGAGGCGGCGGGCTCGGGCACGACCACGCACCGGCGGGCACGCCGGCCGTACGCGGCCGCCGCCGTCGCCGCTGTCGTGGCCGTCGCCGTCGCCGGGCGCCTGGCGGGCCGCCTCGACTGGCCCGACGCCTGGACCCTCGACATCGCCGGCCCCGTCGACCGGGCCGTCGACTGGATGACCGCCCACCTGTACTCGGGCGTGCCGGTCGTGGGCGGCACCGCCGACTGGGCGGCCCGCTTCACCGCCTGGGTCCTCGACCCGGTCCGCGGCGGCCTGCAGTGGCTGCCCTGGTGGGCGGTGCTGCTGCTGGTCGCCGCCCCGGCCTGGCTGGCCGGCACCTGGCGCACCGCGCTCACCGCCGTCCTCGCGATGGCCGCGACCGGCGTGCTGGGCGTGTGGAAGCCGTCCCTGGACACCCTCTCCCAGGTCCTCGCGGCCGTCGCCGTCACCCTCGTCCTCGGGGTGGCGACCGGTGTCGCCGCGGCCCGCAGCGCCCGCTTCGACCGGCTGCTCCGGCCGGTCCTGGACGTCCTGCAGACGCTGCCGCAGTTCGTGTACCTGATCCCGGTCGTGGCGCTGTTCGGCGTGGGCCGCGCCCCCGCCGTCGCGGCGGCCGTCGTCTACGCGCTGCCGGCCGTCGTCCGCATCACCGCGCAGGGCCTGCGCCAGGTCGACCCGGCCGCGCTGGAGTCGGCCCGCTCGCTCGGCGCGACGCCGGGACAGCAGCTGCGCCAGGTCCAGCTCCCGCTCGCCCGGCGATCGTTGCTGCTCGCCGTCAACCAGGGCGTGGTCCTGGTCCTGGCCGTCGTCATCATCGGCGGCCTGGTCGGCGGGGGCGCGCTCGGGTACGAGGTGGTGTTCGGGCTGGCCCAGGGCGACCTGGCCACCGGGCTGGTGGCGGGCGCGGCGATCGTGTGCCTGGGGCTGGTCCTCGACCGGGTGACCCAGCCGGTGGAGCGTCACGAGAAGGGTGGTGCGTGACATGGCAGCGAACCGCAGGGCCGCCGCCCTCGCCGCCGCGGCCGCCGCCCTCTCCCTCCTCACCGCCTGCGGCGCCGCCGACATGACCAGGCAGGCGTCCCCGTTCGCGGGCGCCCGGGGCGCCCGGACGGTGACCCTCTCCGTGCAGTCCTGGGTCGGCGCGCAGGCCAACGTGGCCGTCGCCCGGTACCTGCTGGAGCACCAGCTCGGCTACCGCGTCGACACCGTCCAGGTCGACGAGATCCCCGCCTGGGACGCGCTCAGCCAGGGCCGGGTGGACGCGATCCTGGAGGACTGGGGCCACCCCGACCAGGAGAAGCGGTACATCGACGACAAGAAGACCATCGCCCGCGGCGGCGACCTCGGGGTGACCGGGCACATCGGCTGGTTCGTGCCCGCCTACCTGGCCCGACAGCACCCCGACATCACGGACTGGAAGAACCTCGACAAGTACGCCCCCCTCTTCCGCACCGCGGAGAGCGGCGGCAAGGGCCAGCTGATGGACGGCTCCCCGTCCTACGTCACCAACGACAAGGCGCTGGTGAAGAACCTGAAGCTGGACTACCAGGTGGTGTTCGCCGGCTCCGAGGCCGCGCAGATCACCCAGATACGGCAGTTCGCCAAGGAACGGAAGCCCTTCCTCACGTACTGGTACGCGCCGCAGTGGCTGTTCGAGAAGGTCCCCATGACCGAGGTGAAACTGCCGCCGTACAAGGAGGGCTGCGACGCGGACCCGGCGAAGGTCGCCTGCGCCTACCCGCGCACCCCGCTGCAGAAGTACCTCAACGCGGACTTCGCGAAGTCCGGCGGCAGGGCGGCGGCCTTCCTGAAGAAGTTCGAGTGGACCACCGAGGACCAGAACGAGGTCTCCCTGATGATCGCCGACCGGAAGCTCACGCCCGAGCAGGCGGCGAAGAAGTGGGTGGACGGCCACGCCTCCACCTGGAAGGCGTGGCTGTCGTGACCCCGGACGGGCCGCACGGCCGCGGCGCCCTCAGCGGACGAGCCCGGCGGCGATCTCCCCGACGGCAGCCGCCGCCCGGCGCTGCAGCCCCGGCCCGAACGTGACGCGGGTGGCCCCGAGTTCACCGAGTTCGGTGGGCGAGGGGCCCGCGCCGTCCAGCCGCGCGAACACGTTGAGCGGGCCCTGGATCCCGGACCGCAGCAACGGCAGCACCTTCACCGGCGCGGCGATGGGATACACGCAGTCGGCGCCCGCGGCGACGTACGACGCGGCCCGCTCGATGGCCCGTCCGGGATCCTTCTCGCCCCGCAGGAAGGTGTCCACGCGGGCGTTGACGAACAACTCCCCGCCGGCCGCGTACCGCACCTCGGCCAGCCACTCGGCGTGCTCCCGCGGGTCCTTCAGCACGCCGTCCGCGGAGTCCTCCAGGTTGCAGCCGACCGCCCCGGCCTCCAGCAGCCGTTCCACCAGCTCCTTCGGCGCCAGCCCGTACCCGCCCTCGACGTCCGCCGACACCGGCACGTCCACGGCCCGCACGATCCGGGCCACCGCCGCGAACATCTCGTCGGCGGGGGTCTGCCCGTCCTCGTACCCGAGCGAGGCCGCGACCCCCGCGCTGGGGATCGCGAGCGCCGGGAACCCCGCGTCGGCGCAGGCCCGGGCGCTGGCCGCGTCCCAGGGGCCGGGCAGCACGAGCGGGTCCGCGGGATCCCGGCGGCGGTGCAGGGCGCGGAAGACGTCGGCCTGGTTCACGGTGTGTACCCCCCTGGCTCGATGCGGCGGCCGACCATCACCCGGTTCCAGTTGTTGATGGCGACGATCAGCGCGATCAGGTGGGCGAGGCGGACGTCGTCGAAGTGCCCGGCGGCTTCCTCGTACACCTCGTCCGGCACGAAACCTCCCCGGGAGGCGTCCCCGGTCAGCACGGTCACCGCCTCCGTCAGCGCCAGCGCGGCCCGCTCGCGCGCGTCGAAGACGTCGTCCCCGGCCTCCTCCCAGGCGCTCAGCAGGTCCAGCTGCCTCTCGCTCACGCCGTGCTTGCGGGCGATGGCCAGATGCATGTCGAGGCAGAACGCGCAGTGGTTGAGCTGCGAGGCCCGGATCACCACGAGTTCGGCGAGCGCGGGGTCGCCGAGGCCGTGCTTCGCGGCGGCGCTGAGCGCGGACATCGCCTTGCCGACCTCGCGGTCCAGCAGTTCCGTACGGCTCACTTGTGCTGCCCCGGCCGGTAGTGGCCCGGGACCATGCGGGTGGTCACCCCGAACCGGTTCCAGGCGTTGATCACCGTGATCGCGGCGATCAGCTGCGCCAGTTCGGCCTCCTCGAAGTACTTGGCAGCGTTGTCGTACACCTCGTCCGGCACGAATCCGTCCGTCAGGACCGTGATCGCCTCGGTCAGCTCGATCGCCGCCAGCTCCTTCTCCGTGTAGAAGTGCCGCGACTCCTCCCAGGCGCTGAGCTGCACGATCCGCTCCACGCTCTCGCCGGCGGCGAGCGCGTCCTTGGTGTGCATGTCGAGGCAGAACGCGCAGTGGTTGATCTGGGAGGCGCGGATCTTCACCAGCTCGTACAGGGCGGGGTCCAGGCCCTGCCGGGCGGCCGCGTCCAGCCGGACCATCGCCTTGTAGACCTCGGGTGCGTGCTGCGCCCAGCGCAGGCGGGGGGTGTGCTCGGGGGCGTACCGGGCGGTGGTTTCCTCTGTGGTCATGCCTCGACCCTAGGAGCGAGGCAGCCCAGGAGTATGGTCCACTTCCATGGCGAAACCTTGGGCCACTCTGGGTGTCGACCTGCATCTGGAGCCGGCCGGCCCGCACCCGCGCAAGGGCCTCACCGACGCCCTGCGCGAGGCCGTCCGCACCGGGCGGCTGGCCCCCGGCACCCGCCTGCCGTCCTCCCGCGCGCTCGCCGCCGACCTGGGCATCGCCCGCAACACGGTCGCCGGCGCGTACGCCGACCTGGTGGCCGAGGGCTGGCTGACCGCCCGGCAGGGCTCGGGCACGCGGGTCGCCCCCGGGGTGCCGCCCACGCCCTCGCGGCGGCGGGAGAGCGGGCGGCCCGGCCCGGCGCCGCGCCCGCACACCGGTGACCGCGACCGCCCCGCCTTCGACCTGCGCGCCGGCAGCCCCGACCTGTCCGCGTTCCCGCGCGCGGAGTGGCTCAGGTCCGCCCGCCGGGTGCTCAACGCGGTCCCGTACCACGCCCTCGGCTACGGCGACCCGCGCGGCCGCGCCGAACTGCGCACCGCGCTCGCCGGCTACCTCGCCCGGGCGCGCGGCGTGCGCACCGACCCCGACCGGGTCCTGGTGTGCTCCGGGTTCGTGCACGCCCTGCGCATCCTCGGCCCGGTGCTGCGGGCGCGCGGGGCGCGGACGGTCGCCGTGGAGTCGTACGGCCTGCCGCCGAGCTGGAGCGTGCTCGAGGCGGCAGGACTGCGCACCGCTCCGCTGCCGTTCGACGAACTGGGCACCGATCCGACGGTGTTGACGGACGCCGCCGCCGTCCTGCTCACCCCCGCCCACCAGTTCCCGATGGGCGTGCCCCTGCACCGGGACCGGCGGGCCGCCGTCCTGGACTGGGCGCGGCGCACCGGCGGCCTGGTCCTGGAGGACGACTACGACGGCGAGTTCCGCTACGACCGCCAGCCCGTCGGCGCCCTCCAGGGACTGGACCCCGACCGCGTCGTCTACCTCGGCACCGCCAGCAAGTCCCTCGCCCCCGGCCTGCGGCTGGCCTGGATGGTGCTGCCGCCCGGCCTCGCCGAGGAGGCGGCGTCGGCGAAGGGCGGCACCGACACCTGCGGCGTGCTGGACCAGCTCACCCTGGCGGACTTCATCACCTCCGGCGCTTACGACCGCCACGTCCGCTCCGCCCGGCTGCGCTACCGGCGCCGCCGGGACGCCCTGGTCGCGGCCCTCGCCGCCCGCGCACCCGACGTGCGGGTCACCGGCATTGCGGCCGGCCTGCACGCCGTCCTGCGCCTCCCGCCCGGCACCGAGCGGCCGGTGGTGCAGGCCGCCGCCTGGCAGGGCCTCGCCCTGCAGGGCCTGTCCCGCTTCCGTCACGCCGACGCGGTCGCGGCGCCCCTGGACGCGCTCGTCGTGGGCTACGGCACACCGCCGGAGCACGGGTGGACCGGGACGCTGGAGGCGCTGTGCCGGGTGCTGCCGTAGACAGGCCACGGCCCCGCCCTCGCGCTCCGTCCGGCCGGTCTCTAGGCTGTGCGCCGGACATCAGGGCAACACCAGGGGGACGCATCATGGCGGACACACGAAGACAACTGCGTTCGGGCACGGTCGTGCTCGGCGGCATGGGACTGCTCGCCGCGGCCCTCACCGCCTGCTCCTCCGACCCCGACAAGCGCTGCGTCGACCGCGACAGCTACACCCTCGCCAAGGGCTACAAGGTCGTCGCCGACAAGAACTGCAAGTCCGCCAAGTCCCCGGCCAACGGCGTCTGGTACTACGGCGGGAAGAAGAAGGGCGGCTGGGTCGAAGGCGGCTCCTTCACCAAGCCGGCCAAGGGCGGCGGCAGTTCGAGCGGCGGCAGCCACGGCGGCGTCGACCGCGGCGGCTTCGGCAGCGGCAAGGGCAGCTCGGGCGGCTGAACACCCGTGGAAAGACACCCGATCACCCCGCGCCCCGACTGGCAGCGCACGGTCGAGGAGCAGGGGCTCGTCTACCCGCTGACCCGCCACCCCGACGGCTCCCTGCGCCCCTACTGGGACGAGAGCGCCTACTACTCCTTCACCCTCCCCGAGGTGGAGGCCCTGGAGGAGACCGTCGAGGAACTGCACCGCATGTGCCTCGCCGCGGCCGGCCACATCGTCACCGCCGGACGCTTCGCCGACCTCGGCATCACCGACCCGCGGATCGCGCGGGCGGTCGCCGAGTCCTGGCACCGCCGTGCCGAACTCCCCTCCGTCTACGCCCGGTTCGACCTGCGCTACGACGGCACCGGCCCCGCCAAGCTGCTGGAGTACAACGCCGACACCCCCACCTCACTGGTGGAGGCGGCCTCACCCCAGTGGTTCTGGATGCGGGACCGCTTCCCCGGCGCCGACCAGTGGAACTCGCTGCACGAACGCCTCGTCGCCGCCTGGCGCAAGCAGGCGCCCCTGCTGCCGCCCGGCAGCCCGCTGCACTTCGCGCACTCCTCGGCCGACGAACTCGGCGAGGACCTGATGACGGTCGCCTACCTGAAGGAGACCGCCGAGCAGGCCGGCCTCGACACCGACTGGATCTCCATGGAGGAGATCGGCTTCGACTCCCTGACCGGCCGCTTCGTCGACAACCGGCTCCGCTTCATCCGCAGCTGCTTCAAGCTCTACCCGTGGGAGTGGCTCACCACCGACCGCTTCGGCGGCCACGTCCTGGACACCCTCGACAACGGCGGCGGCACCGGCTCCACCCTGTGGATCGAGCCCGCCTGGAAGATGCTGCTGAGCAACAAGGCACTGCTGGCGATCCTGTGGGAGCTGTACCCGGGCCACCCCAACCTGCTGGCCGCCCACCTCGACGGCCCGCGCGAGCTGGCCCGCACCACGGGCTGGGCCGCCAAGCCGCTGCTGGGCCGCGAGGGAGACGGCATCACGCTGCACGAACCCGGCGCCGACCCGGAGATCCGCGAGGAGCCCTGCTGCTACCAGGAGCTGGCGCCGCTGCCGTCCTTCGACGGCAACCGCGTGGTGCTGGGCGCGTGGGTCGTCGAGGACGAGGCGGCGGGCCTCGGCATCCGCGAGTCCTCCGGACCGGTCACGGACGAGTACGCCCGCTTCCTGCCGCACGTCATCCTCTGATCCCACCCCCAGTACCTGACTACAGCCCCAGCACCTCCCGGAGCCGGCCGAGCGCCCAGTCCAGGTCCTGCTCGGCGATCACCAGCGGCGGCGCGATCCGGATCGTCGCGCCGTGCGTGTCCTTCACCAGCACGCCCCGCTCCAGGAGCCGCTCGGACACCTCGCGGCCGGTCCCGCAGGCCGGGGCGACGTCGACGCCCGCCCACAGTCCGCGCCCCCGCACCGCCGTCACCCGGCCCGTGCCCTTCAGCGTGCCCAGCTCCCGCAGCAGACGTCCGCCCAGCTCCGCCGCCCGCGCCTGGAACTCGCCGGTGCGCAGCATCGCGATCACCTCCAGCGCCACCGCGCACGCCAGCGGGTTCCCGCCGAACGTCGACCCGTGCTCCCCGGGCCGGAACACCCCGAGCACCGCGGCCGACGACACCACCGCCGACACCGGCACCACCCCGCCGCCGAGCGCCTTGCCGAGCACGTACACATCCGGTACGACGCCCTCGTGCTCGCACGCGAAGGTCCGTCCCGTGCGCCCCAGCCCCGACTGGATCTCGTCGGCGACGAACAGCACGTTCCGCTCCCGGGTCAGCTCCCGCACCCCCGGCAGGTAACCGGCCGGCGGCACGATCACCCCCGCCTCGCCCTGCACGGGCTCCAGCAGCACGGCCACCGTGTTCTCCGTCACCGCGGCCCGCATCGCCGTCAGGTCCCCGAACGGCACGATCTCGAAGCCCGGTGTGTACGGCCCGTAGTCCGCCCGCGCCTCCGGGTCGGTGGAGAAGCTGATCAGCGTCGTCGTACGGCCGTGGAAGTTGTTCCCCACGACCACGATCTTCGCCATCTCCGCGGGCACGCCCTTGACCCGGTAGCCCCACTTGCGGGCCGTCTTCACCGCGGTCTCCACCGCCTCCGCCCCGGTGTTCATCGGCAGCACCATCTCCATCCCGCACAGCTCGGCGAGCTGCGCGCAGAAGGCCGCGAACCGGTCGTGGTGGAACGCCCGCGACGTCAGCGTCACCCGGTCCAGCTGCGCCTTCGCCGCCCGGACCAGCCGCGGGTGGCGGTGACCGAAGTTGAGCGCGGAGTAACCGGCCAGCAGGTCGAGGTACCGCCGCCCCTCCACGTCCGTCACCCAGGCGCCCTCGGCGGTGGCGACCACCACGGGCAGCGGGTGGTAGTTGTGCGCGCTGTGCGCGTCGGCGGCGGCGATCAGGTCTCGTGCGGTGGTCACGGCGGCTCCCGGAGGACGAGGGATCCTCTTCCATCGTCGCTCGCATGCTGGACGCCGCGCCTGGGCCGTCCGGCCCGCCCGGTAGGCTGGCCGACGGGCCGTGACTGGCGCGCTGGACCCCCGTCGCAGGGTCCGAGGATGGGACCGACCATCGGGAAGCGGCCCGAGCAGAACATGTGTGCCGTGCGCCTGGGCCGTACCGTGAACGCCGAACGCCACGTCCGGAGGTCCTCATGCCCGACAACGCCGCGCCCCTCTCCACCGAGTCCACCGCCTTCCGCGCCGCCCTCGACGTGATCCGCGCCGTGGAGCCGCGGGTGGCCGACGCCATCGGCCAGGAGGTCGCCGACCAGCGCGAGATGCTCAAGCTGATCGCCTCCGAGAACTACGCCTCCCCGGCCACCCTGCTGGCGATGGGCAACTGGTTCAGCGACAAGTACGCCGAGGGCACCGTCGGCCGCCGCTTCTACGCCGGCTGCCGCAACGTCGACACGGTGGAGTCGCTGGCCGCCGAGCACGCCCGCGAACTGTTCGGCGCCCGGCACGCCTACGTCCAGCCGCACTCCGGCATCGACGCCAACCTGGTCGCCTTCTGGGCCGTCCTCGCCGACCGGGTCGAGGTCCCGTTCCTGCAGAAGACCGGCGTCCGCCAGATCAACGACCTCTCCGAGGCCGACTGGGCCGAGCTGCGCCAGGCCTTCGGCAACCAGCGCATGCTCGGCATGTCCCTGGACGCCGGCGGCCACCTCACCCACGGCTTCCGCCCGAACATCTCCGGCAAGATGTTCGACCAGCGCTCCTACGGCACCGACCCGGCGACCGGCCTGATCGACTACGACGCCCTGCGCGCCCAGGCCCGCGAGTTCAAGCCGCTGATCATCGTCGCCGGCTACTCCGCCTACCCGCGCCTGGTGAACTTCCGGATCATGCGCGAGATCGCCGACGAGGTCGGCGCCACGCTCATGGTCGACATGGCCCACTTCGCCGGCCTCGTCGCCGGCAAGGTCCTCACCGGGGACTTCGACCCGGTCCCGCACGCCCAGATCGTCACCACCACCACCCACAAGTCGCTGCGCGGCCCGCGCGGCGGCATGGTCCTGTGCGACGACTCCCTCAAGGACCAGGTCGACCGCGGCTGCCCGATGGTGCTGGGCGGCCCGCTCCCGCACGTCATGGCCGCGAAGGCGGTCGCCCTCGCCGAGGCCCGGCAGCCCGCCTTCCAGGACTACGCCCAGCGCATCGTCGACAACTCCCGCGCCCTCGCCGAGGGCCTGACCCGCCGCGGCGCCACCCTCGTCACCGGCGGCACCGACAACCACCTCAACCTGATCGACGTCGCCACCTCCTACGGCCTCACCGGCCGGCAGGCCGAGGCCGCGCTGCTCGACTCCGGCATCGTCACCAACCGCAACGCCATCCCGGCCGACCCCAACGGCGCCTGGTACACCTCCGGCATCCGCGTCGGCACCCCGGCCCTGACCACGCGCGGCCTGGGCACCGCCGAGATGGACGAGGTCGCCGGCCTCATCGACCGGGTGCTGACCACGACCGAGCCCGGCACCACCAAGTCCGGCGCCCCGTCCAAGGCCGCCCACGTCCTCGACGCGAAGACCGCCGACGAGATCTCCCGCCGCGCCACCGACCTCGTGGCCGGTTTCCCGCTGTACCCGGAGATCGACCTGGGCTGACGCCCGACGGTGTGATCCGCTCGACGGCGGCCCGGCCCTGTGCCGGGCCGCCGTCGTCACACCGTCGGGAAGAAACCGGGTCACACCTGTTTCCGGCCGGTTCCGGATCAGCCCCCGGTACCTGAGAGAATGGTGAGCATGGCTTCTGACCGCCCGCCCGTCGCCCACCACCACCCTCAGGGGAATGGCCCCGCCATGCCGAGCAGTCCGCGAGTGCTCTCCGGAATCCAGCCCACCGCAGGCTCCTTCCACCTCGGCAACTACCTCGGCGCCGTCCGCCAGTGGGTGGACCTGCAGGAGACCCACGACGCGTTCTACATGGTCGTCGACCTGCACGCGATCACGGTTCCGCAGGACCCGGCCGAGCTGCGCGCCAACACGCGCCTGGCCACCGCGCAGCTGCTGGCCGCCGGCCTCGACCCGGACCGCTGCACCCTGTTCGTGCAGAGCCATGTTCCCGAGCACGCCCAGCTCGCCTGGGTCATGAACTGCCTCACCGGCTTCGGCGAGGCCTCCCGCATGACCCAGTTCAAGGACAAGTCCGCCCGGCACGGCGCCGAGCGCGCGTCCGTCGGCCTGTTCACGTACCCGATCCTCCAGGTCGCGGACATCCTGCTGTACCAGGCCCACGAGGTGCCGGTCGGCGAGGACCAGCGCCAGCACATCGAGCTGACCCGCGACCTCGCCGAGCGCTTCAACGGCCGCTTCGGCGAGACCTTCACCATCCCCAAGCCGTACATCCTCAAGGAGACGGCGAAGATCTACGACCTTCAGGACCCGTCGGTCAAGATGAGCAAGTCGGCGTCCACGCCGAAGGGTCTGATCAACCTTCTGGACGAGCCGCGGGCCACCGCCAAGAAGGTCAAGAGCGCCGTCACCGACACCGACACCGTGGTGCGCTACGACACCGAGGACAAGCCCGGCGTCAGCAACCTGCTCACCATCTACTCGACGCTCACCGGGACGGGAATCACCGAACTGGAGCAGAAGTACGAGGGCAAGGGCTACGGTGCGCTCAAGACGGACCTCGCCGAGGTCATGGTCGAGTTCGTGACGCCGTTCCGGGAGCGCACCCAGCAGTACCTGGACGACCCGGAGACGCTGGACTCGATCCTGGCCAAGGGCGCGGACAAGGCGCGCACGGTCGCCGCGGAGACGCTCGCCCGGGCGTACGACCGGGTGGGCTTCCTGCCCGCCAAGCACTGACGCGCACCACCGCGCGGACGCGGCAGACGCCAGAGCGCCGCACATCACTCCGGTTGCGCCTGCCCGCACCCCGGCCGTGGCCGTACAGTCGATAACCGGACGGCTTCAGACACCAACCCGTCACGACGACAGGAGACGACGTGGGGACCGTAACGATCGGTGTGTCGATCGCGGTCCCGGAGCCTCACGGCAGCCTGCTCCAACAGCTGCGCGCGGGCTTCGGCGACGCCGCGGCGCACGGCATCCCCACGCACGTCACGCTGCTGCCGCCGACGGAGGTCGACAGCGCGGCGCTGCCCGCCATAGAGGCGCACCTGACCGAGGTCGCCGCGGCCGGCCGGCCGTTCCCCATGCGGCTGTCCGGCACCGGCACCTTCCGGCCCCTGTCGCCGGTGGTCTACGTGCGGGTCGCCGAGGGCGCCGAGGCGTGCGCCTGGCTGCAGAAGCAGGTCCGTGACGCCTCCGGCCCCGTGGCGCGGGAACTCCAGTTCCCCTACCACCCCCACGTCACCGTCGCGCACGGCATCGACGACGCGTCGATGGACCGCGCCTTCGAGGAACTCGCCGACTACGAGGCCGCCTGGCCCTGCACCGGCTTCGCGCTGTACGAGCAGGGCGCGGACGGCGTGTGGCGCAAGCTGCGCGAGTACGCCTTCAAGGGCGCGGTGGTGCCCCCGCAGGCGGGACACGTGGAGCACGGGCCGCTGCCCACCCGGTAGCCGCGTCCGCCGGGTCCACCGCGTCTACACGGGCAGCCGCCGGAACACCGCCCGCGGCACGTGCCGCAGCGCCGACATCACCACGCGCAGGGTCCCCGGCACCCACACCGTCTCCGAGCGCCGCCTGAGCCCCAGTTCGACGGCCGCGGCGACCGCCTGCGGCGTGGTCGCGAGCGGCGCCTCGGCGAGTCCTGCGGTCATCTTCGACCGCACGAAGCCGGGGCGTACGACCATCACGTGCACGCCGGTGCCGTGCAGCGCGTCGCCCAGGCCCTGCGCGAAGGCGTCCAGGCCCGCCTTGCTGGAGCCGTAGATGAAGTTGGCGCGGCGGGCCCGCTCCCCGGCGACGGAGGACAGCACCACCAGCGAGCCGTGGCCCTGCGCCTGCAGGGCGCGTGCGCTGACCAGGCCCGCCGACACCGCGCCGGTGTAGTTGGTCTGCGCCACGCGCACCGCGGCGGACGGGTCGCGCTCGTCGTGCGCCTGGTCGCCGAGGATCCCGAAGGCGAGCAGCACCATGTCGATGTCGCCCTCGGCGAAGACCTTGCCGAGCACGGTCTCGTGGGAGTCGGGGTCGAGCGCGTCGAAGGCGACGGTGCGCACGTCCGCGCCCAGCGCGCGCAGGCCGTCCGCGGACCGTTCCAGCGCGGGCGACGGGCGTCCGGCCAGCCAGACGGTGCGGGTGCGGCGCGCGATCATGCGGCGCGCGGTGGCGAGCCCGATGTCGGACGTGCCGCCGAGGACCAGCAGGGACTGGGGGATGCCGAAGGCGTCCTTCACGACAGCGACTCCTAGAGGGTGAGACGGCGGGAGAGGTCGGAGGTGAACACCCCGCGCGGGTCCAGCTCCGCGCGCAGTGCCCGGAAGTCGTCGAGGCGCGGATACATCGCGGCGAGCAGTTCGGGACGCAGCCGGGAGTCCTTGGCGAGGTAGACGCGCCCGCCGGCCGCGGCCACCTCCTCGTCCAGCTCGTCGAGGAACCCGCCCAGGCCGGGCAGGTTCGCCGGGACGTCCAGGGCGAGCGTCCAGCCGGGCACCGGGAAGGACAGCCAGCCCGGGTCGGCCTCGCCGAACCGCTTGAGGACGGCCAGGAAGGACGGGCAGCGGCGCTCGGAGATGCGCCGCACGATGGAGCGCAGGGCGTCCTCCCGGCCGTGGCCGACGACGAACTGGTACTGCACGAAGCCGCCGCGGCCGTAGATCCGGTTCCAGTGGGGGACCCCGTCGAGGGGGTGGAAGAAGGTGGAGATCCGCTGCAGTTCGCCGGTGCGCGCGCGGGGCGCCTTGCGGTACCACAGCTCGTTGAACAGGCCCACGGTCGTGCGGCTGAGCAGCCCCTCCGGCAGGAAGGCGGGCGCCGCCGGGAAGCGCGGGGTGCGGAAGGCGAGGGGGGCGCTGCGCGCGCGGGCGGGCAGCGCGTCCAGCGGCGCGTGGTCGCCGCGGGTGAGGACCGCGCGGCCGGTCGCCGCGCCGCGCGCGAGCAGGTCGATCCACGCGACGGAGTAGCGGTAGCGGTGGTCGGTGGCGGTCAGCCGGGCCATCAGGTCGTCGAGGTCCGCCGCGCGCTCGGTGTCGACCGCCATCAGGGACGTCTGCACGGGCAGGAGACGGACGGTCGCGGTCAGGATCACGCCGGTCAGGCCCATGCCGCCGGCGGTCGCGTCGAACAGCGGGGTGCCGCGGCCCACCGTGCGGATCGTGCCGTCGGCGGTGAGGAGTTCGAAGGACAGCACGTGCCGGGCGAAGGAGCCCGACACGTGATGGTTCTTGCCGTGGATGTCCGCGCCGATCGCGCCGCCGACGGTCACGTACCGGGTGCCGGGCGTCACCGGCACGAACCAGCCGAGCGGCAGCAGCACCTCCATCAGGCGGTGCAGGGAGACGCCCGCGTCGCACAGCACGGTCCCGCCGTCGGCGTCGATGGCGTGGATCCGGTCCAGGGCCGTCATGTCGAGGACGGCGCCGCCGGCGTTCTGCGCCGCGTCCCCGTAGGCCCGCCCCAGGCCTCTGGCGATGCCCCCGCGGGCCCCGCACTCCCGGACGGCGGCTGCGGCCTCCTCGTACGTCCGTGGGCGGATCAGACGGGCCGCGGTGGGCGCGGTGCGGCCCCAGCCGGTGACGGGAACGGTCTCGACAGACATGGCGGTGACCGTATCGCCCCCATGTGACCGATTAGTTAAGAAACATGGATTCTCTCCCCGAAATGGGTGATTAATGGGATGTCGCTCAATATTGACGGAGTTCCGGCGGGGTCGGCGTGAACAGTGAGTTCCCATGGACCACCTGGACCACCTGGACCACCTGGACGAGCACGACGACCTCGGCCGCCGCGACGGTTCCGACACACCCCACGCACCCGACGCACCCCACGCACCCCACGCACCCCACGGCATGGACCACCGGATGCTCTCGGCGCTCCGCGCCCGCGGCGGCGACCCGCGCGTGGCCGCCACCGCGCGCGCCCTGTCGTGGGCCGGCGAGCACGGCGCGGTCTGGCTCGCGGCGGGTCTCGCGGGAGCCGCCGTGGACGGCGCGCGGCGCGGCGCCTGGTTGCGCGGCACGGCGCTCACCGCGGGCGCGCACGCCGTCAGCATGGGGGTGAAGAGGGTGGTGCGCCGCCCACGCCCGGCGCACGTCGAACCGCTCGTGCGCACCGCCGGCCGGCACTCCTTCCCCAGCTCGCACGCGAGCTCCGCGGTGGCCGCCGCCGTCGCCTACGGCGCGCTCGGCGCGTACGTGATCCCGCCGCTCGCCGCCGCGGTGTGCCTCTCCCGCCTGGTCGTCGGCGTGCACTACCCCTCGGACGTCGCGGCGGGCGCCCTCCTCGGGGCGCTCACGGCCTGCGTCGGGGCGCGCTGGATGCGGGGAGGCGCTCATGACTGAGACAGCGCCCCTCACGGGCGGCGCGCGCACCCGCGGCCCGGCGCTGCACGGACAGCGCACGCCCCACCGCCGGCCCGAGCCGCCCCCGAAGGGCACCCTCCTCGGCGGACTGCTGAGGACCGCGCGCCCCAAGCAGTGGGTCAAGAACGTCCTGGTCGTCGCCGCTCCCGCCGCCGCGGGCAAGCTGTTCTCGTGGCACGCCGTCACCGAACTCGCGTTCGTCTTCGCCCTGTTCACCGCCTGCGCCGCGGCCGTCTACCTGATCAACGACGCCCGCGACGTGACGGCCGACCGCGCCCACCCCACCAAACGCCGCCGCCCGGTCGCCGCCGGACAGGTCCCGGTGCCCGTCGCCTACGCCGTCGGCGGCGCCCTCGGCGTGCTGGCGCCGGCCGTCGCGGCCCTGCTGGTCTCGCCGGCCGTCGCGGCGCTGCTGACGGCCTACCTCGGCATGCAACTGGCGTACTGCGTCAGCCTCAAGCACGTCCTGGTCGTCGACCTGGTGGTCGTCACGACCGGATTCCTGATGCGGGCGATGGTCGGCGGACTCGCGCTCGGCATCCCGCTCTCCCGCTGGTTCCTCATCACCACCGGCTTCGGCGCGCTGTTCATGGTGTCGGCCAAGCGGTACTCCGAGGCCGTCCAGATGGCCGGGAAGGCGGGCGCCACACGCGCGCTGCTCACCGAGTACACCACCGGCTACCTGCGCTTCGTGTGGCAGCTCGCGGCCGGCGTCGCCGTCCTCGGCTACTGCCTGTGGGCCCTGGAGGAGGGCGGCGTCCCGAACACCAGCGTGCTGCCCTGGCGCCAGCTGTCCATGGTCGCCTTCATCCTCGCGATCCTGCGCTACGCGGTCTTCGCCGACCGCGGCACCGCCGGCGAACCCGAGGAGGTCGTGCTGCGCGACCGCGCGCTCACCCTCATCGGTGTGGTGTGGCTGGCGATGTACGGCCTGGCGGTGGCCAACTGGTGAGCGCACGCCCGTTCCCGCGCGGCCGCCCCGCGACGTCCACGCGCGCGTGGAGACACGAACTCGCCGGGTTCGCCGCCGTGGGCCTCCTCGCCTACGCCGCCGACCTCGCCGTGTTCACCTGCCTGCGCGGCCCCGCGGGACTCGGCCCGATCACCGCCAAGGCGCTGTCCTTCGTCGCGGGCTGCTCGGTGGCGTACGCCGGCAACGCGTTCGGCACCTACCGGGGCCGCGGACCCCGCGGCCCGCGCCCGTGCGCCGTCTTCTTCGCGGTGAACGCCGCCGGCGCCCTGGTCCAGCTGCTCTGCCTCGCCGTCAGCCACTACGGCCTCGGGCTCACCTCGCAGCGGGCGGACACCGTCTCGGGCGCCGGGATCGGCATGGCGCTCGCCACCGTGCTGCGCTTCTGGGGCACCCGGACATTGGTCTTCTCCGCCGAGGGCAGAGTCGGGACATGGACTGGCTGAAGAAGCTCCCCGTCGTCGGGCCGCTCATGGCCCGCCTGACGACCACGCACGCGTGGCGCTCGTACCAGCGCCTGGACCGGGTGAAGTGGACCCGGCTGGCCGCCGCGATGACCTTCACCAGTTTCGTCGCGCTGTTCCCGCTGCTCACCGTGGCCGCCGCCATCGCCGCCGCCACGCTCAGCGAGAGCCGGCAGAAGGAGATCCAGGACAAGCTCGCCGAGCAGGTGCCCGGCATCTCCGACCAGCTCGACATCGAGGGTCTGGTCCGCAACGCCGGCACCGTCGGCCTCATCGCGGGCGCCCTCCTGCTGTTCACCGGCATCGGCTGGGCGGGCGCGACGCGCGACTGCCTGCGGGCGGTGTGGGAGCTGCCGGACGAGGAGGAGAACGCCCTCCTGCGCAAGGCCAAGGACCTGGGCATCCTGCTCGGCCTCGGCGGCGCGATCCTGGTGACGCTCGCCGCCTCCGCCGTCGCCTCCGCGATGGTCGGCTGGATCATCCGGCAGCTCGGCATCCAGGAGGGCGGCTGGGGCGGCGTCCTGCTGTACGCCGCCGCGTTCGCCGTCGCGGTGCTCGCCGACTTCCTGCTCCTGCTGTACGTCCTGACCCTGCTGCCCGGCGTCGAACCGCCGCGCCGCCGCCTGCTGGTGGCCGCACTGATCGGCGCGGTCGGCTTCGAGGTGCTGAAGGCGCTGATGAGCGGCTACCTGCAGGGCGTGGCGGCCAAGAGCATGTACGGCGCCTTCGGCACGCCGGTCGCCCTGCTGCTGTGGATCAACTTCACCTCGAAGCTGGTCCTGTTCGGCGCCGCGTGGACGGCGACGCGGAGCAAGGACACCGATGTCGCCGAGGTCACGGACGCGGACGGCGGCGCACCAGGTCCGGCAGCGGCCAGCGGCGGTTGACCAGGAACGCGGCCCCCGCGAGCAGCACCAGCAGCCCGCCGGTGATCGCCAGGGCCGTCCCCATGCCGCCGGAGCGGCCCCCGGCCGAGGCGCTCACGGCCGGTGTCGCCGGCACCGCGCCGGCCCCGCCCGTCCGGCCGGCCGTGGCGTTGGCGCCCGGCTGCGCGCCGGCCTGCGCGGCGCTCCGCGGCGGCACCAGCTCACCGACCGGCCGTACCTTCCCGACCGCCTTGAAGCCCCAGTCGAACAGCTGGGAGGTCTCCTTGTAGACCTCGTTGTGCTCTTCCTTCTCCGGGTGCATGACGGTGACGAGCAGCACCTTCCCGCCGCGCTCGGCGACGCCGGTGAAGGTGGCGCCGGCGTTCGTGGTGTTGCCGTTCTTGACGCCGGCGATGCCCTGGTAGACGGAGACGTCCGAGTCGCCGGTCAGCAGCCGGTTGGTGTTCTGGATCTCGAAGGACCCGCGGACCTTCTTGCCCTTCTTGTTCTTCGTCGTCTCGCCCGGGAACTGCGCCCGCACGGTCGAGCAGTACTCGCGGAAGTCCTTCTTCTGCAGCCCGGAGCGGGCGAACAGGGTCAGGTCGTAGGCGGAGGAGACCTGCCCCGGCGCGTCGTAGCCGTCCGGCGTCACCACGTGCGTGTCGAGGGCCTGCAACTCCTCGGCGTGCTCGTTCATCTCCTCGACGGTGTTGTCGACGCCGTCGTTCATCGCCGCCAGCACGTGCACGGCGTCGTTGCCGGAGCGCAGGAAGACCCCGAGCCACAGGTCCCGGACGGTGTAGGTCTCGCCCTCCTTTATCCCGACCATGCTGGAACCGGCCCCGACGTCCGCCAGGTCGGTGGGGACCACCTTGTGCTCCATCGTCTTCGGGAACCTCGGCAGCACCGTGTCCGCGAACAGCATCTTCATCGTGCTCGCCGGGGGCAGCCGCCAGTGCGCGTTGTGCGCGGCGAGCACCTCGCCGGACTCGGCGTCCGCGACGATCCACGAGCGCGCGGTCAGCCCCTTGGGCAGCACCGGGGCGTCGTTGCCCAGGTCGGCCTGGGTGCCGGGGCGCCCGAGCCGGGCGCCGCCCATGCTCGACATGCTCGCCGGGGGAGTGGCCGACGGGCTCGTGGAGGGGCTGGGCGCTGCCAGGGCGGCGGGCGCGGTCAGCGCGAGGGACGACAGGACGGCGGAGGCGGCCAGCAGGGAACGCCGGGCGGTCTTCATGGGTGCGGACACGACCGAGAACGTACCGGCCGTCCGCCGTGAAGTCCCACCACCCCGCCCACCCCGCGCACCGGACCGGAACCGGTACGGCGATACTGAACGCATGAAGCTCAGCCGCCCGGTCTCCTGGTTCCTGCTCGCCTTCGGGGTGTGGAGCTGGGTCATCTGGGTCACTTTCGTCAAAAACCTGATCAAGGACAGCAGCGGGCAGGCCTTCGACGACGGCCACCCGACAGCGTTCTTCTGGGTGCACCTGACGCTGGCCGTCGTCTCCTTCGTATTGGGGACGGTCATCGGGGGCATCGGGTTGCGCGGACTGCGCGCATTGCGCCGCACCTCATAACCCGTACGTACCGACCCGCAACCCGCACGCAGCAACCCGCAGGCAGCAACACGCACGCACCGATCCGCGCACCGGCGAGCACCGGCCCGCGGGGACGGACACGACCGGCAACGGGGGTCACGGCACGGTGGTCATCGGCATCGTCTTCGCGCTGCTCGTCCTCGGCGTCCTGGTGACGGGCAACTGGTACCTGTGGCGCCGGCTGTTCCGCGACACGACGCGCGGTCCGGGCCTCGCCCGCCGGGCGGGCGCGGCGCTGATCACCGGCGGCTGGCTGCTGGCGGTCGGCGCCCTCGTCGCCGAGCGCACCGGGGCGCCCTTCTGGCTCCAGCGCACCCTGGCCTGGCCGGGCTTCCTGTGGCTTGCGCTCTCGCTCTACCTGCTGCTGGCGGTGGTCGCGGGCGAGGCCGTACGGCCCCTGCTGCGCGGTCTCCCCACCCGGCGGGCGCGCACCGCGGCGGCCGTGCCGCAGGCCGAGCCGGTGCCCGCAGGCGCGCCGTCGGCCGCGCGGGCACCCGGGGAGCTCGCGGAA
This sequence comes from Streptomyces sp. NPDC020490, assembly GCF_044335305.1. Classification (NCBI taxonomy): domain Bacteria; kingdom Bacillati; phylum Actinomycetota; class Actinomycetes; order Kitasatosporales; family Streptomycetaceae; genus Streptomyces; species Streptomyces sp. NPDC020490. The sequence goes on along the minus strand of NZ_JBIRUY010000032.1, from coordinate 38,320 downwards.
GCGGGGGAGACCGGGAAAGCCGGTGAAGCCGGGGCAGTCGGAGATCGCGAGCCCGTGGCGGAGGCGGCGGCCGGCCCCTCCCGCCGCCTCTTCGTCTCCCGCGTCGTCGCGGGCGCCGCCGCCACGGCCGCCGCCGGGACCGTGGGCTACGGCACGTACGGCGTCCTGCGCGGACCGCGGGTGAAACGGGTCACCGTCCCGCTGGCCAAGCTCCCGCGCGCGGCGCACGGTTACCGCATCGCGGTCGTCAGCGACATCCACCTGGGACCGGTGCTGGGCCGCGGCTTCGCCCAGAAGGTCGTCGACACGGTCAACGCGACCCGGCCCGACCTCGTCGCCGTCGTCGGCGACCTGGTGGACGGCAGTGTGCGGGACCTGGGCCCGGCGGCGGCCCCGCTGCGGCAGCTGACGGCGCCCGCCTACTTCGTCACCGGCAACCACGAGTACTTCTCCGGCGCCGAGCAGTGGGTCGAGGAGGTGCGGCGGCTCGGCCTGCACCCGCTGGAGAACGCCCGCACCGAACTGCCGTGGTTCGACCTGGCCGGCGTCAACGACCTCCAGGGCGAGCGGGAGGGCCAGGGCCCCGACTTCGGCAAGGCGCTCGGCGACCGGGACCCGTCCCGCGCGTGCGTGCTGCTGGCCCACCAGCCGGTACAAGTCCACGAGGCCGTCCGGCACGGCGTCGACCTGCAGCTGTCCGGCCACACGCACGGCGGCCAGCTCTGGCCGGGCAACTTCCTCGCGGCCGCCGCGAACCCGACCGTGGCCGGTCTGGAGCGCTACGGCGACACCCAGCTGTACGTCACCCGCGGCGCGGGCGCCTGGGGACCACCCACCCGGGTGGCGGCCCCCTCCGACATCACGGTGATCCAGCTGGCCTCGACCCGAACCTGAGCCAGCGAGCCGGCACCGGCGTGCACCGGCCCGGAACCGGCGGGCACCTTGCCGGACTGGCAGATCCCGGCCGGTATCGGCAGCCCCGTCGGGCCTGGTGGCTCCAGCCGGGGTCGCCGGCTTCCGCCAGGGACCGGCGGCACCTGGCCGGGACCGGCAGGCCCCGCCCAGGTCGGCAGCCCAAGCCGGACTGGCGGGCCCAGCTGGATCGGCAGCCCCGTCGGGCCTGGTGGCCCTGGCCGGGATCGCCGGCCTCGGCCAGGGACCGGCGGCTCCAGCCGGGATCACCGTCCCCGGCCCGGGACCGGCAGGCCCCGGGCCGGATCGGCAGCGTGAGCTGGATCGGGAGGTCCCTTCCGGGGGGCGCCAGTCCAAGCTGGGACCAGCAGGTCCGGGATTGGCAGCCCAAGCCGGGATCGCCGTCCCCGGCCCGGGACCAGCAGGCTCCGGGCCGGATCGGCAGCGCGAGCCGGGCCAGCAGGCCCCGGCCGGCATCGGCGACACCTTGCCGGACTGGCAGGCCCAGCCGGTATCGGCAGCCCAAGCCGGACTGGCAGACCCCAGCCGGTATCGGCAGCCGAAGCCGGACTGGCAGGCCCAGCCGGATTGGCAGCCGCGTCGGGACGGTGGCCCTGGCCGGGATCGCCAGGCCTGACCGGGACCGGCAGCTCCGGCCGGGATCGCCGTCCCCGGTCCGGGACCGGCAGGGCCGGGACCGGTAGCGCGAGCCGGGTCGGCAGGCTCCGGTCAGGATCGGCGCGCCCGCCGGGATCGGTGACCCGCCGGGATCGGTGCCGTAGGCCGGGGCGGCGGTGCCTGGTGGCTGGGGTCAGCCCTTCGCGGCCGCGACCAGGTCCAGGGCGATGTCCGTGATCATGTCCTCCTGGCCGCCGACCATGCCGCGTCGGCCGGCCTCGACCAGGATCGAGCGGGTGTCCAGGCCGTACCGGGCGGCGGCGGTCTCCGCGTGCCGCAGGAAGCTGGAGTACACGCCCGCGTAGCCGAGGCTCAGCGTCTCGCGGTCCACCCGGACCTCCCGGTCCTGCAGCGGCCGCACCAGGTCGTCGGCGGCGTCCATCAGCGGGAACAGGTCGCAGCCGTGCTTCCAGCCCGACAGGTCGGCGACGGCGATGAACGCCTCCAGCGGGCAGTTGCCGGCGCCCGCGCCCTGCCCGGCGAGGGAGGCGTCGACGCGCACGGCGCCGCTCTCGACGGCGACGACGGTGTTGGCCACGCCCAGGGCCAGGTTGTGGTGGGCGTGGATGCCGAGCTCGGTGGCCGGGTCGAGGACGTCGCGGTAGGCGCGGAACCGGTCGCGCACGCCGTCCATGGTGAGCCTGCCGCCGGAGTCGGTGACGTAGACGCAGTCGGCGCCGTAGGACTCCATCAGCTTGGCCTGGCGGGCCAGTTCGGCGGGCTCGGCCATGTGGGACATCATCAGGAACCCGGCGACGTCCATGCCCAGCTCGCGGGCGGCGGCGATGTGCTGGGCCGCGATGTCGGCCTCGGTGCAGTGCGTGGCGACGCGCACCGAGCGGATGCCGAGGGCGTGCGCCTGCCGCAGGTCGTGCAGGGTGCCGATGCCGGGCAGCAGCAGGGTGGTGGGCACCGCCTGCCGCACGGCGCCCACGACGGCCTCGATCCACTCCCAGTCGGTGTGGGCGCCGACGCCGTAGTTGATGCTGGAGCCGGCCAGGCCGTCGCCGTGGGCGATCTCGATCGCGGAGACGCCGGCCGCGTCCAGCGCGGCGGCGATGGCCGACGCCTGCTCGACGGTGTAGCGGTGGCGCACGGCGTGCATGCCGTCCCGCAGGGTCACGTCCTGCACGTACAGGGCGGGCGGGACGGACGCGCCGGTGTCGGTGGTCGTGTCGGTCTGGGTCGTGGTCATCGTGCGGCCCCCTCGGTGGAGCGGTGTGCGGCCATGCGCTCCGCGGTGCGCAGCGCCGCCGAGGTCATGATGTCGAGATTTCCGGCGTAGGCCGGGAGGTAGTGGGCGGCGCCCTCGACCTCGAGGAAGACCGAGACCTTGAGCGCCTCGGCGCCTTCACCGCGCGCCGCGGCGGGCAGCAGGGCGCGCAGCGGGTCGTCGGCCGGCACCCGGTCGAACTGCACCTTCTGCTTGAGGCGGTAGCCGGGCACGTACGCCTGCACGCGCCCGACCATCTCCTCGACGGAGGCCGTGACGGCCTCGGTGTCGCAGTCGGAGACCAGGCAGTGCACGGTGTCGCGCATGATCAGCGGCGGCTCGGCCGGGTTGAGGATGATGATCGCCTTGCCGCGGGCGGCGCCGCCGACCCGCTCGACGGCGGAGGACGTGGTCTCGGTGAACTCGTCGATGTTCGCCCGGGTGCCGGGGCCCGCGGAGCGGGAGGCGATGGAGGCGACGATCTCCCCGTAGTGCACGGGGGTGACGGCGGAGACCGCGGCCACGATCGGGATCGTGGCCTGGCCGCCGCAGGTGACCATGTTGACGTTCGGCGCGCCGAGGTGGGCGTCGCCGTTGACCGGGGGCACCACGTAGGGGCCGATGGCGGCCGGGGTGAGGTCGACGAGGGTGCGGCCCAGGGGGCGCAGCACCTCGTCGTGGCGCTTGTGGGCACCGGCGGAGGTGGCGTCGAAGACGATCTCGATGTCGGCGAACTCGTCCATCGCCACCAGGCCGTCGACGCCCTCGTGGGTGGTGGCCACCTTCAGGCGGCGGGCGCGGGCCAGGCCGTCGGAGTCCGGGTCGATCCCGGCCATGGCCGCGATCTCCAGGCTGTCGGACAGCCGCAGCACCTTGATCAGGAGGTCGGTGCCGATGTTGCCCGACCCGATCACGGCGACCTTGGTCCGGGCGTTCGTCTCGCTGCTCACTTGTCGTCTCCTTCTGCTCCTGCTGCTCCTGCCGCGGCGAACCCGACCCGCGCGGAGCCCAGGCCGGGGATGCTGGTCTCGAACACGTCGCCCGGCGCGGCGGGGACCATCGGGCCGAGGGCCCCGGTCAGCACCAGGTCGCCCGCCCGCAGCGGGTCGCCCATGGCGGCCAGGGCGGAGGCCAGCCAGACGGCGGCGTTGAGGGGGCCGCCGAGGCAGTCGGCGCCGGTCCCCTCCGAGACCGGTTCGCCGTTGCGGGTCAGGGTCATCCGCAGCGCGCGCAGGTCGACCGCGGTCAGCGGGACCGGGGTGCCGCCGAGGACGTACAGCCCGCAGGAGGCGTTGTCGGCGACGGTGTCGACGATGGAGATGTCCCAGTCCTGGATGCGGCTGTCGACGATCTCCAGGGCGGGCAGCGCGAAGTCCACGGCGCGCAGCACGTCGACGACGGTGCACTCCCGGTGCGGCAGGTCACGGCCGAGTACGAGCGCGACCTCGGCCTCCACCTTGGGCTGCAGCAGCCGCCCGGCGGGCACCTCGCCGCCGTCCGGCACGGCCATGTCCGCGAACAGGGCGCCGAAGTCCGGCTGGTCCACGCCGAGCTGACGCTGCACGGCCGGGGAGGTCAGGCCGATCTTGCGGCCGACGACGCGGCGGCCGGCGGCCTGGCCGCGGCGCAGGTTCAGCCGCTGCACGGCGTAGGCGGCGTCGATGTCGCCGTCGGTGAAGAGGGTGCGCACCGGCGGGCAGGCGGCGCCGGTACGGGCGGCCTCGGCGAGCGCGTCGGCGGCCGTGGCCACGTCCGGTGGCGCGGCGTCCGCCCGGACGCTGTCGGGGACGGTCGGCACGGGCTACCTCCAGGAGGGGAGTGGTGGGACCGGGCGGGGCTCGGCGCCCCGGGGGTATGGGGACCGGTATAGACAGCGCGGCGCCGTCGAGACAAACTTTGTTCCGTGACGCGGAACAACATGGGCGGCAGCATGCTGGAGAAGGCGGCCCTGATCTTGGAATGCTTCCCTCCGACCGGTGGTCCGTACCGTCTGACGGAACTTGCCGAACGGTCGGGCCTGCCCAAACCGACCGTCCACCGGCTCGCCGCGGATCTGGTGGCCCTCGGCTGGCTGGAACGCTCGGGCGCCCACTACCGGCTCGGCGCGAAGCTGTTCGAACTCGGCTCGCTGGTCCCGCACCGGCGTGATCTGCGGGAGGCGGCGCTGCCGTTCCTGCAGGATCTCTTCGAGGCCACCCGCGAGACCGTCCACCTCGGCGTCCGGGACGGCCTGGAGGTGGTCTACCTGGAGCGCATCCACGGTCACGAGGCCCTGCAACTGCCCTCCCGCATCGGCGGCAGCCTCCCGCTGACCTGCACCGGAGTCGGCAAGGCCCTGCTCGCCTTCTCCGGCGCCGAACTCGCCGACGAGGTCTTCTCCGGCCCGCTGCCGAGCCTCACCCCGTACTCGATCACCGACCCGGCGCGGCTGCGCATGACGCTGGAGAAGATCCAGGTCTCCGGCCTGGCCTACGAGGAGCAGGAGGCCGCCCTCGGCGTGAGCTGCATCGCGGCACCGGTGTTCGCCGGCGGCACGGCCGTGGCCGCCCTCTCGGTCGCCGTCCCCCGCTCCCGCTTCCGCCCCGCCCAACTGGCCCCGGCCGTGAGAACAGCGGCCCTGGGCCTGTCCCGCAGCCTGCGCGGCGGCGTCTGAGGCCCCGGCTCCGCGACGAGCCCTACAAGCCCTACGGCCGGCCCTGCGGCCCGACAGCCCTACGGCCGGCCCTGCGGCCCTACAGCCCTGCGGCCCTACGGCCGGCCCTGCGGCCCTACAGCCCTACGACCGGGCCGTCGCCTGGGCCGGCAGGGTGACCGTCACCGCCAGGCCCTTGCCCGGGGCCGTCGACACCGCCACCTCGCCGCCGTGCGCCTGGACCACGCCCTGCACGATCGCCATGCCCAGCCCGCTGCCCGCGCCCCCTCCGGCGCGGAAGAACCGGTCGAAGACGCGGGCCGCGTCCTCCTCCGCCAGCCCCGGACCCTCGTCCGCGACACACAGCCGTACGAGCCCGTCCGTCCGTTCCACCCCCAGCCGCACCGGCACGTCGGCGGGCGTGTGGGTGCGGACGTTGCCCACCAGGTTGCCGAGCACCTGCCGCAGCCCCGACTCGTCGGCGCGCACCAGCAGGGAGCCGTCGGCGCCGACCGTGATCGGCCGCTCCGGCTGCTGCACCCGCAGGTCTTCGGCCGCCTCCCGCACCAGCCGGCTGACGTCGACGTTGCGGAACCGCAGCTCGGGCCGCTGGTCGAGGCGGGCCAGCGTGAGCAGCTCGTCGACCAGCCGCCCCATCCGGTCGGTCTCCGCCAGCACCCGGTCCCAGGCCCGCCGCCGCTCCACGGGATCGCTCAGCATGCCCTTGTCGTACAGCTGGAGGTAGCCGCGGATCGCGGACAGCGGGGTGCGCAGCTCGTGCGAGGCGTCCGCGACGAAGCGGCGCAGCTGGGCCGCGCTGTCCTCGCGGGTGCGGTACGCCGACTCGACCTGGTGCAGCATCGAGTTCAGGGCGAGCCGCAGCTGTTCCACCTCCTGCGTCGGATGGTGGCTGGAGGGCACCCGCCGGGTCAGGTCGCCCTCGGCGATCGCCGACGACGTCTCCACCATGTCCTCCAGCGGCCGCATCCGGCGGCTCACCGACACCATCGTCAGCCAGGCCAGCAGCATCAGCAGCAACGTGCCGATGGTGAGGTCGAGCTTGAGGGCCTTGGCGATGCCCCGGTGCAGGGCCTCCGTGGAGCTGGCCATCAGCACGAACCTGCCGTCGGCGAGCGGGGTCGCGGTGACGCGGTAGGAGGCGCCGTGCACGGTCACCGAGTGCGGCCCGGCGCCCCGCGCCAGGCCGCCCGGGTCGCGGACGGCCTCGGCGAGGGCCCGCTGCGCCCCGGTCGGCCGGAACCCCATGACGCTCAGCGGCTCCCCGTGCCCGCCGACCGCCGCGAAGATCGAGTCCGGCGTCGACCGCGCGTCGGTGTGCTCCGGCGCCAGCCGGTCACGGACGAACCCCAGCACGCTCAGCGAGTCGATCTCCCGCAGCGTCAGCTGCGAACCGCCCAGCGAGTCACGGGTCTTGATCAGCTCGGTGTCGACCTGGTCGAGCAGGTAGTACCGCATGCCCATCAGGCTGACCGCGGTCGCCGCGACGATGCCGAGCGCGAGCAGCGCCACGTTCGCCAGGGTCAGCTTGGCCCGCAGCGAGTGCAGGCCCCGTCTGCAGCGCGGCCGCGGGACCCTCACGCCAGCCCGTATCCCACCCCGCGCCGGGTGGTGATCACCGGCGCCCCCAGGGTGTCCAGCTTGCGCCGCAGATAGCTGATGTAGGTCTCCACGACCGTCGACTCGGTCGGGGCGTGCTCGTACTGCCAGACATGACGCAGCAGTTGCTCCTTGGAGACGGTCCGGCCGCCGTTGCGCACCAGGAAACGCAGCAGCGCGTACTCGGTGGGGGTGAGCTCGACGGTGCGTCCCGCGCGGTGGACGCTGTACGTCGTCTCGTCCAGCTCCAGGTCGCCGTACCGCAGCGGCGGCCGCTGCGGCAGCACGTCGGCGGGCCGGGTGCGCCGCAGCACCGCGCTGATCCGGGCGACCACCTCGTCGATGTTGAACGGCTTGGTGATGTAGTCGTCGCCGAAGCCGAGCGCGCCGACGATGTCGGCGGGCGCGTCGCGCGCGGTGAGGAACACCAGCGCCAGCTCGGGCCGCTCGGCGCGCAGGCGGCGGCCCAGGGCGCGGCCGTCGCCGTCCGGGAGCATGACGTCGAGCAGGGCGGCGTCGATCGGGGCCGCTCCGCGCGAGCCCGGCCGGGCGGGGGAGCCGGCCCGCTCGACGACCGCGAGCGCCTCACGGACGCTGCCCGCCGTCAGCACCTCGAAGCGGTGGTAGCGCAGGGCGATGGCGAGGACGTCCGCGATGCTCGGCTCGTCCTCCACCACCAGTACCGTGCCGGGAACCGTCGTCATGCCCACCAGTATCGGGCGGGGCGCCGGGGGCCGGGCGTGATACCTCTTTGGAGTTCCTTGAGAGTCGGGCGGGTCGGCCCCCACGCGCGCGTGGCGGCACCGATGCTGTTGCCCTGGACCCGGGGGACCGACCGATCGACTGAGGAGCTGTTGAAGTTGGCGGCATTGGCACGGTGGTGCTACCGGCACCGGCTGGTGGTCCTGTTGCTGTGGGTGGGGACGCTGTTCGGGCTGGGCTTCTCGGCCTCGGCCGCGGGCACGGACTACGCGAACGTCTTCTCCCTCCCCGACACGGACTCCAAGAGCGCCTTCGACCTGATGCAGAAGGCGTTCCCGGACACTGCCGGCGACACCGACATGGTGGTGTGGAAGGTCGACGAGGGCACGGTGAAGGACCAGGCGGTACGGTCCCGGATCCAGCCCGTCCTCGACGACATCGCGAAGATGCCCGGCGTCGGCGCGGTGTCCGGCCCGTACGCCGGGCCCCGGGGCGCGGCGCAGATCAGCCGCGACGGGAAGATCGCCTACGCCCAGGTGACCTTCGCCAAGCGCGCGAACGAGGTGCCCAAGGAACTCGTCCAGGACGTGGTCGACACCGCGCAGGAGGCCCGGCGCGACGGCCTCCAGGTCGAGTTGGGGGGCCAGGCGATCTGGCGCGTGCAGGAGCCGCCGCAGGGCCTGTCGGAGATGGTCGGCATCGTCGCGGCGGCCGTGGTGCTGTTCCTGGCCTTCGGCTCGCTGGTGGCGATGCTGCTGCCGATCGCGATCGCGGTGTTCGGCGTCGGCACCGGCCTGTTCTCCACCCAGCTCCTCAGCCACACGTTCGAGATCCCCGACATCGCCCCGCTGCTCGCCTCCCTGATCGGCCTCGGCGTCGGCATCGACTACGCCCTGTTCATCGTCACCCGGCACCGCCGCGGCATCCTGCGCGGCATGGATCCCGAGGACGCCGCGGTCACGGCCCTCAACACCTCCGGCCGCGCGGTGCTGTTCGCGGGCGGCACGGTGTGCATCGCGCTGGCGGGCATGCTGGTGACGCGCCTGCAGTTCCTGGACGGCGTGGTCGTCGGCACCTCGCTGACGGTCGTGCTGAGCGTGCTGGCGGCCACCACCCTGCTCCCGGCCCTGCTCGGCTTCCTCGGCCCGCGGGTCCTCAGCCGCCGCCAGCGCCGCCGGCTCGCCGCCGAGGGAACCGTCGAGCCGGAGAAGGCGAGCGGACTCGCGGCCCGCTGGTCGGCGAACGTCGAGAAGCGCCCCGTCGGCATCGCCGTGCTCGCCCTGGTCGTGATGGCCGTCCTCGCCGTCCCCGTGCTGTCGCTGCGCCTCGGCGCCACCGACCAGGGCAACGACGAAGCGTCCAGCACCACCAGGAAGGCGTACGACCTGCTCGCCGAGGGCTTCGGGCCCGGCTTCAACGGCCCGCTCCAGGTGGTCGCCGTCAGCGGCGACACCGCCGTGCTGGTCAAGGACATCCAGGACACGGCCGGGGTCGCCCGGGTCGCCGCGCTGCCGCCCGCGAAGGGCGTGACGGTGATCCAGGTCATGCCGACCACGTCACCGCAGTCGAAGGAGACCGACCGGCTGATCGACACCCTGCGCGACGACGTGATCCCGCGGTCGGGCGCACAGGCGCACGTGGGCGGTGTGACGGCCGTCTCGAAGGACTTCGCGTCGGTGACCGGCGACCGCCTGCCGCTCTTCATCGCGACGATCATCGGGCTGGGCTTCCTGCTGCTCCTGATCGCCTTCCGTTCCCTGGTGGTGCCGCTGACGGCCGCGCTGATGAACCTGATCGCCGCGGCGTCCTCCTTCGGCGTCCTGGTCGCGGTCTACCAGTGGGGCTGGGGCCTGGACCTGCTCGGCCTCGGCAAGGAGGGCCCGATCAACGCCTTCCTGCCGGTCATCATGCTGTCGCTGCTGTTCGGGCTGTCCATGGACTACCAGGTGTTCCTGGTGAGCCGCATGCACGAGGAGTGGGTGCACACCCGCGACAACGCGCGGGCGGTCCGCGTCGGCCTGGCCGAGACCAGCCGCGTGATCAACTCCGCGGCCCTGATCATGGTCTGCGTGTTCCTGGCGTTCGTCCTCAGCGGCAACCAGGGCGCGGCGATGGCGGGCGTGGGCCTGGCCGCCGCGGTGGCGCTCGACGCCTTCGTGCTGCGTACGGCGCTGGTGCCGGCCGTGATGCACCTGGTGGGCACGTCCAACTGGTGGCTGCCGGGCTGGCTGGAGAAGCGGCTGCCGCACCTGGCGGTGGAGCCCAAGGAGGAGGACGTGGAAGCGCCGGCCGAGCCGGGCCCCGCCTCGGTGATCCACGGCTTCGTCCGCACGCCGGACGGCGAGCCGGTGGAGGACGCCTCGGTGACGCTGATGTCGAAGGGCGGCCGTCAGCTGGACCGCGTGACGTCCCTGGCGGACGGCTCGTACATCGTGTCGGTGCCGGGTCCGGGGGCGTACCTGCTGGCGGTGACGGCGTCGTCGCACGGGACGCGGGCGCGGCACGTGGTCGTCACGGAGGGACCGCTGGTGTACGACGTGGAGTTGACCGAGGGCGAGGTGGACGCGGTCAACTAGCTTTCTTCTGGCCGGCCTTGAGGATCTGGTCGACGTCGAGGGTGACCTTGGCGCCGATGGAGTCGGGCAGGGTGACGAGCTCCCCGGGGGCGTGCGGGCGGTGGTACTGGTACGCCCCCCCGACGGGTTCCGCGAGCACGTGAAGACGCTGGTGTTTGCGGTCGACGACGACGTAGACCGGCACCTCGGCCTCCGCGTAGGCGGCGACCTTCGTCTTCAGGTCGTCCTTCCAGTTTCCGGAGGTGACCTCCAGGACGAGACGGAAGCAGACCGGGTCGTACGCGTTGTTCTCGATGTAGTGGTCGTCGATGTCGGCGTCGACGACCACGAGGTCGGGGATGGCGTAGTCCTCGGCACCCGTCGGCAGCCAGAGCCCGACGTTCTGGAGGACCTCGGTTTCGTCGTCGTGCAGTCCGGCGTCGATGAAGGGGATCATGAGGCAGGTCAGGGCGCGGGCGTGGGGGGCATCCGGGGATGGGGTCACGAGGAGGTGGCTTCCGATGATCTCGACGCGGTAGCCCGGATGGCGCTCCATGATCTCGTCGGCGAGGGCCGTGAGCGAGAACGGCTCGTCGTCGTCGAAGGGCTGCTCGACGGATGCAGCGGACATCGCGTGCCTCCTAGGGGCTGGTGTCGAGAAAATCATCGTAGGCAGCCAGGACCCGCGGTGTCCCCTTCGAACCGCTGCACCCGAAAGTGATCACTCGCCCTGCCGCCCCTTGACCGCCGGATCCGGCATCACCCTGGTCATCCCCGGCAGGAAGTCCGTGAACAGCTCGTGCACCTCCCGCACCAGCGGCCGCAGCACCCGGAACCGGGACAGCGACACCCCGCGGGCCGTCAGCCGTGCGCCCCGCTCCGCCAGCCGGTAACTGCGCTCGCGGCCCTTCGTACGGTCGAAGATCCAGTACAGGACGAGTCCCATCTGGGCGAGCCACATCAGCTCGGGCAGGACGTCCCGCAGGTCCTCCGGCACCTTCGTCCTGGTCGCGCCGGCCAGGACCTCGCGGTGGACGGAGACCGCCTCCACGCGCGCGTGCTCCGACTCGGGGGAGAAGGGGCTGAGCGGGCTGTCGGGATCGGCGGCGTTCTTGAAGAACTGCACCGCGAACTCGTGGTACGGCGTGGCGATGTCCAGCCACGCCTTCAGCACGCCGGCGAGCCGCGCCTCCAGGTCGGTCTCCCGCGCCAGCACCTCCCGCACCGCCACCTGGTGCTCGGCGGCGATCCGGTCGTAGAAGCCCTGGATCAGGTGCTCCTTGCCCGCGAAGTAGTAGTACGCGTTGCCGACGGAGACCCCGGCCTCCTGGGCTATGGCCCGCATCGTCGTCCGGTCGTAACCGCGTTCCCGGAACAGCCGCATCGCGGTCTCGAGGATGAGCGTGCGGGTCTGCTCGGACTTGCTGGACGGCGCGGGGCCCGCTTCGGGGCCTTCGTTCTTCGCGGGCACGGTAAGAGAGCCTAACCACGGCTTCTGCGCCGCGCGCCGCTCGGGCATGATGATCGGGTAGGTCGTCGTATCTTCGCGTGTCCCCGGACGACACGCCCGCCACAGGAGCAGTTCCCTTGAGTGAAACGCCGCCCGCACCGGGCCCGCAGGACTCCGGCCCCCAGGGCCCGCACGGACAGGGTCCCTACGGACCGGGTCCCCAGGGCCCCTACGGTCCCGGTCCTGCCGGATACGGCCAGCCCGGCGCGGCCGGGTACGGTCAGCCGGGCGCGTACGCCTACGGTCAGCCGCCCTACGGCGCCGCCGCCCCGTTCGACCCGAACGCCCCGTACGGCTACGACCCCTACGGGCGCCCGTACTCCGACAAGTCGAAGATCATCGCCGGTGTCCTCCAGCTCACCCTGGGCACCCTCGGGGTCGGCCGGTTCTACATCGGCAACGTCGGCATGGGCCTCGCGCAGCTGTTCACCTGCGGCGGCCTCGGGATCTGGGCGCTGATCGACGGCATCATGCTGCTGGTGAGCGAGGGTCAGACCGACGCCCAGGGACGCGTCCTGCGTGGCTGACGCGCCGTCCGCCCCGCGATCCGCGCTGCGAGCGCCGGCGACGGCGCCGCTCGCGGTGCTCGTCGCGGGCGCGGCCGGTGCCGCCTACCTCTACGGCGTGGATCCGCACCAGCCCGGCCACCTGCTGCCCCGCTGCCCCTTCCGTCTCGTCACGGGTCTGCTCTGCCCCGCCTGCGGGGGCGCCCGCATGGTGTACGACCTGATGCACGGTCACTTCGCGGCGGCCTGGCTGGACAACAGGGCGCTCCTCCTCGCCTCGCCCTTCGCCCTCGCCCTGCTGGCCCGCTGGATCGTGGAGGGTCTGCGCGGCCGCCGCTGGCAGCCGGCCCTGAGCCGCCGGGCGCAACTGCTGGTCCTCGCGGTGGCGGTGGCGTGGACGGTGGCGCGCAACATCGTCTGAGCCAGGTCCAGGCCAGTGACGGAATTTGATCACGGAACAAGAACGGATTTTCGCCACCACTCCCCTCTTGCGCTACCGCCTCTCTAAGCTCGCTGGTCACGGGGGGAAGAACGGCGCGGGGGCATCGTGACGTCGTGACGTGATCCCTCCTGGGTCAAGACCGGACATATCCCATCCGGTCGCCTCATCTCGACTGACATGCCAGGAGCAGCGCCATGACCGTCCCCACTCCCCAGTCCCCCTACGGCAACGACCCGCAGGGCCGCCCCTACTCCGAGAAGTCCAAGATCGTCGCGGGCGTCCTGCAGATCGTCCTGGGCGGCTTCGGTGCCGGACGCTTCTACGTCGGCAACACCGGCGTGGCGATCGCGCAGCTGTTCACCTGCGGCGGCCTGGGTGTCTGGGCGCTGATCGACGGCATCATGTTCCTCACCAGCAACGACCGCACCGACTCGCAGGGCCGCGTGCTCCGCGGCTGACCGCCGTCGTTTCCGTGCCCGAGGGGCCGCTCCCACCGCATGGGCGCGGCCCCTCGGGCTGTCCGCCGCAGCCGCCGGGCAGCCCCCTCGGGCAAACACCATCGCGATACGCCGCCGGGCAACACCGTCGCAAGGCGCCGTCGCGACGCGCCGCCGGGCAACACCGTCGCAAGGCGCCGTCGCGACACTCCGCCGGGCAGCACCGCCGGGAAGCGCCGTCGGAAAAGGCCCTGTCCCCGGTGTGTCACCGGGGACAGGGCCCGTCGCCGTGCCGGGGACGGTTCAGAAGTGGCTCAGAACCGGCTCAGTAGCGGCGCGTGATCAGTGCCCGCTTGACCTCGGCGATCGCCTTCGTGACCTCGATGCCACGCGGGCAGGCGTCCGTGCAGTTGAAGGTCGTGCGGCAGCGCCAGACGCCGTCGCGGTCGTTGAGGATCTCCAGGCGCTGCTCGGCGGCCTCGTCACGCGAGTCGAAGATGAAGCGGTGCGCGTTGACGATGGCGGCCGGGCCGAAGTACTGGCCGTCGTTCCAGAACACTGGGCACGAGGAGGTGCAGGCGGCGCACAGGATGCACTTCGTGGTGTCGTCGAAGCGCTCGCGGTCCTCGGCCGACTGCAGACGCTCGCGCGTCGGCTCGTTGGTGTCCTTCGTGATCAGGAAGGGCATCACGTCCCGGTACGCCTGGAAGAACGGCTCCATGTCGACGACCAGGTCCTTCTGGACCGTCAGGCCTTTTATGGGCTCGACCGTGATCGGCTTCTCGGGGTTGATGTCCTTGATCAGCGTCTTGCACGCCAGGCGGTTCTTGCCGTTGATCCGCATCGCGTCCGAGCCGCAGATGCCGTGGGCGCAGGAACGGCGGAAGGTCAGTGTGCCGTCCAGCTCCCACTTGATCTTGTGCAGACCGTCGAGGACGCGCTCCTTGGGGTCGATCTCCAGCTGGAAGTCTTCCCAGGTCGCCTCGGCCGAGATCTCCGGGTTGAACCGGCGGATCCGGAAGGTGACCGTGATGTAGGGCGACGCGGCCGCGCCCGCCTCCACCTTGTCCAGAACAGGGGTTGCCATCAGTACTTACGCTCCATCGGCTGGTAGCGGGTCTGGACGACCGGCTTGTAGTCGAGACGGACGGTTTCCGACCCGTCGGCGCCGACCTCGCGGTACGCCATGGTGTGGCGCATGAAGTTGACGTCGTCGCGGTTGGGGTAGTCCTCGCGGTAGTGACCGCCGCGGGACTCCTTGCGGGCCAGCGCGGACACCGCCATGACCTCGGCCAGGTCGAGCAGGTTGCCCAGCTCGATCGCCTCGAGGAGGTCCGTGTTGAACCGCTTGCCCTTGTCCTGGATCGCCACGTTCTTGTAGCGCTCGCGCAGCTCGGCGATCTTCTCGACCGCCGTCTTGATCGTCTGCTCGGTGCGGAACACCATGACGTTGGCGTCCATGGTCTCCTGCAGCTCGCGGCGGATCACCGACACCCGCTCGGTGCCCGTGGACTCGCGCAGCCGCTCGATCTGCGAGACGACGAACTCGGCCGGGTTCTCCGGCAGTTCGACGTAGTCGGCCTGCCGGCTGTAGTCCGCCGCGGCGATGCCGGCCCGGCGCCCGAAGACGTTGATGTCGAGCAGGCTGTTGGTGCCCAGGCGGTTGGCGCCGTGCACCGACACGCAGGCGACCTCGCCGGCCGCGTACAGGCCGGGGACGACGGTGGTGTTGTCCGCCAGGACCTCGCCCTCGACGTTGGTCGGGATGCCGCCCATCGCGTAGTGCGCGGTCGGCTGGATCGGGATCGGGTCCGTGTAGGGCTCGATGCCGAGGTAGGTCCGCGCGAACTCGGTGATGTCGGGCAGCTTCGCGTCCAGCTGCTCCGGCGGCAGGTGGGTGAGGTCGAGGTAGACGTGGTCGCCCTCGGGACCGCAGCCGCGGCCCTCGCGGATCTCCGTGTAGATGGAGCGGGAGACGACGTCGCGGGAGGCGAGGTCCTTCATGACCGGCGCGTACTTCTCCATGAAGCGCTCGCCGTCCTTGTTGCGCAGGATGCCGCCCTCGCCGCGGGCGCCCTCCGTCAGCAGGATGCCCATGCGCCAGATGCCGGTCGGGTGGAACTGGAAGAACTCCATGTCCTCCAGCGGGATGCCCCGCCGGTACACGGCCGCCTGGCCGTCACCGGTCAGCGTGTGCGCGTTCGACGTCACCTTGAAGAACTTGCCGCAGCCGCCGGAGGCGTAGATCACGGCCTTCGCCTGGAAGACGTGGATCTCGCCGGTCGCCAGCTCGTACGCGACCACGCCGGCCGACCGCTTGACGCCGTCGACCTCGGTGATCAGCTGGTCCAGGACGTAGAACTCGTTGAAGAACTCCACGCCCTCCTTGACGCAGTTCTGGTACAGCGTCTGGAGGATCATGTGGCCGGTGCGGTCGGCCGCGTAGCAGGACCGGCGGACCGGGGCCTCGCCGTGGTTGCGGGAGTGACCGCCGAAGCGGCGCTGGTCGATGGTGCCGTCCGGGGTCCGGTTGAACGGCAGGCCCATCTTCTCCAGGTCGAGGACGGAGTCGATGGCCTCCTTCGCCAGGATCTCGGCGGCGTCCTGGTCGACCAGGTAGTCACCGCCCTTGACCGTGTCGAAGGTGTGCCACTCCCAGTTGTCCTCCTCCACGTTGGCGAGCGCGGCGGCCATGCCTCCCTGCGCGGCGCCCGTGTGGGAGCGGGTCGGGTAGAGCTTGGTGAGCACGGCGGTGCGGCTGCGCTTGGTGGCCTCGATGGCGGCGCGCATGCCGGCGCCGCCCGCGCCGACGATGACGGTGTCGTACTTGTGGATCTTCATGATTCTCGCAGCCCCGTGCCTAGCGGATGTTCGGGTCGAAGGTGAAGATCACCAGCGTGCCCAGCAGGATGGTGAACACCGTGGCGGTGTAGAGCAGGCCCTTCAGCCACAGCCGGGTGTTCGCGCGCTCCGCGTAGTCGTTGATGACCGTGCGCAGGCCGTTGGCGCCGTGCAGCATCGCCAGCCACAGCATCAGCAGGTCCCAGACCTGCCAGAACGGGGAGGCCCAGCGGCCGGCCACGAAGGCGAAGCCGATCTTGGAGACGCCGCCGTCCAGCACGAGCTGGATCAGCAGGTGGCCCAGGACCAGGACGACGAGGACGACGCCCGACAGGCGCATGAACAGCCATGCCGCCAGCTCGAAGTTGCCCCGGGTGGACTTGGGGGTCTTCTTGGTGCGCTTGCGCGGCGCCTCGATGAGCGGCGCCGGGTTGTCTACGCCGTAGACCGAGCCGCCCTCGACGGGGCCGATGCCCGAAGCGGTGGATTCAGTGGTCGCCATGAGTCTCAGCTCCCGAACAGTTCACGAGCGGCGTGGCCGAGGACGGGGTAGACCGCCCCGAGCATCAGCACGACCCAGATGCCGACGACGGACCAGAGCATCTGCTTCTGGTAGCGCGGGCCCTTCGACCAGAAGTCGACGGCGATGACGCGCAGGCCGTTGAGCGCGTGGAAGAGGATGGCGGCGACGAGGCCGTACTCCAGCGCGGCGACGATCGGGGTCTTGTACGTGGCTACGACCTTGTCGTAGTCCTCGGGGGAGACACGGACGAGAGCGGTGTCCAGCACGTGAACGAACAGGAAGAAGAAGATGAGGACGCCGGTGACTCGGTGAGCCACCCAGGACCACATTCCTTCCCGGCCGCGGTACAGCGTTCCAGCCGGCACGGAATTCCCTCCGGGAGCGGGGATTGGGGCCGCGCCGGCTTGTGCTGTCGGTCGGGCCCGGCCGGGTACGGTCCACCGGCCCCCAGCATCGTAGCCACCGTTCCCCGCGGTGCTTACGCCGGGTCTACCGGTGTGATCGAAGTGGCACGCGGATGGGTGAGCGCCGACGGCTTGTGGTGCGGCCTGTGCTGTCGCGTGTCGCAAGCTGTGCCGTTGTGGCAGGTCGTGCCGGCGCGGCGGGGCCGCGCGCCGGTCACCGCCGCGTGTTCGCCAGGGACTGCGCCAGCCGTTGTCCGGCCAGCCGCCGCAGCTCGTCCGCCGCGACGGTCCGTTCCTCCTCCGGATCGTTCGCCAACCGTGACCGGATGCCCTCCAACACGTGATCCAGCGTCTCGTCCGGGCCGAGACCGGCCAGGCAGATGACGAAGGTGTGGCCGAACCGGGCCTCGTAGGCGGCGTACGCCGCGCTCAGCGCGGTGTGGGCCGCGGAGTACGTGTCGTCGGGGAGGGCGGTCGGCGTCTCCGCGGCGAGGGCCGCCGCCAGATCGTCGGGGGCCAGGTCGTACGCCGCCTCGTCGGCCGCGGCCAGCAGGGACCCGGCGTCCGGGTAGGGCCGGTGGTCGGTCAGGCGGCGGGCCCAGGGCGGGCTGTGCAGGCAGGCGAGGAGGAGCCGCCGTGCCTCGTCCGCGGACGCGGAATTGAAGTCGTCCAGCGCGGTCGCGGACGACGGGACGCGGGTCTGCTCGGGCAGCGCCGGTATGGCGGTCCGGCCGGGAAGGTGTGTGGGCGTCACGTGTTTCGGCAGGGGAATCTGTGAGGGGAGTGGCGCAACGTTATCGAGAGGGGGCGTGACGTGTCCGACGGATGCCCGAATTTCACCCGCACGGGTAATTTCGGGAACGCCTTGTGGACGCATGCCGCCCCCGGAGGGACTTAGGTTTGGCGCTGTGAGTCAGCACAGGCGCCGCCCACCGGCGCGGACAGTCAAGCACAGGCGGATGATCGTCGCGGGCGCGTTCGCCGGGACGGTCGGGCTCGCGGCGGGCCTGGGTCTCTGGGCCTCCGGCGACGACGGCGGGCCGGCGGGCGCGGCGGGGCAGCCGTCGGACGCCGGGAACGCGGGCGCGTCCACTGTCTCCGGCAGCGGCGGCCGGGCCCCGAGCCCGAGCCGCACGTACCCCCTCTCACAGGCCCCGCGCACCATTCCGGCCGTCCGCTCCCACACCGCGGCCCACGGGCCGGGCTGGCGCCCGGCGCGCGGGAAGCGGGTGGTGGTGAGCGACGCGGGCCTCGCGGACGAGGGCCGGCTGATCGCCTCCGAGCTGGGGCTGACGTACGCGGGCGAGAAGGGCGACGCGCGCTCGGGGGATGTGCGCCTCGAGCTGAACCGCGGCGGCGGCGCGGACCCGGAGTCGTACACCATGACCGTGCGCGGCGGGCGGGTGATCATCAGCGCCCCCGCGGACGCGGGCGTCTTCTACGGCACGCGCACGCTCAAGCAGGAGGTGCGCGGCGGTTCCGCGGCGCCCGAGGGCGTGGTGCGGGACGAGCCCGCCAAGCCGGTGCGCGGGTTCATGCTGGACATCGCCCGCAAGCACTTCACGGCCGGCTGGATCGAGGCCCGGGTCCGGGAGCTGGGCGACCTGAAGTTCAACCAGCTGGGGCTGCACTTCTCCGACGACCAGGGGTTCCGGATCGAGTCCGGCACGCACCCGGAGGTCGTCTCCCGCGAGCACCTGACGAAGGCGCAGGTCAGGAAGATCGTGGCGCTGGCCCGCAGCCGGCACATCACCGTCGTGCCCGAGATCGACTCGCCCGGCCACCTCGGCGCGGTGCTCACCGCGCACCCCGAGCTGCAGCTGCGCAACGCGCAGGGCGTGGCGGCGAGCGGGGCCGTCGACATCTCCAAGCCCGCCGCCGCCCGGATCGTCGACGACCTGCTCGACGAGTACGCCGACCTCTTCCCCGGCGATCAGTGGAACCTCGGCGGCGACGAGTACCGGGCGCTGATGGCGTCCAGCCCGGAGACCGCCTACCCGCAGCTGGCCGCGGCCGCCCGGCAGCGGTACGGCTCCGGCGCGAACGTCGCCGACCTGACCACCGGCTGGCTCAACGACCGCGCCGACACCGTCCGCGCCCACGGCCGCACGATGCGCGCGTGGAACGACGGCTTCTTCCGCAGCTCGTCCGTGCGGCCCGCGGCGGACCTCCGGGTCGCGTACTGGACCGGCAAGGAGTACGGCGCGCGGCAGCCGCTGGAGTACCTGAGCGCGGGACGCGAGGTCGTCAACTACAACGACGAGTTCCTCTACTACGTCCTCGGGCAGCCGAACGCCTTCGTCTACCCGACCGGGCAGCGCATCTACGAGGCGTGGACCCCGCGCGTCCTGCGCGGCACCCAGGCGGTGCCGGCGAAGTACGACGGGCAGATCCTCGGCGGGTCCTTCGCGGTGTGGTGCGACCTCGCGAACTCGCAGACCGAGGCCCAGGTCGCGGCCGGGATCCGGATGCCGCTGCGGGCGACGGTGCAGAAGCTGTGGAACCCGGGACCGCCGAAGCAGAGCTGGGCGCGGTTCAAGGCGCTGGCCGACCGCCTGGGCTGACCCGCCCGGGCTGACCCGCCTGGGTTGACCCGCCCGCTTCGGCCCGCCCGGGTCGGTCCGCCAGCCGGGGCGCGGGTTGCCCGATACGGCTGCGAACGGCCGTACGAATGTGGTGTATTCGGGCCCGGGCCGAAGCCGACAACGCCGTGGGGGAACGGGACATGGGCTACTGGGGGTACTTCGTCGTGGGCCGCAGCGAGCGGCCGCTGGCGGAGCTGGACGCGCTGGCCGGGGCCGAGGGCATGGTGCGGCGCGGGACCGCGTCCGGCGGCTGGCAGCTGTGGGAGTACCCGAACGGCGAGGGCGAGGTCGGGAACATGAACGTCCTGGCCCGGGAGACCGGGGCGCCCGCGCTGTTCGGGTACGTCATGGACAGCGACTGCGTCGTGGTGGAGGCGGCGGCGCCCCGGAGCGGGGCGTGGACGACGTGTCTGGCGCGCGCCGCGATGGCCGGCTACCTCGCCGACGGCCGGGACGGCCTCACCGTGGAGGACTACTTCCTCCAGCCCGGCGACGCCGCCGTCCGGGCCGTCGCCTGGGCCGCCGAGGCCGGGCACGAGGTGGCCGAGGAACCGCTGCTCGAGGTGCTGACCGCCGACCCCGATCCCGACACCGACCCCTTGGCCGAAAACCTCTTCTTCCGGCTGCTCGACCGGCTCGGCGTGGTGCCGCTGTGACACTCCCGGCCCGTCGCACGCAGTAAGGGGAAGCGCGGGCTCCGTCAGGAAGGCGCCTGCTGAGGCCTGCGGAGGACTCTGCAGGGGCCCGCAGAGGGAGGCGTGGATGAGCCTGGTGGAACTGATCGCTCAGGCCGACGAACGCGGACTGGCTGCCAGCGGCCTGGCTTGTTTGGATCGGTGCCTGCCGCTGCTCGGCGGTGACGACGAGGCCCTGCGGCCGCTGTGGGCCGGCCTGGCCGGCAACGGCGACTGGGCCGCCGGTCTGCAGCAGGCACGCGGCAAGCTGGCCGGCGAGGGCGCGACCGGCGCGGACGGCATCGGCGAGGGCACGACCGACGGGGACGGCACCGGCGAGGGCACGACCGGCCCGGACGGCACCGGCGAGGACGAGGCCGTGCTGCTGGCCCGCCGGATGCTGGCCGCCGCCCCCGCCGAGCTGTCCGCCGCCGCGGTGCGGGAGTGGGCCGACGGCTGTTCCGTCGCCGCCCTCCGGATCCACCGGCTGCTCGACCCGGTGGCCGACGGGGCGTCGTCGGTCGACACCTGCCGCGAGGGCCGCACGGACGGCGCGTCGCCGCTGGTCGCCGCCGAGCTGCGCCGCCAGATCGCCGTCCTGGAACTGCTCGCCGCGCACGGCGCGGGCGGCCTCCGGGGCGCCCTGGAGGCGTCGGTCGAGGGCCGCCGGGTGCTGCGCGCGGTGGTCTCCCGGCGGGCGCGGGGGCGTGCTGAGCGCTGAGCCCGGCGCTCAGAGCAGCAGGCACTTCACCACCGCGTCGCCGTGGCGGGCGGTGCGCCCGTAGAACGCGGTCAGGTCCCGGTGCGCCACGGCGAGGACGGCGTGCAGCTCCTCCTCGGCGGCGGGTCCGCCGTGGGCGGGCAGCAGGGCGTCGCGGGCGAGCTGCCACAGGCCCTCGAAGTCCGCCGAGCGGAGGAACGTGGCGACCCGCGCCGCCTGGGCCGCGGTCAGCAGCAGGAACGGCGGTCTGCCGGTCCCGGGCTGCGGGAGCGGCCGCCCGCCCAGCACCACGTCGGCCCGTGGGCCGCCCGGCGCGTGGTGCGGGGGAGCGCCGGCGTAGAGCAGGTCGTGGTCGAGGTAGGTCCCGTCCAGCACCTCTTCGCGGTGCCGGCCGATCCGTTCGCGCACGGTGTCCCAGTCGTCCTCGAACAGCCGGCGCATCCATGCGGCGCTGTTGCGCAGGGCCGGGGGCGGCACCGCGCGGAGGTGGAAGTACATGCTCATCAGTGACCAGAGCGCAGCGGGACGCCCGATCGTCACACTCCCGGGACCGTGATCGGCGTGACGATTCGTGGCACCACCACGCTCTTGGTGATGTGACGACGATGACACAGCGGGAGACGCAGCAGGACACGAGGCCCTCGGCCGCGGTGAAGCCGGTGCGGTGGGCGGCGGACGCGGTGGCGACCATGCGGGAAGGGGCGCGGGTGCGTCTCGACTACTCGGCGCAGAGTCTGTGGCGGGTGGACCGGATGATCGACGAGATACGCCGGGAGCAGCCGCCGTACGCCGCCGTGGACCAGGTGCTGCGCGGTTTCGGCGCGTACGCCGGTGAGGTGATCGTGCGGCAGACCGGCGCCGAGTGGTGGGCGTCCGGCGGCGACCACTGGATCCGCACGCCGGACGGGCGGCTGTGGGACCCCATCGACGAGGCCCGGCGCTGCTTCGCCGGCCAGGGCTCGCTGCGGCTGCTGTGCCGGGACGCGACCGGCGGCGCCGGTCAGCCGTGACGACGGGCCGGGGGGCCCCCCCCCCGGGGGGGGGGCCCCCCCCCGGGGGCGGGGGGGGGGGGGGGGCGGGGCCGGGCGCCCCCCCCCCCCGGGGGGGGGGGGGGGGGCGCGGGGGGCGCCGACCACCCACAAAACACGGGTG
>NZ_JBIRUY010000032.1:0-16206 GCF_044335305.1 Streptomyces sp. NPDC020490 | reverse complement strand
GGGGGGGGGGGCGCGCCGCGCCCCCCCCCCCGGCCGCCCCCCCCCGCCGCCCCCGCCCCCCCCGCCCCCCCCCCCCCCCCCCCCCCCCCCCCCCCCGGCCCGGTGGACCGGCGGGCGGACGGCTACTTGACGTAGACCAGGCCGTCCGTGGTGATCGTGGGCCGGCCGCTCGTGCCGACGACCACGATCTTCACCGTGTGCTGGGCGCTGCCGGACCAGGTCTTGGTCCAGATCGCCTGACGGTACAGCGTGGTCGACGACTTCAGGTCGACCGTCGCGGTCCTGACGCCGTCGACGTAGACGTACGCCTGACCGGAGCTCGACGCCCGGGAGACCACCCAGGAGGCGGAGCGGCCGGTGAAGGTCCAGCTCAGGCTCGCGCCCGTGGAACCGCTGGAGTACGACTTGCCGCCGAGGTAGCTGGTGGAGGAACGGGCCGTCCAGCTGCCGGACTTGACCGCGGAGGTCTCCTGGAGGATCACCGGCGTGTAGGAGGGCGAGGACGTGCGGTAGTTGCCGGCGTAGTCGTACGCCCGCATCTGCCACGTCGTGGCGGTGCCGGACGGGGCCGTGCGCTGGGAGCTCGTGGTCGTCGGGCCGTAGGTGACGGTCGTCGGCGACAGCAGCTTCACGGACTTCAGCGCGGTGTTGTCGGTGGCCTTCGAGCCGAGGGTGACCGGGACGGCGCTCGTGTTGACGGTGCCGGTGCGCAGCGAGATCTTCGGGGTCGTCGTGAACGCCGGCGCGGTGGTCTCCGCCACGACGTTCAGCGCGGCCGAGGTGGTGGCCCTGCCGGACTGGTGCACGGCGCGCACGGCGACGGTGTGGCCGCCCAGCGGGAGCGTGGCGCTCGCGGACGTGGCCGTGCCGGCGACGGAGGTGACGGCCTTGCCGTCGACCAGCAGCTCGAACCCGGAGATCAGCGAGCCCGGCGTGCTGGTGGACCAGTGGGCGGTCACGGCGCCCTTGGTGTAGTACGTCGAGCCGGACAGGCCCGCGCCGGACAGCGAGGTGACCTTCAGGCCCTGCACCGGGCCGGACGCCCAGGCGCGGACGGTCGGCAGCTGCGCGTACAGCGAGCCGCCGGGGCACTGGGTGTTGTAGCCGTCGCGGTGGCCGGAGATCCGCTTGAAGGTGTACGAGCTGCCCGCGGTGAAGCTGGTGCCGGAGTAGTTCGTCTGGCTCGCGCCCGCCTTCAGCTGCACGGTCGTGGCGGGGTCGGCGCCGTACTGGCCGAGCTTCCAGGCCGCGACGCGGGCGATCGAGGCCAGGGCCGCGTCGGTGGCGCCGGTGGTGGTGTGGTCGCCGAGCACCGCGATGCCCGCGGACTCCCGGTTCCAGCCGTAGGTGTGCGCGCCGAGCACCGGCAGGTCGACGCCGCCCTTGCGGCCTTCGAAGACGGTGCCGCACTTGTCGACCAGGAAGTTGTAGCCGATGTCGTTCCAGCCGTTGGTCTGCGTGTGGTACGCGTAGATGCCCCGCACGATGGCCGCCGAATCGGAGCACGCGTAGTCGTTGGCGCCGTCGGTGTGGTGGACGAAGACGGCCTTCACGTCGGCGTTGTACTCCGACGGGTCGGGGCTGAGCGACTCGTCGGCGCCCCAGTCGGCGCGCGGGACGATCGGCGGCTCGGGCACGGTGGAGGGCGGCGCGGTGGGCGCGGTGCTCGACGGGCTCGCGGACGAAGACGCGGACGGCGACGCCGAGTCGGACGCCGACGCCGAGTCGGACGGGGCGGCGCTGTCCGTGGGGGCGGCACTGTCCGTCGGAGCGGCGCTGTCGGTGGGCGCGGCGCTGTCGGTGGGCGCGGCGCTGTCGGTGGGTGTCCCGGCCGCCACGAACGCGGCCGGCTCGGCGGCCTTCGCCTCGGCGTCCGTCACCACCCCGGGGTCGACGAGGCTGACCTCGAGCCCCTTGGGCAGAGCGGAGCCGGCGGAGCCGTCCCGGTGGACGACCCGCACCTGCACGCCGTCGGAGGGGCCGACCCACAGCGGCTCGGACGCGCCGCGCGCACGGGCCCGCGCCCGCGGGTCCTCCAGCGGGTCGGCGTCCGTCTCCAGGTCCTGCCAGGCACTCCACTCGCCGGTCCCCAGGGCGCGGGTGCGCACCTGGGCCGTGCCGTGCAGCCGCTTGCCGGCGTCCGCCCAGGAGACGCCGAGCATCGAGAACTGCTCGGTCCGCGTGCGCGGCAGCTCCTCCCCGCCCGCGGTGGCCCTCAGCGGCAGGTCGTGGACGCTCACCGGCCGCTTGGCCCGCCCCGCGGCCCCGCCGTCGCCGCCCGGGCTGGCGACGGCGTAGGTGACCACGCCCCCGCCGCCCAGGAGCACCGCGCCGAGCGTCAGCCACGCCCGTCGTTTCATGCTCAGCGGTCTGTACGCACGCGTCCCGCGAGGACTCACTTGTCCCACCCTTGGAAGGAAACCGGTTCGAAAAACTCAACTGCCCCACCCGTCACGACAGGTGGCACCTACACACAGCGCAGCGTCCAGGGCGAACGTCACTGCACGGCCGCGGAGCCCGGGGTGACGCACGAGCGGCGGAAAGGTTGTGCGCGGGCTGTGGATCCGCCGTGTGTCGATCGACACGCGGCGAGCCCGTGATGCTCACGGCGGGCGATCCGCTGGTTCAGGGGGAGGGGTGCAGCCCCTCCCGCGAGCCGAGCCAGTTGGGGGTTCCATGACCGATGTGGACGAGCGCGTGCCGTGCGCGGACGAGATGCGGTCGTGTGCGGCGTCTCTCGTCGCGCGCGTGACCGCCCGCAGCCGGCTGCCGCTGGACTATTCCGAAGGCAGCCTGCGGGTCGTCGACTTCCTGATCGACGGACTGCGCAAGGGCGGCGCCGACCCGGAGCGGGCCCACGACACCCTCCTCGGGCTCGGCGCGTACGTCGGCGAGGTGCTCGTGCGCCGCGCGGGCGCGCACTGGGTGGACTTCGACGACCGGCAGCGCGCCTGGTCCGGACAGCCGGTCGGGGTGCGGATGGCCGACGGACGGGTGTGGAACCCGCTCGGCAAGGTCCGCAACCGGTTCGAGACGGGCAGCCCGGAGGAGTCCCTCCAGCTGTTCTATCTGAGGCTGCACGGCCGTACGCGCAGAGCCGCCGCCTGAGCATGGACCGCCGCCTCGACACGCCCGGGGCTTCTGACGAGCTGTGACACTTGTGTGACCCAGGACGCTGAGGACCGTGGAGGCGTGCGCACGGCCGGCCGTGTGCACGACGCGGGTTCCGACGGGCCCGTTTCGCACCCGTACGAACGAGGACAGTGTTGGGCCAGGGAGGGGAACCCCGCCGCGCGCAGGTGTACGACGGGGAGCTGGGCGAGGCCGTTGCGCGGGCCAAGGAGGGCGACGAAGCCGCCTTCGCCGTCGCGTACCGACTCGTCCAGCCGGGACTGCTCGGCTATCTCCGGGGGATCGTCGGCGACGACGCCGAGGACGTGGCCTCCGACGCCTGGCTGGAGATAGCCCGCGACCTCGGGCGGTTCAAGGGCGACGGCGCGGGCTTCCGCGGCTGGACGGCGACCATAGCCCGGCACCGGGCGCTGGACCATCTGCGCCGGCAGAAGGTGCGGCCCCGGTCCTCGGCGCTCGAACAGGACGTGCTGGAGCTGCCCGGCCGGCAGAACACCCACGAGCAGGCCCTGGAGGCGCTGTCCACCGAGCGCGCCCTGGAGCTGGTCCGCAGCCTGCCCCGCGACCAGGCCGAGGCCGTGCTGCTGAGGGTCGTCGTCGGCCTGGACGGCCCCGCCGCGGCCCGTGTCCTCGGCAAGCGCCCCGGCGCCGTGCGCACCGCCGCGCACCGGGGGCTGAAGGGGCTCGCCCGCCGGCTCGGCGTCCCGGGTGTGACAAATGGGGACCCCCGGACGCTGGGGGAGTCGAAATGAACGGCAGCGGCGGCACGGACGCCGCGGGCGGTGCGGGCGGCGGCGAGCGCCGGACCCGCGACGGGTCTGACAGGGATGGATACGGACATGGGTGAACGGCAGGGCGACGGCAGTACCTCCGGCCGTCGGCGTGTGCGCCCCGGCGGTCCCGTGTCCGGTCCCGTGTCCGGCCCCCTGTCCGGTCCCGTGTCCGGCCC
Source organism: Streptomyces sp. NPDC020490 (assembly GCF_044335305.1). Taxonomy (NCBI): domain Bacteria; kingdom Bacillati; phylum Actinomycetota; class Actinomycetes; order Kitasatosporales; family Streptomycetaceae; genus Streptomyces; species Streptomyces sp. NPDC020490. Next base: position 12,125 of record NZ_JBIRUY010000032.1, on the reverse strand, counting down.
CGAGGGCGCGGCGGAGAGCGCGGCGCTGGAGCTGCTGCTCGCCGCGGCGATACGCCCGGACTCCGTCGACGCCGAGGCCGAGCAGCGGGCGGTGGCCGCCTTCCGGGCCGCCCGGGAGGCCGGGGCGCACCGGACGCGGACCCGCCGCCGGGACGACTGGCGCCCGCGCGAGCACGGGCGGGCGCGCCGCTCGCTGAAGGCCACCCTGGCGCTGTTCCTGGCCGGGCTGACGGTCAGCGGCGTCGCCGTCGCGGCCATCGGCACCGCCGGGTCGTCGGACGACGCCCGCGGCACCGGGCGGCCGCGTCCGTCGGCCGGCGCCCCGACGGCGTCGGCCGCCCCCTCGTCCGCGGCCGGCTCCCGCACGCCGGGCGCCTCCGCCGCCGCGGACCGCCCGGGGACCGCGCAGGACACCGAGGCCCACTGCCTGGCGTACGAGTCGGTCGACGGCCGGGGCAAGACGCTGGAGGCGACGGTCTGGCAGCGGCTGATCGAGGCCGCGGGCGGCGAGGAGAAGGTCGCCGGGTACTGCACCCGGCAGCTGGCGGGGAGCACGCCGACGGGGGCCGCGAGCAACCCGGGCAGGGCCGGTGTCACCGGCAGGCCGAGCGCACCGGGTGCCGCCACCACTCCCGCCGCCGCCGCGACTCCGGGCGTCCCCGCGAGCCCGGGTTCCCCCGCGAGTCCCGGTTCCGCAGCCACCGCCGGTTCCGCAGCCACCGCGGGGGCGCCGACCGGCGCGGGCGACGGCAACGGCAAGTCGGGCGGGGACAACGGCAACAGCGGCTGAGGGGAACGGCAACAGTGGCTGAGGGGAACGGCAACGGCCGCTGAGGACGTCGCCGTGCGGGGGTGAGGATCCGGATGAGCGAGGGCCCGAAGAGTCCCGCACGACAACGGCCGGGGCCGCCACCCCCCACAGGAGAGGCCCCGGCCGTCGCGCGGTACGGGCCGCGCGGCGGCCCGTACTCCCTACAGCGCCCCGGGTGCGTTTTCTGTCACACCCCGTCGCGTCACAAGAGCGTTGCAGCTCGTCCGGACATGGACGAGGAGCGGTTTCAGGTCGTAACGTGCCTTTCGCGCCGGGCGCGGAGGGGGATCGCCGCCACCATCGGCCGACCATCGACTGAGGAACACGGGTGCTGGGGGACGACGCGGAGCTGACCGCCGCGGTGCTTGCGGCACAGGACGGGAGCGAGACCGCGTTCCGGACTGTGTACCGGGCGGTGCACCCACGGCTGCTCGGATACGTACGGACACTGGTCGGCGATCCGGACGCCGAGGACGTCGCCTCCGAGGCGTGGCTGCAGATCGCCCGCGACCTGGGACGCTTCGAGGGGGACGCGGACCGCTTCCGCGGCTGGGCCGCCCGCATCGCCCGCAACCGCGCGCTGGACCACATCCGTATGCGCGGCCGCCGTCCCGCCATCGGCGGCGACGAGACGGAGCTGACGGGCCGGGCCGCCGAGTCCGACACCGCGGGCGAGGCCATCGAGGCGCTGGCCACCGACCGCACCCTCTCCCTCATCGCCCGGCTGCCGCAGGACCAGGCCGAGGCCGTCGTGCTGCGCGTGGTCGTGGGCCTCGACGCGAAGACCGCCGCGGAGACGCTGGGCAAGCGTCCGGGCGCCGTGCGCACCGCGGCGCACCGCGGTCTCAAGCGCCTCGCCGAACTCATCGGCGCCGATCCGGAATCGGCGGGCGCGCTCGACGCGCTGCCCGCCCAGCGAGAACCGAGCGGCCGCGCGGTGACGTCCGCGGCTGTGACGCAGATGCGCGCGCGGACGCAGAAGGACATGTGATGGCCGACGAGCAGTACAGGTGGCTGGACCGCGAGACAGCGGAGCTCCTGCTGACCGGGCAATCCCTCGAAACTGTCGACCCCACCGCCCGTGACCAGGCGGAACGACTCGCCAAGGCGCTCGGGTCACTGAGCGCGGAACCCGTCGCCGAAGGTGCCGGACTCCCGGGCGAGAGCGCGGCGCTGGCCGCCTTCCGCGCGGCGCGGGCCGACGCCTCGGCCGGGAGTTCCGCCGTCGGCGACGACGCCGACGCCTCGTCCTCGGACGCCGGCCTGGTCCGCATCGGCCGCCCGAGCGGAATCGGCAGGCGCCGCCGCTGGAACCGCCCGGTCCGCCTCGGGCTGTCCGCCGCGCTGACCGCCGTCGTGGTCGGCGGAGTCGCGGTGGCGGCCACGAGCGGCGTCCTGCCCAAACCCTTCGGCGGAGCCGAACCCCGTCCGGGCGCATCGGTCGCCGGGACGCCGGACGGCCCGCTCGGATCGCCGTCCACCGGCTTACCGCACGGCGAGCCCACGCCCGGCGGCTCCTCCGCCGGCGCCACCGGACCGGCGGACCCGCACGGCACCCCGGGCGCCGGGGCCTCGGACGAGGCCGGTTCCGGCGGGGGCGGCTGGTGGGGCGGCGCCCTGTCGGCCTGCCGTGCCGTGCGCGACGGCAGGGAACTGGGCCCCGGCCGCAGACGGGCCCTGGAGCAGGCGGCGGGCGGCTCCGGCACGGCCCGCGTGTGGAAGTACTGCCAGGGCATCCTCTCCGGGACCGGGACCGGGACCGGGACCGGGACCGGAACCGGCGACGGCACCGGAACCGGGACGGGCACCGCGGAAGACAACAGCGACGCCAACGGCACGGACAAGGGCACGGGCGGCGGCAACGGCAACGGCAACAACGGTAAGAGCAACGGCAACGGCAACGGCAAGGGGAACGGGAACGGGAACGGCGCCGGGAACGGCAAGGGCAACGGCAACGGCAAGGGCGGCCAGGACGACGACGAGGGTGACGACGACCAGGGCGACGGCGCCCCCCGTATGGCCCCCGGCGGGAAGGGCACCCCGGCGTCCACATCGCCCGCACCGTCACCGAGCCCCACGTACAGCGCCCTCTGACCTTCGCCCGTCCGGGTGACCTGGCCTTTCGCGGGGCCGGGAAAATTCCTCGCCCGGGGTGTGACGTTTTCGGCCGCGCCGGCGCAGTAACGAGTGAGCCGACTGGTCATCGGCTTTCTGCACAGAGCCGGGGTTCCCCCCGTACCCACGGCTTGTGCGCATCGGCGCGGGCGGGACACGTTCCCCCGGTCCCGTCCGCGCCCCGAACTTCCCCTCCCGGGGCGTCACCGGAACACGACGACCTCGTCGCCGTACCGGACCTGTGCGTACAGGCCGGCGATCGCCGCCTCGTCCCGGACGTTGACGCAGCCGTGCGAGGCGCCGGCGTAGCCGTGGGCCGCGAAGTCGTACGAGAAGTGCACGGCCTGCCCGCCGCTGAAGAACATCGCGTACGGCATGGACGAGTCGTAGAGCGTCGACCAGTGGTGGCGCGACTTCCAGTACACGTGGAACACGCCCTCCCGGGTGGGTGTGCCGCGCGAGCCGAAGCGGACCGGCATCGTCGAGACGGTGCGCCCGTCGATCATCCAGCGCAGGGTGCGGGTCGTCTTGTCGATGCACAGGACCCGCCCGGTCAGGCAGCGCGGATCGGGCGCGCCGGCGGGCTGGCCGCCCATCAGGTACAGCTCCCACTTCCCCGGCTCGTGCGTCATGCGCAGCAGCCGCTGCCAGGTGACGGCGTCCGTCCGCCCCGTCCGCGGCAGCCCGCGCTTGCCCTGGAAGCCCTGGACCGCCCGCTCCGTCAGGTCGTCGTACGTCCCCGTGGGGCCGTCGAACAGCCAGTCCACCTGGCGCAGCCGGGCCTGGAGTTCGCGTACGCCGGGGCCCGTGTCGCCGCGCGACCACAGGACGGTGCCGCCGCCGGCGGGGGAGGAGTCCTGCGTGCCGCCGGACGAGGCGGCGGGGGGAGCGCTGCTCGGCAGTTGGATGCGCACCGGTGAGCGGCCCGTGCCGTCCGCGCCCTGCACGGTGCAGCCGGACACCCCGGCCAGGGCGGCCAGAGCGGCCAGGGCCGCCGTCGTGGCGATCGCTCTCACCGTGCCCGCAGTACGCACCGCGCCCCCAGCCGTCTCACCGATGTGCTCGCGTGCCCCTTTCATGCTGCCCGCAGGTGACGGGCCGCGAACGGCGGGGCATTGTTGTGACCGGGACCGCATACACCCTGTGAGGAAGGTCCCAGGGTGCGCCCCTGCACCCGGTGCACGGCCGACGCTACAGTCCGTCCGAGGGTCGGTCTGAACTGGCGTAACTGGCGAGTAACTGCTGAGCGGGAGGCAACACACCATGGCGCGCGAGTCGGAGTCCGGACTGCCCATCGAGCCGGTGTACGGGCCGGAGGCCCTGGCGTGCTGGGACCCGGAGCAGAAGCTGGGCGAGCCGGGGAAGTACCCGTTCACCCGTGGCGTGTACCCGTCGATGTACACCGGCCGTCCGTGGACGATGCGCCAGTACGCCGGTTTCGGCACGGCGACGGAGTCGAACGCGCGTTACAAGCAGCTGATCGCCAACGGCACGATGGGTCTTTCGGTCGCCTTCGACCTGCCCACGCAGATGGGCCACGACTCCGACGCGCCGATCGCGCACGGCGAGGTCGGCAAGGTCGGCGTGGCCATCGACTCGATCGACGACATGCGGGTGCTGTTCGGCGGGATCCCGCTGGACAAGGTCTCCACGTCGATGACGATCAACGCGCCCGCCGCGCTGCTGCTCCTGCTGTACCAACTGGTCGCCGAGGAGCAGGGCGTCGCCGCCGACCAGCTCACCGGCACGATCCAGAACGACGTGCTGAAGGAGTACATCGCGCGGGGCACGTACATCTTCCCGCCCAAGCCGTCGCTGCGTCTGATCGCGGACATCTTCAAGTACTGCAAGGCCGAGATCCCGAAGTGGAACACGATCTCGATCTCGGGTTACCACATGGCGGAGGCGGGCGCGTCCCCGGCGCAGGAGATCGCGTTCACCCTCGCCGACGGCATCGAGTACGTCCGTACGGCGGTCGCGGCGGGCATGGACGTCGACGACTTCGCGCCCCGCCTGTCGTTCTTCTTCGTGGCCCGGACGACGATCCTGGAGGAGGTCGCGAAGTTCCGCGCCGCGCGCCGGATCTGGGCGCGGGTGATGCGGGACGAGTTCGGCGCGAAGAACCCCAAGTCGCTGATGCTGCGGTTCCACACGCAGACGGCCGGGGTGCAGCTGACGGCGCAGCAGCCGGAGGTGAACCTGGTCCGCGTCGCGGTGCAGGGTCTGGCGGCGGTGCTGGGCGGCACCCAGTCGCTGCACACCAACTCCTTCGACGAGGCGATCGCGCTGCCGACGGACAAGTCCGCGCGCCTCGCCCTGCGCACCCAGCAGGTCCTCGCCTACGAGACGGACGTGACGGCGACCGTCGACCCGTTCGCCGGGTCGTACGTCATCGAGAAGATGACCGACGACGTCGAGGCGGCGGCGCTGGAGCTGATGAAGAAGGTCGAGGACCTCGGCGGCGCGGTGACGGCCATCGAGCACGGCTTCCAGAAGAACGAGATCGAGCGCAGCGCCTACCGCATCGCCCAGGAGACCGACTCCGGCGAGCGGGTCGTGGTCGGCGTCAACCGCTTCCAGCTCGACGAGGAGGAGCCGTACGAGCCGCTGCGCGTCGACCCCGCCATCGAGGCCCAGCAGGCCGAGCGTCTCGCCAGGCTGCGCGCCGAACGCGACCAGGCCGCGGTGGACTCGGCGCTGGCGGCCCTGAAGAAGGCCGCCGAGGGCGAGGACAACGTCCTCTACCCGATGAAGGACGCCCTGCGCGCCCGCGCCACGGTCGGCGAGGTCTGCAACGCCCTGCGCGACATCTGGGGCACGTACGTCCCGTCCGACGCGTTCTGACCGGCTCCCCCGGAGGGGGTGTCGTACCCGCGTGCGACACTCCTTTCCATGTTCGGCGTCATCGATCTGCCCACCTACCTGGCCGGCCTCGTGCTCATCGTGCTGTTGCCCGGGCCCAACTCGCTGTACGTGCTGTCCGTGGCCGCCCGGCGTGGGGTGCGGGCCGGGTACGGGGCGGCGGCCGGGGTGTGGTGCGGGGACGCCGTGCTGATGACGCTGTCCGCCGCCGGCGTCGCCTCGCTGCTGCAGGCGAACGCCGTGCTGTTCGGCATCGTGAAGTACGCCGGCGCCGGATATCTGACCTGGCTCGCGGCCGGCATGATGCGGGCCGCCTGGGGGATGTGGCGCACGCGGCGGGAGAAGGCCGTGCACGAGGACGCCGGCGCGACGGTCACCGACGAGCGGCCCTACCGCCGTGCCCTCGTCATCAGCCTCTTCAACCCCAAGGCGATCCTGTTCTTCGTCGCCTTCTTCGTGCAGTTCGTCGACCCGGGCTACGCCTACCCCGCCCTGTCCTTCGTCGTCCTCGGCGTCTTCGCGCAGCTCGCGAGCGTGCTCTACCTCAGCGCGCTGATATTCGGCGGCACCCGGCTGGCCGCCGCCTTCCGCCGCCGCAAGCGGCTCGCGGCGACGGCGACCTCGGCGGCCGGGGCGCTGTTCCTGGGCTTCGCGGTGAAGCTGTCGCTGGCGAGCGTCTGACCACCGGCCGGGTCCGAGCCGTGACCTCGGGCCTCGAGCCGCGCCAAGTACCCGCGCCCTGAAGGGTTTTCGGGACCGCGCCGGACGCGGACCCGGGCCGCGGACCAACGATTCTCCCCCCGGCCCCGGCGGGTTCACCTGAACGTCGTTTTCGCTTCCTAATTTGACCCGGCATCCCCCCGCGCCGCGGTGAACCCCGGCGGGTGAGGCACGTTCACAGCTTGGTTCGGCACATACCCAGGAGCGCCATGACGAGGGTCCACAACAGACGGGCACGCGCACGCGGAGGGGAGCTGGACGACTGCCTGCGCGCCTGCGCCGTGCACAGCGGCAAACTCGTCGGCAGCATCGACCGCCGCCGCGTCGAACTCGCCGAACAACTGCGCAAGCTGCTCGTCGTGTGGGGCACCACCGCCACCACGGCCGCCGCGCCCGCCCCGGCCGGCGGCGCCACCGCGCTGCTCAAGCGTGCCGTCAAGGGCGCCGCGGCCCCCGCCTCCGCCGGCCTCGGCAACGAACTGCTCGACGCCCTGCTCGCCGTGGCCAACAAGGCGCTGGAGTGCGGCTACGACGACGAGCTGAACCTCGCCCTGGTCATCAGCGACACCGTGCTCGCCCAGCGCAAGAACTCCCGCGCCGGCTGGCGGCTGCGCGCCCGCCTCCTGGAGGCCCTCGGCGACGAGACGGAGGCGCTGGAGGCGTACGAGAAGTACCTCTCCCTCACCGACGACGACGGCTTCGGCGTCCGCAACCGCATCGCCGGCCTGCGCCTGGCCGGCGAGAAGGAGCGCGAACTGCTCGCGCTGCTCGGCCGCCAGGTCCCGCGCGCCGCGGAGTTCACCCGCCGCCCGGCCACCGAGGTGTGGGCCGAGGGCCTGGCCGCGCACGCCGTCGGCGACTGGGCCGAGGCCGAGCCCCGGCTGGTGGGAGCGCTCCTCACGCTGGCCGCCGAGGAGGCCCCGGTCGCCGACCGGCAGGACCTGCTCAGCCAGTACCTCGACCTGCGCACCGCGGTCCCCGGCGTCGACCTGCCCGCGCTCACCGACGCCCTCGCCCTCTACGCCGAGCAGCGCCGCAGCCGCATGCGCGGCCCGGTCGCCGACCCGGCCGTCGGCGGCGTGCAGTGGATCAGCCTCGGCGAGTTCCGCAACCTGATCACCGGCAAGTCCATCTGCCTGATCGCCAACTCCGGCCGCGTCGGCACCAGTTCGATGGGCGCCGAGATCGACTCCTACGACCTCGTGGTGCGCTTCAACTCGTACAAGATCGACCCGAAGCACACCGGCAGCCGCACCGACATCCACGCCACCATCCACAAGCACGGCTTCAACTGGGACCAGCAGGTCACCACCCGCCTGGTCTTCGGCGGCATCTCCGGCGACTGGAAGCACTCGCTGCGCAACCGCCTGGTGCCCGGCGCCCAGACCTACCTCGGCGACGAGTCGCTGCGCTGGCCCCTGCGCAACATCGGCAAGCTCGGCGCCGACGCCTGGTCGGGCATCCCGACCACCGGCTTCAACATGCTGTGGCTGCTGGACTTCCTGGACGTCAGCCCCCGGCTCGACCTGATCGGCTTCGACTTCTACGAGAGCGGCGCCTACCGCGTGCCGGAGGCGATGAAGCTGGCCATCACGTCCGTGCACGAATACACCAGCGAGAAGGAATGGGTCATGCAGCGGGCCCAGAGCGTGACCGACATGAGGATATCCCTGCGATGACCACGACCTCCCTGACCGCGCCCGCCGCCGGCCCGGCCCCCGCGACCGACGCCTCCGCGCTCACCGGCAAGCGCCGCATCGCCTTCGCCTCCTACGTCGACGAGAACTACCTGCCCGGCTTCCTCGTCCTGCTGCGCAGCCTCGCCCTGTCCAACCCGGGCGTCTGCGAGGACTTCGTCGTCCTCTACGACGACCTGCGCCCCGGCTCCGTCGCCAAGATCCGCGACCTGCACCCGCGCATCGTCCTCAAGCGCGTCGACGCCGACCACTACGACTCGTACAAGAAGGGCGACCAGGACAACTACCTGGTCCGCAAGGCGTACTTCATCCTCGACGTCTTCCGGCTGCGCGAGTACGACACCGTCATCACCCTCGACACCGACATGGTCGTCCTTGGCGACCTGAGCGAACTGCTCAGGCTGCGCGAGGGACTCGCGGCCGTGCCGCAGTTCTTCTACGGACAGCACAAGCTGAACTCCGGCCTGCTGGTCATCCAGCGCGAGTACCTCAGCGACGAGTTCTGCGCGAAGCTCGACCGGTGCGGGCGCAGCGGCGACTACGAGCTCGACAAGCACGACCAGGGCATCCTCAACGCCGTCCTGGACGGCGACTTCGTCCGCCTCGACCCCCGCTACAACTTCGTCAAGCGGCGGCTGTCCGGCGATCTGCCGGTCCCCGAGGACACCGCGATCCTGCACTTCACCGGCCGTCACAAGCCGTGGCAGGGCGGCGAGGCCGGCTACAGCCAGGCCGAGGACCGCTGGCGCGAGTTCGACCTGTCCGACGCCGACTTCCACGCCGCCTACCTGGCCTCCTCCGGCGGCCTCCACCACGACCTGCTCGTCCACTACGGCACCCCGCACGTCGCCCGCACCGGCGACGCCGAGGTCGCCCGCAAGGTCGCCGCCGCGCACATCGCCTCCGGCGACTACCAGGACGCCGTCGACATCCTGAGCGGCGTCCGCGTCCCGCTCGACGAGGCGTGGCCGCACGAGGTCCTCGGCCACGCCCTGATGAGCGTCTCGCGCTACGCGGAGGCCAAGGCGCAGCTGCTGCTGGCCACCGCCGCCCCCAACCGGGCCGCGACCGCCTACGCCCGCCTCGCGCAGATCGCGTGGGTGCACGGCGACAACGCCGAGGCGCTGAAGCACGCCACGGCCGGCCTGTCCGTCGACCCCACCCACCGCTCCAGCCGCCTGTGGGCGCAGCGCGCGTCCTCCGTGCCGGCCCAGGAACTCGGCGCTCCCGAGGACCAGTTGGCGCACGTCGCGTTCTACATGGACCGGCAGGGCAACGCGGGCGACAAGCTGCTGCCGGAGAGCGTCCGCCTCGCCTTCGGGCCGGACACCACCTCCCGCCGCTGGCACTCCGTCCACGCCCACCGCCTGTTCGACGAGGCGGCCCTGGAACGCGTCAACGCCCGCCGCGGCCTGGTCATCGGCGGCGGCGGCCTGTTCATCCCGGACACCATGCCCAACGGCAACAGCGCCTGGCAGTGGAACGTCCCGGACGAGCTGCTGGACCGCATCGAGGTGCCGATCTCGGTGTTCGCGGTCGGCTTCAACGCCTTCGACGGCCAGTCCTACCGGGCCGGCCGGTTCCGTCAGTCGCTGCGGCTGCTCGTCGAGCGGTCCTCCTTCTTCGGGCTGCGCAACCACGGCTCGATCGAGAAGGTCCGGGCCATGCTCCCGGACCACCTCAAGGGCAAGGTGCGCTTCCAGCCCTGCCCGACGACGGTCACCCGGCAGCTCGTGCCGGGCTGGCAGGACCCCGCCCGCCGCGACGACACCATCCTGATCAACGCCGCCTACGACCGCGCGGGCCTGCGCTTCGGCCACGACTACGGCTACTTCCTGGCCCAGATGGCGCAGGCCGTCCGGGACCTGGGCGAACTCGCCGAGGTGCGGTGCGTCGCGCACTCGCTCGACGACGAGAAGATCGCCTTCGACCTGCGCCGCGAGCACGGCATCTCACTGCCGGTCATCCCGATGTACGACTTCGAGAACAAGGAGATCCTCGACCTCTACGCCCGCACCAAGCTGGTCATCGGCATGCGCGGGCACGCCGGAATGATCCCGTTCGGCTGCGGCACGCCCATCATCAGCCTGATCTCGCACCCGAAGATGGCGTACTTCCTCAACGACATCGAGCGGCCCGAGTGGGGCGTCTCCGTGCACGACCGCCACCTCGCCGCCCGCCTGGTGGAGCGCTCCCGGGAGCTGCTCGCCGACCACGCGAAGACCGTGGCCGACGTGCACGGCCGCCAGCAGGAGCTGTGGAAGGTCACCGAGGCGAACGCCGCCGACCTGCGGGTCATCCTGGGCGGCTGACCGTGGCGACGGCCCTCGCCGACGACGTGGCCGTACGGACCGGGAAGGCCGGCCGCCGCGCACCCCTGTGGTGGGCGGCGGCCGGCCTTCCCCGCCGCGGTGCCGCTCGGGCTCGCGGTGATGAAGTACTCCACCGCCGCGACGGCCGCGATCGGCGTGCTGTTCGTGTACGCCGTCGACCGGGGCCGCGCCGTACGGCTCGCCTTGGCCGGGCCGTGCGGCGGTGGCCCGTGCCAGGTCGCACGCGAAGTCCGTACACACCGACCACGTGAATTTCTCCGTGCGCGCCAGACGGGCATCGGCGAACACCTTGTGCCGAAACCTGGTCACGAAGATCACGTGGACATGCGGCACGAAAGTACGCTGCCGGCCAGTTCTGATCTCCTGCATCCAACTGATCACCTGAGTACGTAGGGTGACGGTCGTGCAGCTCAGGTACAGCTTCCTGTACCCGGACACCGGTCAGCAGAGGTCGTTGGGGAAGGCCGGGGAGCTGTCCACGCGATTGATCACCGAGGCCGAGCGGACAGCGGAACGGTGCCGGCTGGGCGAGGTCTCCGCGGTGGTGCTCCAGCAGTCCCTGCGGGACTCGGTCACCGTAGTCAAGGACGCGGCCGGCCGGTACTTCGCCTCCTTCGTCATCGACACAGACCCCGCCGCCGACCGGGCACGGATGCCGGAGACCGACCGCACCGTCGGCATCGACCTCGGCCTCACGCACTTTGCGGTCCTGTCCGACGGCACGAAGATCGACTCTCCGCGCTTCCTGCGGCGCGCGGAGAAGAAACTGAAGAAGGCCCGGCGGGAGCTGTCCCGCAAGCAGAAGGGATCCAAGAACCGTGCCAGGGCCTGCCTGAAGGCCGCCCGCGCTCACGCGAAGGTGGCCGACGCGCGCCGGGAGTTCCACCACCAGCTCTCCACGAGGCTGATCCGCGACCAAGCGGTCGCCGTGGAGGACCTGGCAGTGGGCGGCCTGGCTCGCACCCGGCTGGCCAGGTGTGTGCACGACGCGGGCTGGTCGCAGTTCGTGGGCATGCTGGAGTACAGGGCGAAGCGGTACGGACGGACCTTCGTGAAGATCGACAGGTTCGAGCCCACCAGCCAGGTGTGCTCCACCTGCGGCCACCGCGACGGACCCGAAGCCCTGCACGTGAAGGTATGGACCTGCGCCGCCTGCGGCACCGTCCACGACCGGGACATCAACGCCGCGATCAACGTGAGGACGGCCGCCGGCCCTGTGGCACCGCATCGAGGCGGTGTGCGACTGCCCGCCCGGGGGCGAGGCGGAGCGGGTGGTGTCGTGCACCCGCAGGGAGACCGCGCAACCGGCGGGAAGCCCGGGGCGCATCCCGGCGGCCTGCCGATCGGGGGAGCACTTCCCACGAAGGGGTGGGCAGCGGTCCGAGCGCGCGTCGAGGCGGCCGTAACGAGCAATAGTAACCATGTGTGAGTGACAAGTCACGCAACGTCGCGGGCTGTGTCGCGGAGCACTTCTTCCCCACTCCCCGAGCGTTAGCCTGCGCGTTTCACTTGGGGGCGTGTCCGGATCATGAGCGGCAAAGCGAAAGTGCCTTCTGACCTGGGACGATAGGGCTTGTCTAAGGCTTC
>NZ_JBIRUY010000031.1:0-125116 GCF_044335305.1 Streptomyces sp. NPDC020490 | reverse complement strand
GAACAGAACTGACCACTCGTCAGCTATCTCTCCCGTCACAAAGTGACCAACGACGCGCAACACTCCACGTCACGGAGTGTCGTTGCAGTACTAGGCATGAGAAGGCTCCCGGGTGACGACCGAAACGCACCACCGGACCACGGGCGACGGACCCGAGGCCGAGCCGGGCCGGCCGGCCGGCGGCGCACCGCCGCGCGCCCACACGCACGGCGTCGAGGACCTGTGCGAGGAGGGCCGCCGCCTGTACTCCCGCGCCCTGCTGGAAGGCCGCGTGCCGCGGCGGGACGCGCGCCGGGCGGCCCCCTGCCTCATCGGCCACGGGCTGCTGCAGCCCGACCGTGAGGACGACCGCTGGCTGCGCCCCGTGGCCCCCTCCGTGGCCCTGCCCCGGCTGCTGCGCACCATCGAGGACAGCATCTCCGTCCAGCGCCGGCGCGAGGCCAGACTGGCGGACCTCTTCGAGCCGTTCATGGCCATCGACGCCCAGATCGTGCCCGGCAACGACCCCCTGGCGATCGGCGTCCTGGGTGGTCTGGAGCAGATCAACGCCGCCATCTCCGAGGCGACCGCCCGCGCCGGCCGCGAGGCCCTGGCCATCCAGCCCGGCAAGCGCTCCGACGCCGCGATGGCCGCCTCGCTGCCCATGGAGCAGCGCCTGCTCAGCGCCGGCGGCCGGATGCGCACGCTCTACCAGCACACCCAGCGCCACTCCCTCGCCGTCCAGGCCCACTACGAGCAGCTGCGGGGCGACTTCGAGGTCCGCACCCTGGACGAGCTCACCGAGCGGCTCATCGTGCTCGACCGGACCGTCGCCTTCATCCCCGCGAACGCCGACCGCACCCTCGCCCTCGAGGTACGCCACCCCGCCCTCGTCGGCTACCTGGTCACCGCGTTCGAGCGGCTGTGGCGGCTGGCCACGCCGATGCTCCCGGAGCCGGCCGGCCTGCCCGCCCGCGGCGGCGTCACCCCCCGTCAGCACGCCGTCGCCGCCCTCCTCGTCGAGGGCCACACCGACGCCGTCATCGCCGAGCGGCTCAGCATGAACGTGCGCACCGTCCGCGTCCACATCGCCAAGCTCGCGGCGACGCTGGGCAGCGAGAGCCGGGCCCAGCTCGGCTACCTCATCGGACAGTCCGGGATTCTCGACCGCGAACGGTGACCGGGGCGGCGCCGGGGGGCCGGCGGGGGCCGTCCAGGCCCACCTGGGCGATGCGCACGCCGAGCTGGGTGCGGCTGGCCGCGCCGAGGGTCTCGGACAGGCGCGCGATGTGCGCGCGGCAGGTGCGGACGCTGATGCCGAGCCGCTCGGCGATGACGGCGTCCTGGTGCCCCTCCGCCAGCAGGGCCGCGATGGACTGCTCCCGGTGCGAGATGCCCTCGATGCCGGTGTCCGGCAGCGGCGCGGTCAGCGGGATCGCCAGCCGCCACAGGCGGTCGAACACCGTGCCCAGATAGCCGACCAGGGCCGGGTGGCGCAGTTCCAGGGCGAGGGTGCGGTCCGCGTTCGCGGGGATGAAGGCCACCGTACGGTCGAAGAGGATGAGCCGGTCGATGACCTCGTCGAGGGTCCTCGCCTCCACCGCGTCGCCCATCAGCTCCAGGTAGTTGAGCAGCCCCTGGCCGTGCCGCGCCACGTGCGTGTACAGGTCCCGCATCCGCACGCCCCGGCCGCGCAGCGCGAGGGCCCGGTGCAGGCCCTCCGTCAGCTCGTGCTCCGGGCGGATGCCGCCGGGCTGCACGGTCAGCACCTCGGTCGTGCACGCCTCGGTCGCCTCGTCCATGGCGGCCTGGATGCGCGAGAGGCCGTCCAGGACGCGGATCGCCGAGCCGCCCGAGCCCTCGGGTGACGCCGCCGGCACGGGCGGGCCCAGACCGGCGTACCGCTCGACGGCGGCCACCACCGCGCCCACCCGCCGCTGGCTGGCGCTGACTTCGTCGTACACCCCGCGCAGCAGCCGGGTCATGACTTCCTGCGGGGCGGTCGGCACGAGCCAGTCCATGTCGTCGGGATCCGGGTGCAGCAGCGCCAGTTCGAGCAGGCAGGGCACCGGTCCGGCGTCCCGGCGGGGCACCCGGCCGCGCCGTACGGCCCGGGAATACACGCGATCCCCGGCCTCGCACAGTCGGTCAGCACCGTGTGGATGCTCGTCCGTCCCGTGCCCGGCCATCGCCCGTTCCACCCCCGGTTCCGCCGTCTTCCGCAGCGCAACTATGCGCGGACCGAACCGGCTCCGCAACACTGCTACGGCCCGGGCGACCGCCGGAAAGCACCGGTATGCACGCCTATGACCAGGGCTTCTTCCGCACGGTTGCAACAAGCTGATGCCGCCTCCGCCGGACGCCGCTCCACGGGGCCGGGAGCGGCCCGCCCGGGCGTGCCCGAACGGGCCCGGGCGGGCCGGCGTTGGCCGGATATCGCCGTGGCGTCAGTTCAGGCCGAGGGCGGCGCAGGCCGACTTGTACTTGCCGGTGCAGATGTCGGAGATCTTGTAGATGCCGTCCGCGACGACCGTGGACTTGATGTTCTTCTTCGTCAGGGCGGCCACGGTGACGAGCTGCGCCGGGATGTCCTTGTCGGTGGGGCTGTCGACGGTGTCCTCGGTGAGGGCGTCGAACTGGATCTCGTGGCCCTGGACCTTGGCCACCGCCATCTGCGCGGCGGCCGCCGCCTCGTCGGCGTAGGACTTGTACACGCTCATGTACTGCTCACCGGCGACGATCCGCTGCACGGCGGCGAGTTCGGCGTCCTGGCCGGTGATCGGCGGCAGCTTGGTGACCCCGGCGTTCTCCAGCGCCTTGACGATGCCGCCCGCCATGGCGTCGTTGGCGGAGTAGACGGCGGCGATGTTGTCCTTGCCGATCGCCTCGATCGCGGCGGTCATGTTGGCCTGGGCGTTCTCCGGCTTCCAGTCCTTGGTGTCGTAGGACTTGGCGATCGTCACCTTGCCGTTGAGCTCGGACAACGCCCCCGACTTGAACTGCTTCGCGTTCGGGTCGGTGGGCGAGCCGTTCATCATGACGATCTTGGAGGAGCTGTCGGCCCCGCCGCCCAGGGCGTCCAGCAGGGAACGGCCCTGCACCTCGCCCACCAGCTCGTTGTCGAAGGAGATGTAGGCGTCGATGGGGCCCTCGGCGAGCCGGTCGTAGGCGATGACCGGGATGCCGGCGTCCTTGGCCTTCTTCACCTGGGCGGCGATCGCGTGCGAGTCGACGGCGTCCAGCAGGATGATGTCGACCTTGTCGTCGATCATCCGCTGCATCTGCGCGGCCTGCTTGTCCGCGTCCTGCTCGGCGTTGGCGTAGGAGACCTTGCCGCGGTTGCCGGTGAGAGCGGCGACCTGCTTCTTGATGATGGGGTAGTCGAAGCTCTCGTACCGCGTGTTGGCCTTCTCCGGGAGCAGCAGACCGACGGTGACATCGTTGCCCTTGGTCGGCCTCGCCGTACTGCCGCTCGACGACGCGCCCAGCACCCCGCAGGCACTCAGCGACACGGACAGGGCGGACGCGGCCACGGCTATGGCGATACGACGCATGGGGCTGCTCACTTCTGATGCTTTCCGGACATGGGCGCACCCTTGCGACCCAGGTGTCTGAAAAGACAACGCTTCCCCAACCCTCAGCGTCAAGCCGAACCACTTAACGAGTGCGCAACACCACGCTCCGCTTGCGCTGTGAAGACCCGACACACCGGCCTCCCCAGCCTGTTCACAAACCCTCCATCCAACGGCGGACCACGAGAAGGCAAAGATCCGTACAACCAACCGCTTTCCTCGCGAGTCGTGATCACGGCAGCCCTTTTCCCGGCCTTCCCTGTTCGAGCAGAGGACCGAATGAACCCAGCCAGCCGCACGACCGCCGCGGCGGCCACCGCCGTCGTGCTCGCCACCGCGGGCACCCTGCTCACCGCCGTCGCCCCCGCGTCCGCCGCGACGAGCTGCGCCTCTCCCGTCTACCAGCGGCAGTTCTACGCGAACACCACGTTCTCCGGCACACCGAAGAAAACGGACTGCGACTCCGCGATCGACCAGAACTGGGGCACCGGCGCCCCCGCCTCCGGCCTGCCGTCGAACTACTTCGGCGTCCGCTGGACCGTCACCCGCGACTTCGGCTCCGGCGGCCCCTTCGCCCTCGCCGCCTCCGGACTGGACGGCATCCGCGTCTACCTCGACGGCGTCCGCAGGATCGACCTGTGGAAGAACACCTCCACGACCGTCTCCAAGACCGCCAACGTCACCATCCCGTCCGGCAAGCACACACTGCGCGTCGACTACGTCAACTGGACCGGCGGCGCGAAGGTCAAGTTCGGCTACACGCCGCGGACGTCGGCGACCGTAGACAACGTCAAACCCCTCGCCCCGGCCGGGGTTTCGGTCGCGTACGACAAGGCCACCAGCAAGGCCAGGCTGACCTGGGCGAAGAACAAGGAGATGGACCTCGCCGGGTACCGCGTCTACCAGCGGGCCGAGGACTCCGGCGTCTGGCACCTGGTCAGCGGTGACGTGTTCAACGCCGGCTCGTTCACGCACGCGCTGCCGCCGACGGGCGCCGTGTACTACTACGAGGTGCGGGCCGTGGACAAGGCGGGCAACGAGTCCGCCGGCAGCGCCGACCAGCTCGTCACGACCGTCGACCGGACCCCGCCCGAGACGCCGGTCCTGACGGCGACCGACCATCCCCTGCTCGGCGTCGACCTCCTCTGGGACAACGTCGACGAGGGCGGACTGCGCTTCGACACCTACCGCGCCGCCTCACCCCTCGGTGAGTGGACGAAGATCGGCGCCGGCACCGGCGGCAGCGGCATCCTGGACGGGACCGCGCCCTTCGGGAAGACCTCGTACTACCGCGTCACCGTGACCGACCCGGCCGGCAACAGCGTCCAGTCCGACATCCTGGCCTTCGCCCGTCCGCTGCCGAAGCCGTACCTGGACAACGCGGGTACCAACGCCGACGAGACCGGCGTCGAACTGCGCTGGACGATGGCCAAGCACGCCCCGACGCAGTACCGCGTCTACCGCCAGGAGCGCTTCGGCGGCAGCACCGACTGGGTGCAGGTCATCTGCGAGCCGTCCGACGTGAGCCCCGTCGGCGACTCGTACGCGCGCTACACCTGCACCGACCACTCGGCCGTACCGCAGACGGAATACTGGTACCGCGTCACCAGCGTCGGCGACGACGGCACGGAGTCGCAGCCGTCCCAGGTGATCGGCGCCGGACTGTACGACCGGACCCCGCCGCCCGCCGTCACCGGCCTCCACCACACCAGCACGGAGTACGGCACGGTCCTGGAGTGGGACGCCAGCCCCGCCTCCGACCTCGCCTCCTACCGGGTGTGGCGGGCCACCAGCGCCCGTGACACCTCCACGCACGAGCTGATCGCCACCGTCCCGGCGGGCACCACCCGGTACGTCGACGTCCAGGTGCCGGACGACCAGAACTGGGTCTACTTCGTCGACGCGATGGACACCGCGAACAACTCCCTCTACACCGTGTCCGGTTCACCGGCGGACGAGGTCGCCGACGTCAGCGTCAACGAGTTCTACCTCACCCCGAACTCCGCGCCCCCGAACACCGCCGCCTGGACCCTGTCCGGCAAGACGGACGGGACGGGGAAGGCGGCGCTGTCGTGGACCTGCGCCGTCGGCTGCGCGACGAACGGCTTCCACGTCTACCGCTGGGACCGCGCGACGGAGCAGTACGTCCGGCTGACCGACGTGCCCCTGGCCGCCGACGCCCGCGGCTACACCGACCCGGCCACGCCTACCGCCACCACCAGCTACTACGTCATCTCGGCCGTCGCCGCGGACGGTTCGGAGGCCTTCTCCGGCCTCGCACCGGTCGTGGTCCCGCCGAGCGGAACGTGACAAGAGGACCGAATGAACCCAGCAAGACGCACGACCGCCGCGGCGGCCACCGCGGTCGTGCTCGCCACCGCGGGCACCCTGCTCACCGCGGCCGCCCCGGCGTCCGCCGCGACCACCTGCGCCTCCCCCGTCTACCAGCGGCAGTTCTACGCGAACACCACGTTCTCCGGCACACCGAAGAAGACGGACTGCGACTCCGCGGTCAGCGAGAACTGGGGCACCGGCGCGCCCGCCTCCGGCCTGCCGTCGAACTACTTCGGCGTCCGCTGGACCGTCACCCGTGACTTCGGCTCCGGCGGCCCCTTCTCGCTGCCGGTCTCCGCCCAGGACGGCATCCGCGTCTACCTGGACGGCGTCCGCAAGGTCGACCTGTGGAAGAACGTGTCGACGACCGTGAAGAAGACCGTCGACATCACCGTCCCCGCCGGAAAGCACACCCTCCGCGTGGACTTCGTCAACTGGACCGGCCCGGCGAACGTCGCCTTCTCCTATCTGCCGCGCACCTCCGCCACCGTGGACACGGTCAAGCCCCTCGCCCCGACGGGCGCTTCGGCCGCCTACGACAGCGCGACCGGCAAGGCCAGGCTCAGCTGGGCGAAGAACAAGGAGATGGACCTCGCGGGCTACCGCGTCTACCGGCGGCTGAAGGGCGCCTCGTTCGGCGCCGCCCCGCTCGCCACCACCACCTCCGCCTCCTACACCGACAGCACCCTGCCGGTGACCGGGGCGACGTACTACTACGAGGTCCGCGCCTACGACAAGGCGGGCAACGTGTCGACGGGCAGCGCCGACCAGCCCGTCACCACCGCCGACCGGACCGCGCCCGGCGTGCCCACCGTGGTGGGCGCGAGCGGCGAGGTGACGCCGACCGGCGGCACGGGCGGCCTGGAGGTCGCCTGGGAGCAGGTCGCGGACGCGGTGTCGTACCGCGTCTTCCGGTCGGCGACCGAGACCGGCGCCTACACCGCGCTCGGCAGCACCGGCGGACTCTCCTACCTGGACACCTCGGCCGCCGAGAGCACCGCGTACCACTACCGCGTGTCGGCCGTCGACGCGGCCGGCAACGAGTCCGCGCGGTCCGCACCCCAGCGCGGCTGGATCTGGGACAACGACCCGCCGCCGCTGGTCACCGGACTGACCGCCACCCCGACCGGGTACGGCTTCCACCTGAAGTGGGACAAGAGCCCGGCCACCGATCTGCAGCACTACCGGCTCTACCGGGGCGAGCTGTACGACGACGAGGGCGATCAGGTCTGCTATGCCGACGTCTCGCGCTACATCTCCCCCGACGACACCTCCTTCGACTACGCCACGCTCCCGGACGGCGACGAGGCCTGCTTCTTCGTCGACGCCGTGGACGACGACGGCAACTCCGCCATCGAGTGGAACGGCCCCACCGAGGCCGTGACCGCGACGGAACTCGACATGACGCCGAGCGTGGCCACCCCGGCGGGCTCGCCGCTGACGCTGGAGGCGACCCCGGCGGAGGGCGACGAGGGCAACCGGCTGACGTGGTCCGGGCTGGGCGCGGGCGAGGAGACGTCCGGCGAGAAGGCCCAGGGCTTCCGGATCTACCGGTGGAACCCCGCCACGTCCGCGTACGAGAAGATCGCCGACCGCGGGGCCGGCGCCTTCGAGTACTTCGACACCGGGGCCGGACGCGGCACCACGTCCTACTACTGGGTGACCGGGGTGAAGGCCGACGGCACCGAGACGGCGCCCGCGGGCGACTGGGCGGTGACCGCGCCCTGAACGCGCGGAAGGGGCCCGGAGATCCGGGCCCCTTCCGTCACGCGCCTGCGGGTCAGTCCCCGTCGCTCCGGGACTGCTGCCGCTTGGGCCGCCACACCACCAGCGCGCTGGTCTGCTGGACCTCCTGGTAGGGAACCAGGTCGCGCCGGTAGGAGGCGTGCACCGCGGCCTCGCGCTGCTGCATCGCGGCGGCCGCGCCGTCGAGGGCCGCCTGCAGTTCCGCGACGCGGGACTGCAGGGCGGCGACCTGGTTCT
Organism: Streptomyces sp. NPDC020490; assembly: GCF_044335305.1. Lineage (NCBI taxonomy): Bacteria > Bacillati > Actinomycetota > Actinomycetes > Kitasatosporales > Streptomycetaceae > Streptomyces > Streptomyces sp. NPDC020490. The sequence continues at coordinate 117,248 of NZ_JBIRUY010000031.1, read as the reverse complement.
CCAGTTCGATGATCCGCTTGATGCCGGCCAGGTTGATGCCCTCGTCCTGCGAGAGCTGCTGCACCTGGCGGAGCAGTTCGATGTCACGGGCCGAGTAGCGGCGTCCCCGGCCCGCCGTGCGGTCGGGGGACACCAGACCCAGACGGTCGTACTGACGCAGCGTCTGCGGGTGCAGACCGGACAGCTGTGCGGCCACCGAGATGACGTAGACCGGGGTCTCCTCGGTCAGTTCATACGGATTGCGTCGACGGCCGTCCATCTCGTCATGCTCCCTTCGCGGCCTGGAACAGCTCCGCCCGCGGATCCTCACCCGCGGTCGCCTCGCGATACGCCTCGAGCGCGTCACGAGCCTTCCCCGTCACGTCCTTGGGGACACTCACCTCGACGGTGACCAGGAGGTCGCCGCGGGTGCCGTCCTTGCGGACCGAGCCCTTGCCGCGGGCCCGCATGGTGCGCCCGTTGGGCGTGCCCGGCGGCAGCTTGAGGGTGACCGGCGGTCCGCCCAGGGTGGGCACCCTGATCTCGCCGCCGAGCGCCGCCTCCGCGAACGTCACCGGCACGGTCACCGTCAGGTTGTCGTCCTTGCGGCCGAACACCGGGTGGGCGCCGACGTGCACGGTGACGTACAGGTCGCCGGCCGGGCCGCCGCGCTCGCCCGGCGCGCCCTTGCCGCGCAGCCGGATGCGCTGCCCGTCGGACACCCCGGCGGGGATGCGCACCTGCATGGTCCGGGAGGACTTCGCCCGGCCCGAGCCGTTGCAGACCTCGCAGGGGTGCTCCGCGATCAGGCCGCGGCCCTTGCAGTCCGGGCAGGGGTCGGTGAGTGAGAAGCCGCCGCCGGAGCCCCGGGCGACCTGGCCGGTGCCCACGCAGGTCGGGCAGACCCGCGGGTTGCCGTTCTTGTCGCCGGTGCCCGAACAGGCCCGGCAGGGAGCCTGCGAGGACATCCGCAGCGGGACGGTCGCCCCCTCGATCGCCTCGGTGAAGCTGAGGGTGACCTCGGTGTCGATGTCCTGGCCGCGCCGGGGCTGCACGCGCGTGGTGCCGGAGCTGCCACGGTTGAACAGGCCCCCGAACACGTCGCCGATACCGCCGCCGAAGCCGCCGGCCTGGCCGCCCTGGGCGCCGCCTCCGAAGAGGTCGCCCAGGTCGAAGTTGAAGGAGCCGCCGCCCGCGCCCGGCCCCGGGCGGAACCCGCCGTTGCCGAAGAGGGCGCGGGCCTCGTCGTACTCCTTGCGCTTCTTGGGGTCGCCGAGGACGTCGTTCGCCTCGGAGATCTCCTTGAAGCGCTCCTCCGCCTTGGCGTTGCCCTTGTTGGCGTCCGGGTGGAACTCACGGGCGAGCTTCCGGTACGCCTTCTTGATCTCGGCCTCGGTGGCGTCCTTGGGGACGCCGAGGACCTTGTAGTAGTCCTTCTCGATGAAGTCCTTGGTGCTCATCCTCGACGTCCCTCCTTCCCGGTCGGTTCAAGCTCAGCCCTCGTCCGGGCCACCGCTCTCCTTGTCGTCGGCCGCCTCCGTCGTCTCCTCGGCCTTCACGGTCTGCGCACCCGGCTGCGGCTCGGCCACGGCCACCCGCGCGGGGCGGATGGTGCGCTCGCCGATGCGGTACCCGGGCTGCAGGATCGCCACGCACGTCGTCTCGGTGACGTCCGGCGCGTAGCTGTGCATCAGCGCCTCGTGGATCGTCGGGTCGAAGGACTCGCCCTCCTTGCCGAACTGCTGGAGCCCCATCTTCGCCGCGACGGTCTCCAGCGACTCCGCGACGGACTTGAAGCCGCCGACGAGTTCGCCGTGCTCCCGCGCGCGGCCGATGTCGTCGAGCACGGGCAGGAGCTCGGTCAGGAGGTTCGCCACGGCGATCTCCTTGACCGTGACCCGGTCGCGTTCGACACGGCGGCGGTAGTTCTGGAACTCGGCCTGGAGCCGCTGGAGGTCCGCCGTGCGCTCTTCGAGCGCCTTGCGCACCTGGTCCAGCTGGGCCGTCAGACCGGTGATCTTCTCTGCGTCCCCGGCCGGGGCCGCCTCCTCCTTGGGGGCGGCGGCCTTCGGCTCGGCGTCGTCGGGGGTCGCGCCGGAGGGGACGTCGGGCTTCTCCTCGAAGCCCGGGGTCTCCTCCGTCACGCGGCACCGTCCTTGCGCTCGTCGTCGACGATCTCGGCGTCCACGACATCGTCGTCGGCCCTCGGGGCCTCGGCGCCGCCCGCGGTGGCCTGCGAGGCCTGGGCGTCGGCGTACATCGCCTGGCCCAGCTTCTGGGACACGGCCGCGACCTTCTCCGTGGCGGAGCGGATCTCGGCGATGTCCTCGCCCTTGAGCTTCTCCTTCAGCTCCGCGATGGAGGCCTCGACCTCGGTCTTGATCTCGCCGGGGATCTTGTCCTCGTTGTCCTTGAGGAACTTCTCGGTCTGGTAGACGAGCTGCTCGCCCTGGTTGCGGGTCTCGGCGGCCTCGCGGCGCTTGTGGTCCTCCTCCGCGTAGCGCTCGGCCTCCTCGCGCATGCGGTCGACCTCGTCCTTCGGGAGCGAGGAGCCGCCGGTGACGGTCATCTTCTGCTCCTTGCCGGTGCCGAGGTCCTTCGCCGTGACGTGCATGATGCCGTTGGCGTCGATGTCGAAGGAGACCTCGATCTGCGGGACGCCGCGCGGCGCCGGCGGCAGACCGGTCAGCTCGAACATGCCGAGCTTCTTGTTGTACGCCGCGATCTCGCGCTCGCCCTGGTAGACCTGGATCTGCACGGACGGCTGGTTGTCCTCGGCCGTGGTGAAGATCTCGGAGCGCTTGGTCGGGATCGTGGTGTTGCGCTCGATCAGCTTGGTCATGATGCCGCCCTTGGTCTCGATGCCGAGGGACAGCGGGGTGACGTCGAGCAGCAGGACGTCCTTGACCTCGCCCTTGAGGACACCGGCCTGGAGCGAGGCGCCGATGGCGACGACCTCGTCCGGGTTCACACCCTTGTTGGCCTCCTTGCCGCCGGTCAGCTCCTTGACGAGCTCGGCGACGGCCGGCATACGGGTGGAGCCGCCGACGAGGACGACGTGGTCGATCTCGTTGATGGAGATGCCGGCGTCCTTGATGACGTTGTGGAACGGCGTCTTGCAGCGCTCCAGCAGGTCCGCGGTCAGCTGCTGGAACTGAGCCCGGGTGAGCTTCTCGTCCAGGTGCAGCGGGCCCTCGGCGGACGCGGTGATGTAGGGCAGGTTGATCGAGGTCTCCGTGGAGGAGGACAGCTCGATCTTCGCCTTCTCCGCGGCCTCACGCAGGCGCTGGAGGGCCATCTTGTCCTTGGCCAGGTCCACACCGTGACCGGACTTGAACTGCTGCACCAGGTAGTCGACGACGCGCTGGTCCCAGTCGTCACCACCGAGGTGGTTGTCACCGTTGGTGGCCTTCACCTCGACTACGCCGTCGCCGATCTCCAGCAGGGACACGTCGAAGGTGCCGCCGCCGAGGTCGAAGACGAGGATCGTCTGGTCGTCCTTGTCGAGGCCGTAGGCCAGCGCCGCCGCGGTGGGCTCGTTGACGATGCGCAGGACGTTCAGGCCCGCGATCTCGCCGGCCTCCTTGGTCGCCTGGCGCTCGGAGTCGTTGAAGTAGGCCGGGACGGTGATGACCGCGTCGGTCACCTTCTCGCCCAGGTAGGCCTCGGCGTCCCGCTTCAGCTTCTGCAGGATGAACGCGGAGATCTGCTGCGGGTTGAAGTCCTTCCCGTCCAGCTGGATCTTCCAGTCGGTGCCCATGTGGCGCTTCACGGACCGGATGGTCCGGTCCACGTTGGTGACCGCCTGGCGCTTGGCCACCTCGCCGACGAGCACTTCACCGTTCTTGGCGAAGGCGACGACGGACGGCGTGGTCCTGGCGCCCTCGGCGTTGGTGATGACGGTGGGCTCGCCGCCCTCCAGAACGCTGACGACGGAGTTAGTCGTGCCCAGGTCGATGCCGACCGCACGTGCCATGGTTGCTTCCTCCAGCTGACTTGAGTGGATCGGACTCAAGTGTGCCTGACGCACAGCGCTGGGTCAACAGACCTGAGTCAGGCGGACTCAACTCTTATCCGTTCCTGACACGCAACCGCCGTGTGACCTGCGAAGACGTGGCCTCCCGCACCCCCCGCGGCCCCCGCACCCCGTACACGGGGACGCGCAGCAGCGCGAGAACGACGACGATCACCCCTGCGGCCACCCAGAACACCCCGGACTCCGCGCGCCCCAGATGGGTCAGGACGCCGACGAGTACCCCGGCGAGGGCGCCCATGCCCAGCACGACGGTCACGCCCTGGGCGGTGAGCCCGAGCCGGCGCAGCCGGTGCCCGAGGTGGTCGGGGCCGCCGCGCGACAGCGCCCGTCCGGCCAGCCGCCGCGACAGCACGACGAGGAGGACGTCGGCGCCCGCGACGGCGGTGAGCGCGAAGAGCACGGCGGCGCTGGAGCCGAGCCCGTGCCCCGCACGGGTGAACACCGCGGCCGCGGCCGGCAGGAACCCGGCGAACAGCGATCCGCACGCGCCGAGCCCGACCCGCGCCGGAGGCCAGTTGTGGATGAGGAACCCGGCCAGCGCGGCGGCCAGCACACTCATCAGCAGGGCGACCGCGTCCATCACCTCGGCGGCGGCACAGGCGGCCACCCCGAAGGCGGTGAGCACCCCGACCGTGCCGGCCAGCGCGTCGGCGTGGTCGAGCGCGCGGAAGGCGAGGGTGACGAAGGTGATCCAGCCGACGGCCAGCAGCCCGCCCGGCACCCCGGTCTCGTCGTACGGCACCACGCAGGCCGCCGCCACCGCCGTACCGGCGGCCACGAACCGCGTCCTGACCCGCCGCACGTCCGCCACCAGCCCCAGCGCGGCGACGGCGGCCGCGGCGATCAGCAGCCTTTCGAGTTCCGGGCCGAGCGGCGCGGCCCCGGTCCACCGCCCGGCCGCCGCCACCAGGCAGGTGCCCAGCACGAGCGCCGGCCCGCCGGCGGGCGGCGCCGCCCGCTGCCGCCGCGACCCGGCGGGGCGGAGCAGCAGGGCGGGTCTGCGCAGCAGGGCGGCGAGCGCGGCGGTGAGGAGCAGGGCGGTGGTGGCGGCGGCGATCCCATAGAGCACGGGTCCAAGTTAGAAGCTGATGTCACAATTTGACGTGAATAACACGATAAGAACTTTCAGCGATCCTCGGCGCAGGACCCGGGAGCGGAGGCACAGGACCCGGGAGCGGAGGCGCAGGACCCGCGGAGCGGAGGCGCAGGACTAATGGAGCGGAGGCACAACACCCGAGGAGCGGAGGCGCAGGACTCATGGAGCGGGGAAGGTGAGGCGACCCTCAGTGCGCACTTAAGGCGACCCTCAGCGACACAGATCACCGAACGCCCGGCTACATTGCGACGGAAGATGGGGGTAGTCTCAGACGGACTGCATAAGTTACCGCTTAGTAATACCGCTTAGTAATCTCCCTCGCAGGCCCGAGGAGCCCCGAAATGCAACTCGCCGCGATCATCGTGTCGCTGGTACTCGCTGTGGTCGGCGTCGCGCTGTTCGGCCGCGCCATCGCGCAGATCTACCGATTCGTACGCCTCGGCCAGGACGTCCCGGCGGGCACGCGCACCGACGACTGGACCGCCCGCACCGCCACGGTGATCAGGGAGTTCCTCGGCCACACCCGGATGAACCGGTGGGGCGTCGTCGGCGTCGCCCACTGGTTTGTCGCCGTCGGCTTCTTCTCCCTGGTGCTGACCCTGGTCAACGCCTTCGGCCAGCTCTTCCAGGCCGACTGGACGCTGCCGGTCATCGGGCACTGGCTGCCGTACGAGTTGTTCGTCGAGTTCATCGGCACCATGACCACGCTCGGCATCCTCACGCTGATCGTGATCCGCCAGCTGTCGCTGCCGAACCGGCCCGGACGCAAGTCCCGCTTCGCGGGCTCCAACTTCGGCCAGGCCTACTTCGTCGAGTCCGTCATCCTCATCATCGGCCTCGCGATCATGACGCTGCGCGGCCTGGAGGGCGCCCTCGCCGACGTGCACGGCTACGAGGCCGCGTACTTCGCCTCGTACCCCCTGGTCCTCGCCTTCAAGGGCCTGAGCGTCGGCGCGCTGCAGAACCTGATCTACCTCACCGCGATGGTCAAGATCGGGACGTCCTTCGTCTGGATGATCGTCGTCTCGCTGAAGACGGACATGGGTATCGCCTGGCACCGCTTCCTGGCGTTCCCGAACATCTGGTTCAAGCGCAACGCCCGCGGTGAGACGGCCCTCGGCGCGCTGCTGCCGATGACGAGCGGCGGCAAGCCGATCGACTTCACCGACCCCGGCGACGACGACGTCTTCGGCGTCTCCCAGGTCGAGCAGTTCTCCTGGAAGGGCCTGCTGGACTTCTCCACCTGCACCGAGTGCGGCCGCTGCCAGTCGCAGTGCCCGGCCTGGAACACCGGCAAGCCGCTCTCCCCCAAGCTGCTGATCATGTCGCTGCGCGACCACGCGCACGCCAAGGCGCCCTACCTGCTGGCCGGCGGCGGCAAGACGATGGAGGGCGAGGAGAAGGCGTCCGAGGAGCAGCTGGCCGGCGTCCCCGCCGCCGCCCTCGCGGAGGCCGAGCGGCCGCTGATCGGCACCGCCGAGGAGAACGGCGTCATCGACCCGGACGTGCTGTGGTCGTGCACCACCTGCGGCGCCTGCGTCGAGCAGTGCCCGGTCGACATCGAGCACATCGACCACATCCTCGACATGCGCCGCTACCAGGTCATGATCGAATCGGCGTTCCCGTCCGAGGCGGGCACGATGCTGAAGAACCTGGAGAAGAAGGGCAACCCCTGGGGCCTGGCGAAGAAGCAGCGCCTGGAGTGGACCAAGGAGGTCGACTTCGAGGTCCCGGTCGTCGGCAAGGACATCGAGGACCTCACCGAGGTCGAGTACCTGTACTGGGTCGGCTGCGCGGGCGCCCTGGAGGACCGCGCCAAGAAGACCACCAAGGCCTTCGCCGAGCTGCTGCACATCGCGGGCGTGAAGTTCGCGATCATGGGCGGCGACGAGAAGTGCACCGGTGACTCCGCCCGCCGCCTCGGCAACGAGCCCCTCTTCCAGGAGCTCGGCATGGAGAACGTGGCCGCGCTGAACATGGCGTTCGGCGAGGAGACGGACGACGAGGGCAACGTCACGCCCGAGTCGAGGAAGCCGAAGTCGGCGAAGAAGATCGTCGCCACCTGCCCGCACTGCCTCAACACGATCGGCAACGAGTACCCGCAGCTCGGCGGCGACTACGAGGTCATCCACCACACGCAGCTGCTGCAGCACCTCGTCGACGAGGGCAAGCTGATCCCGGTCACCCCGGTCGAGGGCATCATCACCTACCACGACCCGTGCTACCTGGGCCGCCACAACAAGATCTACACGCCCCCGCGCGAGATCATCGCCAAGGTCCCGGGCCTGCGCAACGAGGAGATGCACCGCCACAAGGAGCGCGGCTTCTGCTGCGGCGCCGGCGGCGCCCGGATGTGGATGGAGGAGCGGATCGGCAAGCGCATCAACAACGAGCGCGTCGACGAGGCCCTCTCCGTCAACCCCGACATCGTCTCCACCGCCTGCCCGTTCTGCCTGGTCATGCTGACCGACTCGGTCAACGGCAAGAAGAACGACGGCAAGGCCAAGGAGTCCATCCAGGTCGTGGACGTCGCCCAGCTCCTCCTCGACTCCGTCAAGACCCCGGTCGACCCGGCGGGCGAGGCGGAGCCGGAGAACGAGCCGGAACCGGAGCCGGTGAAGTAACGGCCCCTCCCTCTCCGCACGGCCGACGCCCCCGAGCCCCGCACTCCGCGGGCCGGGGGCGTCGCCGCGCCCGGGGGGCGTCGGCCGCGCCCGGGGGGCGTCGGCCGCACCCGGGGGGCGTCGGCCGCACCCGGCGGCGTCGGCCGCACCCAGCGGCGTCGGCCGTGCCGGGGGCGTCGGCCGCACCCAGCGGCGTCGGCCGTGCCGGGGGCGTCGGCCGCACCCAGCGGCGTCGGCCGTGCCATGTCCGGGGGCCACCCCGGGGCTGTCGCCATGTCCGCGACGCGTGCATCATGGCCCAGGCGTTGTCGACGGTGCGGACAAGGAGAACGGTGCACGTGCGAAGAAGCGGAGCGGCTGCCGCGTCCGCACTGGGCTGTTCGCTGGGCTGTCTCCTGCTGCTCCTCTCCGCCTGCGGCCCCGGCACCGACGCCGGCACGGCCCACCCCACCCCCGTACGGGTCGCGGACGCACCCGCCCAGCTCCCCGTCCCCCGCGGCAAGGGCAGCAAGACCGAGGACGACTTCAACGGCGACGGTCACCGCGACCTGGTCCTGGACAGCCTGGTGAAGGCGCAGAGCCACGCCGACGACGCGGGCATCGGCATCGTCTACGGCAGCGCGCACGGACTCAGGCCGGGCGCCCGGCAGCTCATCAGCACCGCCAAGTACGCCGCCCGCGTCGAGGGGCAGCTGACCGCCGTCTTCGACGCGGAGGCGAGCTGCGACCTGGACGGCGACGGCTTCACCGACCTCGTCGTGTCGACCGACCCGCCCTACGACGGCCAGGGACAGCCCCCGGTCCCCCTCCAGATCCTCTTCGGCTCCCCGGACGGCCTGACCCACGCCGTCCCCCTCACCGTCCCCGGCCGCGCCCGCTTCGGCAACGACTGGCCCGACCAGCCGGTGTGCGGCGACTTCGACGGCGACGGCGCCCAGGACCTCGTCCTGCACGCCACCGGCGGCCGGCTGAGCTACCTGCGCGGCCCCTTCACCCACCTGGGCGTACCGCACGCCGCCGGTGCCCCGATCCCGTCCCCGGGCGAGGTCCCGGCCGGCCCGGCGGCCGACGTGAACCGCGACGGGTACGACGACCTGGTGGTCCGCGCCGCGGAGGGCACCGGCAAGGCGTCCGTGGTCCTCGGCGGCCCCGCCGGCCCGACCCGCACCGCGGCCGTCCTGCCCGCGGGCATCGACGTCGTCCTCGGCCGCTTCGGCAGGGGCGCCGCCCTGGACGCGGCGGTGGGCGGCATGGGCGAGACGTCCCTGCGCTACGACCTCCCCACGCCCACCCGCGCCACCCTGGCCTCCCCCGGCTCGATGCTCGACGCCGCCGACTTCGACGGCGACGGCCTGAGCGACCTCGTCTCCAGCGGCTCCCGCCTGCGCGTCTTCCGGAGCCGTGCGACGGGCCTGACCACGGCGGGCATGGTGACCGTCGAGCCGAAGGCCCACGGCACCAGCCGCGTCCTGGCGGCCGGCGACTTCGACGGCGACGGCCGGGCGGACCTGGCGGTACGCACCTACCTCGGCGAGACGAAGGACACGGTCGCCGTCTACCCCGGGCAGAAGAAGGGCCTGCTGGCCACCGAACCGTCGGTCACCTTCTCGACCTCGGAGTTCCTGGCCCGCTGAAACACCGCACCGGCCTCTCAGGACCCCGTTCTCCGCCTCGCCCTTACGGGAACTCCCGGAAACCGCACGGGCGATCATCGGGGAGGTTCCGTAAGGGATGTCACAGCTCGGCCGCAAAGCCGGGCCCGGAAGTCCGGGTCCGGCACGCCACTCGCCCGGACCAGGTACGTTCGAAGGCGTGGCTGGATTCAGGAACGGACGCGGCGGCCGTAACCACGGCACCCCGCACACGCGACCGCAACACCCCCCGTACGGACAGCAGGCGCCGCAGGGACCGTCGTACGGCTACCCCCCGCCGTCCCAGCCGTACCCGGGACAGCAGGGACAGCAGCAGTACGGCAACGGCGGCTACGGCGGCCACGGCGAGCCGGAGTACTTCGGCGACGGCGCCCCGCACGCGCCGCAGGGCGCCTACGACCCGTACGCGGCCAACAACCCGGGCCACACCCAGGCCTTCTCGATCGACGAGGCCTACCACCAGGGCGAGACCTACCGGGCGGGCTCGGCCCCGGCCCCGGGCCCCATCGGCCCGCGCCTGCACTGGAAGGAACTCCTGCGGGGGATCATCTTCTCCCCCAACCAGACGTTCCTGCAGATGCGCGACTACGCCATGTGGGGGCCCGCCCTCACGGTGACGTTCCTCTACGGTCTGCTCGCCGTCTTCGGCTTCGACGGCGCCCGCCAGGACGCGATCAACGCGACCCTGTCGAACGCGGTCCCGATCGTCCTGATCACGGCCGTGGCCATGGCGCTGTCGGCCTTCATCCTGGGCGTGGTCACCCACACCCTGGCCCGCCAGCTCGGCGGCGACGGCGCCTGGCAGCCCACGGTCGGCCTCTCGATGCTGATCATGTCCCTCACGGACGCCCCGCGCCTGGTCTTCGCCATGTTCTTCGGCGGCGACGCGACCTTCGTCCAGGCCCTCGGCTGGGCGACCTGGGTGGCGGCCGGCGCCCTGCTGACCATGATGGTCAGCCGCTCCCACGACCTGCCCTGGCCGAAGGCCCTGGGCGCGTCGTCGATCCAGCTGATCGCCCTGCTGTCGATCGTGAAGCTGGGCACGTTCTAGCGACGGGGACGGCGACGGCCGACAGGCCGTCACCGGACGGACGGGCGGGGATCCGGCGGGGAGCCCACCGTGGACCCGGCGCGTCCCCGCCCTCGCCGGGCCGGAGACCGAGCCGCGGGCAGCCCTCAGCCGCCGGTCTCCGCCTCCCAGCCCTCGGGCCCCACGCCCCGCCAGTCGATCCACGGCGCCTCGACGACCTCCGACGGGTCGATCTCCAGCCCGGCTCGACGGAGGAACTCGGCGACGTCGGCCAGGTTGTGCGCCAGCCCGAGGATCTCCCCGTCCACGCGCACGCGCCGGCCACCCGTGGGCGACGGCGGAAGCACGATCACGCGGACGGGTCCGGACACGCCTTCGGAATCGTCCCGGACGTACGCCCCCGCATTCCGGTCCGGCACACCACTCGCATCGCTCATACGTTCGATTGAAGCACCATGCGAATACACCGTCGAACCGAAGAGGACGCCGGAGGCCGACCGAGGCCACGATGCCGCGACTGCCGCGACTGCCGCGGCTCCCCGGCCCCCCGGCTCAGTCGGCTTCCGTGTTCACCTTGGGCACCCCGCCCGACCTGTGGACCGGCGGCAACACAGACCACGGGAAGTTGATCCAGTCGTCGGTCCGCTTCCACACGTACTCGCACTTCACCAGCGAGTGCGGCTTCTCGTATATGACGGCGCTGCGCACCTCGGCGACGGTGTCGAGGCAGAAGTCGCGCACGAGCTTGAGCGTCTTGCCCGTGTCGGCGACGTCGTCGGTGATCAGCACCTTCTTGTCGGAGAAGTCGATGAGGTTGGGAACCGGCGCGAGCATGACGGGCATCTCGAGGGTGGTCCCGACGCCCGTGTAGAACTCGACGTTGACCAGATGCAGGTTCTTGCAGTCGAGGGCGTAGGCGAGCCCGCCGGCCACGAACACCCCGCCGCGGGCGATGCTGAGCACGACGTCGGGCTCGTAGCCGTCGTCGGCGACGGCCTGTGCGAGCTCGCGCACGGCGACGCCGAACTGCTCGTAGCTCAGGTTCTCCCGCTGGGCGCTCACACCTGCGTCCGGTGGAAGTTGAGGTAGGAGCGGGATGCGGTGGGCCCGCGCTGGCCCTGGTACCGGGAGCCGTAGCGCTCGCTGCCGTAGGGGAACTCGGCCGGCGAGCTGAGCCGGAACATGCACAGCTGCCCGATCTTCATGCCGGGCCACAGCTTGATGGGCAGGGTGGCGAGGTTGGACAGCTCGAGCGTGACGTGCCCGGAGAACCCGGGGTCGATGAACCCGGCGGTGGAGTGCGTCACCAGCCCGAGCCGCCCGAGCGAGCTCTTGCCCTCGAGCCGCGACGCGAGATCGTCGGGCAGGGTGATGACCTCGTACGTCGAGGCGAGCACGAACTCTCCGGGGTGCAGGATGAAGGGTTCGTCGCCCTCCGGCTCCACGAGCCGGGTGAGGTCGACCTGCTCGACGGAGGGGTCGATGTGCGGGTACCGGTGGTTCTCGAACACCCGGAAGTAGCGGTCCAGCCGCACGTCGATGCTCGACGGCTGCACCATGGATTCGTCGTAGGGATCGATCACCACCCGCCCGGCGTCGATCTCGGCCCGGATGTCCTTGTCTGAGAGAAGCACGCCCCGAGGATACGCAAGGCGCGCGGACCGGCCACAACCGGACGACCCACGCGCCTGCGTCACTGCTGTACCGCTGCCTCTACCGCCTCGTCAGCCCCTACCGCTTCCCGAGGCTGACCGGCACCGCGCTGCGGAGCCTGGCACACCGAGGACACCTCACGAGCCGGCCGGGGCCGAGCCGTCCGGCCTGCTGCATCGGGAACGTAGCGGTGCTGAACACGTGCCCATCGGCACAACGGACGACGGTGCGCTCCATCAAGTCCTGAAGTCCCTTCCCCAAGAGCCGCGTCTGGCTGCTGCTGCCTGACGCCAAATGCCACATTACGGGATCAAAGGAACGACTCACCAGGCGGCACTCCGGCCTCACCCGGCCCCTCTCCCACCCCACCACCGTACGCCCCAACTCCCGCCCCTCGCAGCCCAGTCCCACCCCCGCAACCACCCCGAAACGCACCCAGGCCCCCGGCTTCAACACCGGGGGCCTGCGATGGGGTAAAGTGACGATGCGTTCCGACACCGGTCCGACCGGTGTCTTACGCGGGTGTAGTTTAATGGTAGAACATCAGCTTCCCAAGCTGAGAGCGCGAGTTCGATTCTCGTCACCCGCTCCAGCAGAAACCCCCAGGTCAGCAACCTGGGGGTTGTTTGTTGTCTAGACCGGCGCAGAGGCTGTGCACCACAACCGCACCACTAAGAGACGCGAAGCGCGTACGCGAGACCGGCAATGCGCGAGTCCGAGGGATCCGTCGCCTTGAAGTCCCGTGCCAGCATGTCGACCAGGTCGAGCATGGGCAGGGTGACTGTCGAGAAGGGCCTCGCCGCCGAAGGTGTCACTCACGTAGGCATAGGCATGGTTGTCCTCCTCGTTGCGGGCGCGGAGGAACGCCATGAGGTCGTCCATGGGCTCATCCTCGCGTGCCGTCTGCGTCGCCGCCGAGTTCCCTGCTGTGGTACTTCACACGTTCGGCGCGGACCATGTCGTCGAGGCCGGCGGCGACCTCCCGCTGACGTTCGTCGTCGGAGTGCTGGTGGATCATTGCCGCCTTCTCGGACGACTGGACCGCGCGGACCATCGTGTCTTTGAGCGTGGCGCCCGAGCGGGTTGAGAGCGTGTGTCCGGCGTGACGAAGGTCGTAGAAGCGGAAGCCGTCCGGGAGGCCGACGGTCACGCGAGCCCGACGCCGCTTCCGACCGAAGGAGGGACGGCGGAAGGCCGCCACCTTCTCGCCTACGAAGAGCAGGCCGTCGGGCCCCTTCTCGGCATACCAGTCGAGGTGTCGCTTCACGTCCTGATGAAGGAAGGCTGGGAGAACCACGGTGCGGACGCCCGCGTCGGACTTGGTCTCACCGGGTGCGCGCTGGCCGTTGGTGCGCTCGGGTTCGGCGACGCGGACGCGGATCACGAAGTTGTCGAGGTCGACATCCCGGCGGCGGGGGCCTGCCAGTTTCTCGGGGCGCATCGGGCCGTATGCGCCAAGGTAGAGCATGAGGCGCCACCGGATCCCGATCGCGTCGGCGAGTGTATCGACCTGGACGACGGTGGCGATGCGGCGTTCGGCGGCCGACTCCTTGCCTGCCCCCTTGATGCGGCACGGGTTGCGGGTGATCAGGTCGTCATCGACAGCCGTCTCAGGGATGCCCTTGAGGAGGCGGTACGCCTTCGCGACGGTGGTCTTGGCGCTGGTGGTGCGGAGCCATTCCGCGCCACTCACGCACCCGAGGAGCGGTGATCTCGTCGGGGTCGAGCCCGCCGAACGCCGGGAGGAGGTACAGGCAGAGCAGGTGCCGGTACAGATCCTCGGCCCGAACGGCCAACTCCCGTTCCTCGACCCACTTCTCGGCGTAGACGCCGAAGTTGACGGCCCCGGCGTCAGGAGCACGCCAGTGCCCGCGGCTGAGGTCTGCCTCAACCTGGGACAGCCAGATGCCATCTACCCGCCGGAGAAGGAAGCCCTGGGCGCACTGGCGATCGTACCGCTCCAGGTGTCAAGGCTAGTAGGAGCGCAGTCTTGTCCCCCTTCCCCTCCTCAACACCCCTGGCCATCGGAGCAAGCGTCAGTGGGGACCGCCATGGGCGTGCACGTTGACGTTCAGCACGGGCGAGCCGCAGGACACGCTCGCCGTGCCGTCCACCGAGACGGTGATGTCCAGTGAAGCGCCGCCGACTTGGAGCCCGCCGACCGTCAACGGCCCGTAAGCAGAAGCGAACGTGGGCTTCACGGTGACCGTGCCGCCCGGGACGTCCGCGTCGAGGCCGAGGGCGGCCTGGAGCACGGCGACCGCCGAGGTGGCCGCCCATGCCTGCGGGCGGCAGGACGCCGGGTAGGGGGCGGGGGTCGCGCTCTCCGCCGAGCCGTGTCCGGCGAAGAGTTCGGGCAGCCGGGCGTCGAAGCCGGTCGACGCGGTCAGCAGGCCGGAGGCCAGGGAGGCTGCCACGTCCGGGAATCCGGCCTTGACCAGGCCGTGGACCGCGATCGCCGTGTCGTGCGGCCAGATGGAACCGACGTGGTAGCCGTACGGGTTGTAGCCCACCGCGTCGCTGCTCAGCGTGCGCAGGCCATGGCCCGCGTCGAGGTCCGGTGCGGCGAGCCGGGCCGCCAGTAGCGCGCTCTCCTCGGCGTTGAGCAGTCCGGTGCCGAGGAGGTGGCCGAAGCCGGAGGTGACCGAGTCGACCGGCTTGCCGTCGCCGTCGAGGGCGACGGCGGGGTAGGGGCCGTGCTCGTCGGTGACCCAGAAGCGGTCGCGGAAGCGGGCGGCGAGTCGCTCGGCCCACGCCTCCCACTCGTCGGCTCCCGGGCGGCCGAACGCCCGGAGCAGCGCGGCGCCGCCGAGCGCGGCCTCGTAGGCGTACGCCTGGACCTCGCACAGGGCGATGGGTGCGTGGGCGCGGCCGCCGTCGCTGTAGCGGATGGAGTCGTCGGAGTCCTTCCAGCCCTGGTTGGACAGGCCCTGGCCGGTCTGGTCGATGTACTTGAGGAAGCCGTCGGCGGCTGCCTGGTCGCGCATCCAGGCCAGGGCCGACTCGGCGTGCGGGAGGAGTTCCTCGACCTCGGCGGGGTCCATGCCCCAGCGCCAGGCGTCGTGGAGGAGGGTGATCCACAGGGGGGTGGCGTCGACGGTGCCGTAGTAGACCGAGGGCAGGGAGAGGCGATCCGCGATCTTGAGGGTGGCGCGGCGGACCTCGTGGAGGATCTTGCCGGGCTGTTCCTCGGTGGTGGGGTCGGTATGGGTGCCCTGGCGGCGGGCGAGGGTGCGCAGGGTGCCGGCCGCGAGGTCGGTGCCGAGGGGCAGCAGCATGCGGGCGGCCCACAGGGCGTCGCGGCCGAAGAGGGTCAGGAACCAGGGGGCACCCGCGGCGAGGAACTGGTCGGGGCGGTCCGACCCCGACCGGGGGTCGGTCAGGCGCAGGTGGTCCAGGTCGGCCAGGGACTGCTCCAGCCAGCGGTCCAGGGCGCGGTCGGCGCTGCGCAGCACGGGTACGCTCCACGGCAACCGGTCGGCGGGCGCGGGCGGGAACTGGTCGCCGTCGGCGTAGGCGGCGGTGGCGGACAGCATCGCCGACCACGAGGTGCCGGGGGCCAGCTCGACGTCATACGAGAACCGTCCCGCCGACACTTCCAGTACGTCCGGCGCCGGCTCGCTGATGAGGCGGGCGGTGAAGTCGTCGTGCGCCCAGGACAGGCCGACGGCCGCGCTGTCCGCCGCCTGGGGCGGCACCTCCCCGGGAGCGTGTCCCGACTTGACCTGGTCCATGGTGGCCAGGTCGGAGCACGCGGTCACCGTCAGGCGGAAGCGAACGTGACGGCTGCCCGCGTTGGTGACCTCCAGGCGCTCCTCGAACCGGCCGGCCGCCACGCTGCGGCTGCGATGGAGGGCGACGGCCGGGTCGGGTGTGACCTCGCCGAGGCCGCGCAGGATGTAGCGGAACTCCGCGCCGTCCGCGCCTCGCAGGCTCCCGGCCACCGGGGCCGGCAGGGGGATGCCCTCGGCGGCGACCGTGAGCCGGGACAGGGCCCGCCGGTCGCCGTGGTAGAAGCCGTCCGCACCCTCGCTGACCTGCCCGTCCGCACGCGAGATGACGAGGCTCGGCGCGTGCAGGGTGACGACCGCGTCATGCAGGAACGGCTGCAGTCCCTGGGCTGCGGACGGAGGTGCCGTGACCGAGCCGTTGGGGTCCTGGGTCTTGACAGTGGCGTCCAAGGAAGTAGAACCTCTCAGTGTTTTAGCGTTCCAAGGACATTAAGTGACTCGTCAGAGCCATGGCAATGGGTTTTGGAACGCTAAAAACGAGCCCGATGAAGTTCTCGTTTCTTCACTGTCCGTCGGAGAGCCGCATGCCCCGCTCCAGCAACTCCTCGGCCAAGGCCGGCCCGGTGACCCTCGCGATGGTCGCCCGGCGGGCCGGCGTCTCGGCGCAGACCGTGTCCAACGCGGTCAACTCACCGGACCTGTTGCGGCCCGAGACCCTGGAGCGGGTCCGGCAGGTGATCGAGGAGATGGGGTACCGGCCCAGCCGCGCGGCGCAGACGCTGCGCAGCGGTTCCAGCAAGCTCATCGGCTACGGCATCCACCCCACGCCGCCCAACACCGCGGGTGCGGTCATGGACCGCTTCCTGCATGCGCTGTCGGAGGCGGCCGGCGAGGCCGGCTACCGGGTCCTGCTGTTCGCCTCCCCGCCGGGCAGCCCGAACCTCGAGGGCTACGAGGAACTGCTGGCGCAGCATGATGTCGACGGCTTCGTGCTCAGCAACACCGGGCGGGGCGACCCGCGCCAGGCGTGGCTCACGAAGCGGGGTGTGCCCTTCGTCGGCTTCGGCCGGACGTGGTCGGGACGGCCGGTCGGCGACTGGGTCGACGTGGACGGCGCCTCGGGTACGGACGCCGCCGTCGAGCACCTGGTCGCCCTGGGGCACCGCAAGATCGCCTTTCTGGGCTGGGAACGCGGCTCCGGCGCCGGTGACGACCGTGCCGAGGGCTGGCTGCGGGCGATGAAGCGGCACGGGCTGCCGACCCGCGGGCGGCGCGGGCAGTGCGTGAACGAGATCGACGCTGCCCGAGCGGCCGTAAGACCGCTGCTGGACGGCGGAGCGACCGCGGTGGTCGCGGCCAGCGACATGCTGGCGCTCGGCTGCTACCAGACGCTACGCGAACGCGGCGCCGCCCCCGGCCGGGACGTCGCCGTGATCGGCTTCGACGACTCGCCCATCGCCGAGCTGCTCTCCCCGGCCCTGTCCTCCCTCGCCCAGCCGCTGGAGGACGTCGGCCGGGAGTGCGTACGGCTGCTGCTGGCGCGGATCGCCTCCCCGGACGCGCCGCCCGAGCGGCTGCTGCTGGAACCGTCCCTGGTCGTGCGCGACAGCGCCACCGCGTCGTCGGCCGACGACGCATAGCCCCCACCGGCCGGCCGGGCATCCGCAGCCCGGCCGGTACACCCCACCCCCCTCGAAACGTTTCTCCTCCTCCATCCCCACACCCCTGGCCCACGCCCTCGTGCGCCCGGGAGGAGCCGCAGTTACCACCCCGTAACCCTCGGAGGAAGCAATGCCCAACCGTACGGCCGTCGCGGCCCTCGTCACCTGTGCGGCCATGCTGGCCGCCACGGGCTGCTCGTCGAGCTTCGGCAGTGGCAGCAAGACGACCCAGGACACGAGTTCCAAGCAGCACCTCACCATCCTGATCGGCTCCTCGGGCGACGCCGAGACCAAGGCCGTCAAAGACGCGGCGGCCGCCTGGGCCAAGCAGAGCGGCAACACGGTGACCGTGGAGCTCGCCAAGGACCTCAACCAGCAACTCACGCAGTCCTTCGCCGGAAACAGGCCGCCGGACGTCTTCTACGTGCCCTCCGACCTGTTCGCCAACTACGCCAGAGGTGGCTCCCTGTACGCCTACGGCGACCAGATCAAGGACACCTCCGACTTCGCCGCCGGGCTGCGCTCCTCCTTCACCTACAACGGGAAGCTGGTCTGCCTGCCCAAGGACACCTCCACCCTCGCGCTGGCCGTCAACACCGACCTGTGGAAGAAGGCCGGGCTGACGGACCAGGACTACCCGACCACCTGGGCCCAGCTGAAGACGGTCGCCGCCAAGCTGACCAAGGGCAAGGTGACGGGTCTGGTGGCGAACGACTCCTACACCCGGCTCGGCGTCTTCATGAAGGAGGCCGGCGGCTGGATCACCAACGCCGACCAGACCAAGATGACCGCCGACACCAGCCAGAACGCCCAGGCACTCGACTACGTGTCGTCCCTGCTGAAGGCCGGCTCCCTGAAGTACGCCAAGCAGGTCGACACCGGCTGGGGCGGTGAGGCGTTCGGCAAGGGCCTGGCCGCCATGACCATCGAGGGCAACTGGCTCACCGGCGCCATGAAGCTCGACTACCCGAACATCAAGTACAAGGCCGTGCCGCTGCCCGCCGGTCCCGCCGGGAAGGGCACGCTCGCCTTCAGCACCTGCTGGGGCGTGGCCAAGGCCAGCAGCCACCGGACGGCGGCCGTGGACCTGGTGAAGTACCTCACCACCAGCACTCAGCAGCTGAAGTTCGCCGACGCCTTCGGCGTGATGCCCTCGCGTACCAGCGCCCTGAGCGGTTACGCCCAGAAGGAGCCGGCGGCCAAGGCGTGGGCCGACGCCACCGCCTACGCGCAGGGCCCGGTGACCATCGCCGGATTCGACAAGGTGCTCGGCCAGTTCGACACCGGCATCCAGTCGCTGCCGAACGGCGAAGTGAAGAAGATCCTCGCCGACCTCCAGAGCAACGGCGAACAGGTCCTGGCGAAGGGCGACTGAGCCTTCATGTTCCCTCGTACGTCACCGACCCCCCGCCCGGCCGCGCGTTCCCGTGCGGGCGGGGGTCCCCGTACGGCCGATGCACCGGGCGCCCCTGACACGCCCGGTGGGACCGGCCCAAATGCGGCGCCCCGCGTCAAGCCCGCCCCGCGCGCGGGGCGCCGCCAAGAAGCCGCCTGGGGCTGGCTGTTCGTCAGCCCCATGGTGATCACCCTCGGCCTGTTCCTGGTCATCCCCATCGTGATGGCCCTGTGGGTGAGCCTGCTGCACTGGGACGGCCAGTCCAACCCCTTCAGCGGCCAGGCCGAGTTCGTGGGCCTCGCCAACTACCGGGACGTACTCACCGACAACGGCCTGGACCGCACCCTCTTCGCCACGTCACTGCGCAACACGGTCTACTACGTGGTCCTGACCGTGCCCCTGCAGACCTGCCTGGCGCTGGGGCTGGCCCTGATCGTCAACCAGCGGCTGCTGCGCGCGCGGGGCGCTCTGCGCACCACGTTCTACTTCCCTTCCGTCACCAGCTCCATCGCCGTCTCGACGATCTTCCTCTTCCTCTTCCAGGGCAGCGGCGCCGTCAACACGATGCTGTCCTGGATCGGGATCAAGGGGCCCAACTGGTTCAACGACCCGCGCGGAGTCCTTTCCCTGCTGTTCGGCGCGCTCGGCATCATCAACCCAGACAGGCCCTCCGGCCTGCTCGCGGATCACAGCTTCATGGGCCTGTCCTGGTTCGAGTGGCTGTCCGGACCGTCCGTCGCGATGTCCACCCTCATCCTGCTCGCGGTGTGGACGACGTCCGGCACCCTCGTGCTGATCTTCCTCGCCGCCCTCCAGGACGTCCCCCGCGAGCTGGAGGAATCGGCCGCCATCGAGGGCGCTGGCCGCCTCCAGATGCTGCGCCACGTCATCGTCCCCGCCATCCGGCCCGTGCTCTTCTACGTCGTCACGCTCAGCCTCATCGGCTCCTGGCAGGTGTTCGACCAGGTGTACGTCATGAGCCAGGGTGGCCCGGCCAACACCACCCTGACGCCCGCCTTCCTCTCCTACCAGGCCGGCTTCAGCGACGCCGACTTCGGTCAGGGCGCCGCCATCGCCTTCATCCTGCTCGTCCTGATCCTGACCATGACCGTCCTGCAGCGATGGGTGCTGCGTGAACGCTCCCCCCGCCCACGGAGGAACCGATGAAGACCAAGGCCGCGGCCGCCCGGGCGCAACAGCGCCCGGTTCTGGGCCGGTTCCCGCTGCCGTGGCGGGTGCTCGGATACGCGTTCGTGCTGGCAGTGGCGCTGCTGTACCTGATGCCTTTCGTCATCCAGCTCGTCACCGGGTTCAAGACCGACCCGGACGCCGCCGCCCACCCCCTCGGGCTGATCCCCAGCCCTCCGACCACCGCCGCCTACCAGCGCCTGTTCGGACTGAGCCAGAACGGCGACGGGGTCCCCTTCCTGCGCTGGCTGGGCAACTCCACCTTCGTCGCCGTCGTGGTGACGGTAGCCCAGGTACTGCTCGACTCCATGGCCGGATACGCCCTGGCCCGACTGAACTTCCCGGGCCGCAGGCTGCTGTTCGCCTTCGTCCTCGCCACGATGGCGGTGCCCGGCATCGCCCTGCTTATCCCGCGTTTCCTGGTGCTGAACACGCTGGGCCTGTTCGACACCTACACCGGCATGATCCTGCCCATGATCGTGGGCACGGGCGGCATCTTCCTCATGAAGCAGTTCTTCGAGTCGATCCCCCGCGAGGTCGAGGAAGCCGCCCGCATCGACGGAGCCGGCACCTTCCGCACCTTCTGGTCGGTGGTGCTGCCCATGGCCCGGCCGGCCCTGATCACCCTGACCATCCTGACCTTCC
The DNA here is from genome assembly GCF_044335305.1 of Streptomyces sp. NPDC020490. Classification (NCBI taxonomy): domain Bacteria; kingdom Bacillati; phylum Actinomycetota; class Actinomycetes; order Kitasatosporales; family Streptomycetaceae; genus Streptomyces; species Streptomyces sp. NPDC020490. The sequence continues at coordinate 96,557 of NZ_JBIRUY010000031.1, read as the reverse complement.
AGGGCTCGTGGAACGAATTCACCCACTTCCTCGTGGCCACCCAGTCCAGCCAGTACGAGACCCTCACCACCGGTCTCGCCCGCTTCGTCTCCGGCGGCCTGGGCAGCGGCACCCAGTACCCCCTCAAACTGGCGGCGGCCCTGCTGTCGACCATCCCCGTGGCCGTGCTGTTCTTCCGCTTCCAGCGGTACTTCGTCCAGGGCGCCAACGCCGGAGCCGTCAAGGAATAGCCCGGCGCGACGACTTCACCCCGCTCCACCGAAAGGCACAGCCCTGTCCACCGCGCACCCTGACCCGCACCGCCCCGTCGCCGACCTGCGCCCGCCCCGCAACTGGATTCCACGCGGCCTTCAGCTCCGCGCGCAGCGCTTCGTTTTCGGCCTCGAGCTTCTCCTTGGTCCGCTCGCTCACCCGGTCATCCTTTGTGCTCTTCCTCGTCGCCGTGCCGTTGTGCGTGTCGGCGGCGTCGATCCACCGGCGCAGCGTGTCGCGCCGGATGCCCAGCTCAAGGGCCACCTGGGCGATCGTGAGGTCCGGGTCCGAGTGGTACAAGACCACAGCATCGACCTTGAACTCAGGCGAATACACCTTCATGACCATAAGTGACCCTTCCCCCCGGCCCCCACCGGGGCCGGGATCAGAGGTGTCCACCACTCGGGGAGGCGGCTTGCCCGTGCCGGCCGGGTACACCACGCTGAGCTCCGAGCACGAGGACTACCGGCGAGCCCGGATCGCGCACCGATGAGTTTCCCGCGCCGCGCTGGTCTATACGCCGGACACTCACGGACGGAAGGCTGGGCCATGCGGAAACTGATCTACGGCATGAACCTGACCCTGGACGGCTACATCGCCGCGACCGGGGACGACATCGGCTGGAGTGGACCGCCGAGCCACGAGCTGTTCCAGTGGTGGCTCGACCACGAGCAGGCGAGTGGCCTGTCGCTGTACGGGCGCAAGCTATGGGAGACGATGAGCTCCTACTGGCCGACCGGCGACCAGCAGCCCAACGCCACCCCGGCGGAGATCGAGTTCGCGCGGAACTGGCGGGACACGCCGAAGGTGGTGTTCTCCTCGACGATCGACAAGGTCGACTGGAACGCCCGCCTGGTCACCGGCGACGCGATCGCCGAGATCAGCCGGCTCAAGGCCGAGGACGGCGGCCCGATGAACATCGGCGGCGCAACGCTCGCCGGGGCGGCCATGCGCGCCGGGCTGATCGACGAGTACGCGATCGCCACCCATCCGGTCCTGGTGGGCGGCGGCACGCCGTTCTTCACCGCGCTGGACAACTGGGTGAACCTGAACCTGGTGGAGACGCGGACGTTTCCCGGCGGCGTGGTCCTGACCAGGTACGAGACGAGGCGCTGAGCAGCGGCACCCAACACGCCCGGCGGGGCACCAACAGACTTGAAAAGCGTGCACCTGCCCCGGATGCGGTGAAGGGCGAGGCGCGGCCTGCCGGCGTCCGGATGACAGACAGTCGACTTCTCGGACGACTGGCCCGGTCCTTTCAGCGGGCGGGGCAGTGGTGGGTGCGGGGCGGCCAGTTCGGCGGCGGCGCGGCTGTCGTAATGGGCGGAGAAGCCGCAGCGCGGGGCGGTGCAGGCAGCGGTGTGCCTCTCACGGCCCCGGCCGTCGTAGGAAGTGCCGACCTGTACGGGGCCGATGCGGGTGACGCTGCGGAAGCGGCGGTTGGCTGGCACAGCCGTTTCCTTTCCTTGGATTCGCTTGCCTGGGGCACGCGGACGTGCGTAGATGAGCGGCATGTCACAAGGGGCGCGGCGGCTGGCCGCCTTCGGTTCGGCCGCGTTGGTACTTGGGCTCGCGGGTGTTGGAGGAAGGTGGTGGTTGGGCGAGTCCTGGGCCACCGTGATCACCATGTGTTGCCTTGAGGTACTGATCATTTCGGCCGCTGTCGGAACCCGACGAGTGTTGCGGAAGCGGTAAAGCCTCCCGACGGGACCCGAATTCAGAGCTGGGCGGCGATGGCTTCCGCCATGGGAGCCGGAACGCCAAGGCGGGCACGAAGGGTTGGCGTGCCGATCGGTGTACCGGTGCGGGTGTGGTGTTCGGCAGCGACCTTGCGGGCATGGTCGACCAGTGCATTCGGGACCGCGACGGCAGGCTACGGCGTCGGCTTCCGCAGCCACCTCGAAGTCGTGCTTCACGCACTGCCGAGGAAGAGCGCGCGTGAGCTGCGCGGCGCCCTCGTATGGGCGCTGGACAAGAAGATCCTGGCGAGAGCCAAGGTGATCCCGGCGGGCAGCCTGGACGTGCCCTGGTGGCGAGGCCGGCTCTGAGCGACGACGCCGGACCGAGGGCGTACACCAGCGACTCTGTCCGGCCGTCCCGCAGTCCGGGAATCGCAGGGAGCGTCACCCGGCCCACCTTCCGGAAGTGAAGGTGACGGTGATGAGCGTCATCAGCGGAACGGCGACGGACACAGTGTGGCGTCACGGCCGCGCAGGCGGAACGTTGTTCGCGGGGCAGAGGCCCGAGTCGCCGGGATACCCGTCCAGCGTTCCCCGGGTCGCGAAGAACCACCATGCCGCCCCCACCGTCGCGACGACCACCAGCAGCGCCGGCAGTGAGACACGGACCGCCGTCGGCGCGTGAAGCACCAGGCGCCGGCCGACAACGTGCGCCAGGAGCCCGACGAGCGCCCCGACCGCGGGGACCACCGGGAGCAGGAAGTTGAGTTCGAAGCGTCCGCCGGCGTCGTAGCCCGCGTCGCAGTACGCGCGCGCCCAGACGGTCAACGACCAAGCGGCGCAGCCCATGGCGGCCCCGAACGACGCGGAGCCCGCCCAGGGAAGACAGGAGCCGGATCTCGGCTTGGCCGACACCTGTCCGGCCGTCCCGTCAACCGCCGACCGCCTGCGAAGCCGGCCCGGATCGGACTCCAAAGCGGTGCTCACTCTCTGGACCGCTCGCAACGAGGGCGCGAAGCCGGCGGACCGGTCGAGGTGGAACGTGGAGGGGCTTCCCCTTCAACAGCGAAGACAGCGAAGATGTTAGCGAGTCCGGCACGAACGTTCGTCTCGGTTTCCGTCGGTCACCTGGATCAGGGCGCGCACTCGGCGGTCGCGGAGGCAGGGTTCGTTCGAGGGCGCGTCCTCGGGTGTGCCGACGGTCTCGCGTGTCTGCGCCGTTTCCGCCCGAAGGGTCCTCCTGAACCGGCTTCCGGGGTGTCACCGGTTGTCCTAGTCTGACCCGCATGACACCGGGGGACAGGGTCGGCGGGCGCTTTGAGCTGGTCGAGCGGCTCGGCAGTGGGGGGATGGGTACCGTATGGCGAGCCAGGGACACGGTGCTGCACCGTGAGGTAGCCCTGAAGGCGGTGCGCCAGGACGCGGACACCTCGGACACCGTGCGGGAACGGGTCATGCGAGAGGCCAGGGCGCTGGCCCGGCTCAGCAACCCGCACGTGGTGACGGTGTACGAAGTCATCGAGGCGGAGCCGCACCCGTGGATCGTGATGGAACTGGTCCCCGGCACCTCGCTCCAGCAGCGCGTCGACGCGGGTCCGCTGAGCCCGGCGGAGACGGCCCGCATCGGCCGCCAGTTGCTCTCCGCCCTGCGCGCCGCGCACGCCGCCGGCATCCAGCACCGGGACGTCAAACCCGCGAACATCCTGATCCGCCCCGACGGCACCGCCGCCCTCACCGACTTCGGCATCGCCGCCCTCCAGGGCGCGACGGCGCTGACCGCGACCGACGAACTCATCGGCACCCCGGAGTACATGGCTCCCGAACGGATCCGCGGCCACGACGACGACCCGGCCTCCGACCTGTGGTCCCTCGGGCTGGTCCTGTACGTGTGCACGGAGGGCGCAAGCCCGCTGCGCCGCGCGACCACGCCCGCCACCCTGGCCGCGGTCCTCGAGGATCCGGTCCCCCCGCCCGTACGCTCCGGGCCTCTGGAGCCTGTCCTGCGGTCCCTCCTCGTGCGGGACCCGGCGGCCCGCCCCGACGCCGGGCAACTGGACGCGATGCTCGCTCAGGTCGAGGCCGGCACCACACCGAGCTGGGCCCAGCCGACGATGACGGCGGCACGCATGCCGGCCCCGGTGTTCCAGGCGGCCCCGACGCAACAGGACGTCCCCAGGCCTGGGACGCCGGCTCGCCGCCGTATGCCGGCGCTCCTCGCAGCGACCGCTGTCCTGGCCGCCATCGCGGCGACCGCGTCAGTGCTGACCTTCCATACGCGTGAGGACGACAAACCGACCGCCGGCGCTGCCGTCGGCACGACCACGCCCGCGTCGCGCGCACCGGCCGCTCAGACGCGGCCGGCGAGCCCCGATCCGGAGCGCAGCCCGAGCCCGGACCCGACGCCGAGTGCGTCCTCCTCCCCCGCACCGGGCATGTCGCAGCAGTCCTCGGCCCCGGCAGACAGTGGCCGCTGGATCGCACAGCTGTACTCCGAACCCGTCTCCTCGGGCACCGCCGCCCGCGACCAGCGCCTGCAACGTATCCGTACCTCCGTGCCCGAAGCGCTCTACCTGCGCAGCGACGATTACGCCTCACTGCGCCCCGGCTACTGGGTGATCTACGCACCGGGCCCCTTCGCCGACGGCCGCGCCGCGCTCACCTTCTGCGCCGAACACGGACGCACCACCGCGAACGCCTGCATCGGCCGCTACCTGAGCACCAGCCGCGCCGACTTCCCCCTCCAGTGCCGTCCCCCGGCGTCCGAGGCGACGGGCCGCTGCACACGCGACAGCTAGTGCCATGACCGCAGGGTTCGCCGGGTCGGTGGTGTGGTCCGGCGGTCGGATGGACGGAGATGCACGATCCGACTGCTGACTACCCATCGGGAAGAGTGTCCTGACGCTGTGTCATCGCTCGTGGCAGCGCTCGGCTCCGGTGCGTGAAGTGGCCACGGCGGTGTCCGGGGCGGGTGAGTCCGCCCGCCGCTGCGGCGGTACGGTGTGCGGCAGCCGATCGCGCTTTCTACGATCGCCGACCACCAAGGGGGTTTCATGGAACACCGCCGCCCGCGCCACCGTCGTAGAACGATCGCCAGAGCGGTCGGCTCGGCGGGTGTGCTGGCCGCCCTGGCGCTGGGTGTGGGGATGACACCCGCGCTGGGCGCCGGGAAGCCGTCCGAAAAGCCTGCGGCCACCGGGTCTTCGGCCGACAAGCCCGCCCCGAAGAGGCCCTGGGCGCCCGAGAACGACGAGCTGCCGCTGCGCGGCAAGTCCGTGCGCGCCGAGGCGCTCACGTCCGCCCGCGCGGCCCAGTCCCCGCTGCAGCTCACCATGCCCGCGCCGACCGGGAAGAACAGCGTGGGCATGGTCGGCCTGCACCTCGTCGACAAGTCCCGCACGGATCCGTACGTGTCCGGCCAGACCCGCGAGCTGATGGTGTCGCTCTGGTATCCGGCCACCTCCACGTCCGGGCACTACCGGGCGCCGTGGATGCCGTCGATCTCCGGCGCCCACTTCCTGGCCTCGCGCTGGCTGTCGCCGCAGCAGGTGACCCTGCCGAAGACCGCGGGCCATGTCCTCGCCCCGGTGAAGACCTCGCTCGGCAAGCTGCCCGTCCTGCTGTACTCGACCGGGCTGCACTCGGACCGCGCGGTGGGCACCGCGCTCGCCCAGGACCTCGCCAGCCGCGGCTACCTCGTCGTCACCGTCGACCACACCCACGACGCCAACGAGGTGCAGTTCCCCGGCAACCGGCTCGAGGTCAACAGGATGCCGGCGGGCACCCACTCCTCCGACACGCTCAAGGTGCGCGCCGCCGACATCAAGTTCGTCATCAACGCGCTCGGCAAGATCAGCAGTGGCGGCAACCCGGACGCCGGCCACGCGACGCTCCCGTCCGGACTGTCGAAGTCGGTGGACACGTCCCGTATCGGGATGTTCGGCTTTTCACTGGGCGGGGCGGCGGTCGACACCGCCATGCAGCTCGACAAGCGGATCGATGCCGGCGCCAACCTGGACGGCCAGTTCTTCGGGACGGCGCCGAGCAAGGACCTGGACCGGCCCTTCATGCTCTTCAGCTCCGCCAACCACAACCGCAACAACGACAAGTCGTGGCGGACGCTGTGGTCGCACCTGAAGGGATACCGGGTCGACATCAAGCTGGCTGGCGCGGCGCACCTGTCGTTCAGCGACTACGAGTACCTGGTGCCGCAGTGGGCCGGCCTGCTCGGGATCTCCCAGACGCAGATCCAGCAGCAGTACGGCACGATCGACCCGAACCGGGCGGTGAAGATCCAGCGCGTCTACCTCGCCGCCTTCTTCGACCAGCAGCTGCGCAACAAGCACAGCAGCCTGCTCGACGGGCCCAGCAGCACGTACCCGGAGATCTCCTTCGTCCGCTGACCGGACGTCTGACCGGGCATCCGAAGGGTGGGCCTGTTCGCGGGTCCGCCCTTCGGCGCGTGGGGGGACGGTTCCGCGCGTGTCGCAGCCGCACAGGCATCCCGTTGCCCTGTGCGACGGATGAGGCGAGGGTGTGATGGTTGTGTGATACCGGCGGGGGCTAGACTGCTCGACCGTCGAACATTCGGGCGCCCGGCGCCAGGTTGAGGAAGGACCCGCTGCCCTGCCCTCCGCACCCCGGGCGCCGCGTCGGCACCGCATCCGCCGCCGCGCCGATATGCCGATGCTTGGCGGGGTGCGCCCGCCGATAGCCTCACTCGTCGCACTCCTGCTGGTGGTCGCCGCCCTGACCGTGATCGGCCTCGGCGGCGTCCACACCGCGCGCATCCCGCAGGCCGTGCTGGACGGGGAGCAGCAGATCGCCGCGGACAGCGCGCTGTCGATGCGCACCGCGATCGAAGCCGAGGCGAGCACGGTACGCCGTACGGCCAAGGCGTACCCGGCGACGAGTGCCTCGACCCCCACGACCGCGCTGAAAGCGCTGACCCCTGACAAGAAGGCGGTCCTCGGCCGTGCGCTGCTCGACGCGCGCACCGGCAGACTGCTGGCGACCGGCGGCCGGACCGTGCCGCTGGCCGGGGTGGACGCCGCCAGGACGGCGGCCGGGCACGGGGAGATCCCGCCCCGGCTGGCGACGTCGGGCGGCACGCGGCAACTGCTGTACTTCGCCAGGGTCACGCTGCCCGCGCAGGACGACCCCGACGAGGACCAGACCCCGAACCGGACCGAACGGCAGTGGCTGCTGGCGGTCTCCGAAACGCTCCCCGCCCTCACGGCGTACGGCGACGGACGCGCCGCCGAAGTGCTGGACGCGTCCGGAGCGGTGCTCGCCACCGCGGTGCACGGCACGGCGTCGCCGGCCGCCGCCGACAGCGGCCTGTCCGCCGCGGCGTCCCGCGCGGCGCACAGGTCGGGGGGCGACACCGACGCCTCGGGAAGCCTGCTGGGCGCCGCCGCCGGCAGCCGGCGCACCGTGGCCGGCTGGGCCCAGGTCGCGTCGGCGACCGGTTCGGGCGAGACCGACGACCTCGGTCTGGTGGTGCTCACCTCCCGTGCGGTGCCCGCCACGACCACCGCCGCCGACTACTCGGGCTTCGCGCTCGAGGCAGCGGGGGTGCTGGCCGCGGTCGCGCTGCTGCTCGGGCTGACGCTGTACTTCTGCGTACAGCGGCCGCTGCTGCGGCTGTATCTGTCCGCCGGCCGGCTGGCCCGGGGCGCGAGCGGGGGCGGGCCGGCCGCGACGGAGGAGCTGTACCGGCCGGTTCCGGTGCACGGCTTCGGGGAACTGGCCCGGATCGGGCGGGCACTGGAGTCACTGCGCGGGCAACTGCTCGGCGAGAGCGGCCCGCAGGAGTTCCCGGCCCGGCGCGGACCGGGCTGCCGTGCACTGGCCGTGGCCGGCGTGCTGGTGGTGGCCTGCTGGTCGGTGCCGATGATCTTCGTGCTGAACCGGGCGGACACCGCGACCGCGGTTCCGGCCGCGGTCCTCGCCGACCAGCAGGCGCGGACCGAGATCGCGACGCAGCGGATCCGGCAGTCCCTCGACCAGTCGTACACCGACCTGAGCGCCGCGGCCACGAGTCTGCCGGGCAGGAGCCGGGCCGACCAGACCGCGGTCCTGCGGAAGTCCCTCGCCGACCACGAGCAGTACCGCTCGCTGTATCTGCTGGACCGCTCGGGCCGCATCACGCTGAGGGTGGGCGACGCACCGCTGCGCACCCTCGTCCACGTGCCGGGCGGCAGCGGGATCACCAACGTCAACACCTCGGGCCGGATCCCGGTGATCGCCGCCTACGCCCAGGTCCGGGCCGTCAAGGGCAAGGCCCCGGCGGCCGGGGTGGTCCTGTTCGGCGAGATCGACGTGAAGGCGCTCAACTCCATACTGCCCAGGCCGAAGCTGGGCAGCGTCTGGGTGACGGACCGCCACGACAAGGTGCTGGCCGCGAGCGTGGGCTACCTCGCCTTCCAGTCGCTGCCCGACTCCGGCCTGACCCGTCTCGCCCGCGCCACCCAGAGCGCCCCGGGGACCGCGGGCACCGCGACTTCGGCGGTGCACCACACGTCCTCCGGCCCGTCGATCGACGCCGCCGCGCCACTGGCGCAGAAAGGCCCGACGGCCGGCCTCGGCTGGCACGTGGTGACCGCGGAGCCCGCGGCGGCGCTGCAGATCCCCGCGATGCAGGCCGAGCAGCGCACCATGCTCGCCGGCATCCTGGGCCTCGCCATGGGCGCGGCCTGCCTGGGCTGGCTGCATGTCGTGGTGATCCGGCCGCTGCGCGCGGTCGCCGTGCTCGTCGGGCGACTCGCCGGCGGAGACCGCCGGACCGTGCTGTATCCGGTCAACCACGACGAGATCGGCTCGGTCACCCGCAGCCTGGAGCTGGTGCGCCAGGCCCTGGTGGAACGCGACCGGGCGGCCAGATCCGGCCACGCCGCCGGGCCCGCCCGGTCCCCGTACGAGAACACCTTCCAGCGGTAGTAAGGACGGAACCGACGTGGTCTTCCTCTATGTCATCGTCCTGCTGTGCTGCGCCGGGCTGTGGATCGCCGGAATCCTGGAGCAGCGGCGGCACTTCGCCTCGCTGGAGCAGATACCCACGCGGGTGCTGGTCAACGGCATCCGCGGCAAGAGCTCGATCACCCGGCTGTGCGCGGGCGCGCTGCGCGGCGGCGGACTGGTCACGGTCGCCAAGACCACCGGCACCGCGGCCCGGTTCATCCATCCGGATGCCACCGAGGAGCCGGTGTACCGCAAGTTCGGCATCTCCAACATCGTCGAGCAGATCGGCATCGTACGGCGGGCGGCGATCTACCGGCCGGACGCGCTGGTGATCGAGTGCATGGCGGTGATGCCCGCCCTGCAGGAGATCAATCAGGAGAAGCTGATCCGTTCCACGATCGGCGTGCTGTGCAATGTCCGCGAGGACCATCTGGAGGAGATGGGGCCGACGCTGGACGACGTCGCCCGCTCGCTCTCCCGCTCGATGCCGGTGGGCGGGATCTGTGTGACGGCGGAGAGGGACCGGCTGCACATCCTCCAGGAGGAGGCCGACAAACGGAACTGCCGGCTGATCGCGGTCGATCCGGAGTCGGTGACCGACGCCGAACTGCGCGGCTTCAGCTGGTTCACCTTCAAGGAGAACGTGGCGATCGCCCTCACGGTCGCCGAGCTGCTCGGCGTGGAGCGCCAGACCGCCATGCAGGGCATGTGGGACGCGCCGCCCGACCCGGGCGTGCTGTCGGTGGAGCGCTACGTCACCCCCGAGGGCAAGCGGCTGCGGTTCGCCAACGTCTTCGCGGCCAACGACCCCGAGTCGACGCTGATGAACGTCAAGCAGCTGGAGGATCTGGGCGCGATCAGACGGCCGCTCAGCGTGGTCATCAACTGCCGCCCGGACCGGGTGGAGCGCAACGGCCAGATGGGCACGATCGTCCCCGACCTCCACGCCGAGACGGTGTTCCTGATCGGCCACCCGACCAAGAGCGCCCGCGACGCGATTCCGGACGGCTTCACCGGCCGGGTGGTGGATCTCGGCGGCGACCGCCGGGACCCCGAGGAGCTGACCGCGGCGATCCTCGCGGAACTCGGCCCGTCCTCCTCGCTGGTGGCGATCGGCAACATCCACGGCCAGGGCGAGCTGTTCCTGGAGTGCCTCGCCGAGCTGCCGCTGGACGACTCCCCCGAGGACCCGCTCGACGCCGTTCCCGGCGGCGACGGCCTGGACCAGGAGACCATGCAGTTCGCCATACCCCGGCCGCGGGTCTCGGTGGCCCGGCCGCCCGAGCCCGAGCCGTACAGCTGGGTGGCGCCGCTGGAGACACCGACGTACGCCTTCCGCATCCCGGAGCAGCGCGACCTCGCCCGCCGGGCAGCCGCCCGCCAGGGCCGGCCCGACGACCGGAACACCGCGGAGGACCCGCGCCACCCCCACGATCCGTCCCAGTTCACGAGGAACCCGTGATCCCCGCCAATCTCAACGCACAGACCGCCGCGCTCGGGATCGCCCTCGGGCTGGTCTTCTCGCTCGTCTGCTATCTGACCACCAACCTCTCCCCCGGGGGGATGATCACCCCGGGCTGGATCGCCCTCACGCTCGTCACCGATGTGCGGATGGCCGGACTGATGGTCGGCGTGGCGGCGGTCACGTACTTCCTGACGAAGCTGGTGCAGCGCACGGTGATCCTCTACGGCAAGCGGCTGTTCGCCGCCGTGGTGCTGTGCGCGGTGCTGATGCAGACCACCGTGATGCTCGCCCTCAACCACGAGTTCCCGCTGCTGTACACGTCACAGACGCTTGGCTTCATCGTCCCCGGCCTGGTCTCTTACCAGATGACCCGCCAGCCGCCGGCGGCCACGGTCATCACGACCACGGCGGTGACCCTGGCCACGTACGTGGTGCTGGTCTCCGGTCTGCTGATCGGTGCCCTGCCCACCAGTTGACCCGCTCACCACCCGCTCACCCAACAGTTACAGGAGGACCGGCCATGCACTCCGACCCCGTGGGCAGGCGAAGCCGCCCGGCTCGCCGCGCCGTGTTCCGGACGATCGCGGGCGTGGTGGCCGCCGGGGCGGTGGGCGGGTACGCCTGGGACCGCCTCGGACACGACGGCGGCGACCGTGACGGCGCGGCCGGCGGCGCGGGCTCCGGCCCGGGCGCCCGGTCCACCCGGCCCGACGCCTTCGAGCGGCTGTCCTCCCCTGACCGCACCGTGGTCCGCGCCGCCGACGGCGGGACGCTCGCCACTTTCACCGACGGCGCCCGTACGGCCGTACTCACCGGTCCCACCCGCACCTTCAGCGAGCCGCGGACCACCGAGGCCAAGGTGACCACGGACGCCTGGGTGCGGGTGCTGCCGCACGCGTGGCAGCGGGGCATGGAGAAGTCCGCCTGGTTCAAGAGCTGGTTCCGCAAGGCGCTCGGCGACAGCAGCCCGGACGTCTTCGCGGTGGCGTTCCAGTACAGCAGCGCCGGGGCGCCCGACAAGCGCAACGCCGACGGCGTGCGCTACGCGGGCACCGCGCACTTCGGCCCGCGCAACGCCGCGGTCAAGAACCCGCTGGACTTCGCCTACTACGACGAGCAGTCCGACTTCTACGACTATCTGGGCATCGAGTGGACCTTCCCGGACGGCACGCGCGTGCAGCCGGAGAAGGCCCGCTACGGCGATGTCGACTGCTCCGGCTTCCAGCGTCTGGTGTGGGGCTACCGCATGGGCATCCCGCTGCACAACACCAACACCAAGGGCGCCGGTCTGCCACGCCGCGCCTACGCCATCGCCGCCTACGGTCCCGGCCGCACGGTGATCCCCCACACCGGCACGCGGCAGGCCACCGACCTGGACGTCCTGCAACCCGGCGATCTGGTCTTCTTCGCCATCATCAAGGACCGGCCGGACTTCATCGACCACGTCGGCATGTACATGGGCCTCGACGACCGGGGCCGGCACCGCTTCTACTCCAGCCGCTCCGCCGCCAACGGCCCGACCCTGGGCGACCTGTCCGGCCACGCGCTGCTGGACGGCACCGACTTCTACGCCCGCGGCTTCCGGGCGGCCCGCCGCCTGTGACTCCGCCGCGTGTGATGTCGCCGCGTTCGATGTCGCCGCCGGTGACTCCGCCGCGTGTGCACCGCCGCTTCACCTGACCTGCTGATCCGAGGACCACTGCCATGACCGCCATCCCCGCCGCCCAGGCCACCGGAGCGCAGCGAGGCCATCGGGCGGCGAACCGCCGCTCCCGCCGGCCGAAGGACGCCCCGCGCTGGGAGCGCCCGGCCCTCGCCGCGGTGCTGGCCGTCGCCACGGTGCTGTACTCCTGGGGCATCGGGCACGCCGCGCTCCACCCCTTCTACGGTGCGGCGATACGCTCGATGGCCGGCAGCTGGCGGGCGTTCTTCTTCGGCGGGCTCGACACCGCCGGCTCGGTCAGCATCGACAAGCTGCCCGGCGCCTTCTGGCCCGACGCCGTCTCCGTCTGGCTCTTCGGCCCGCACACCTGGGCCGCCGCGCTTCCGCAGGTCGTCGAGGGCGTGCTCACCGTATGGCTGTTGCACCGGATCGTACGGGCCTGGGCCGGTCCGTTCGCCGCGCTGATCGCCGCGCTGGTGCTCGCCCTGACCCCGGTCACCGTGGCGCTGAACCGTGCCACCATCCCGGACACCGCGCTCACCCTGCTCCTGGTGGCGGCCGCCGGAGCGCTGCAGAAGGCGGTGCGCACCGAGCGGCTGCTGCCGCTGATCACCTGCGGTGTCTGGGTCGGGCTCGCCTTCCAGGCGAAGATGCTGCAGGCGTGGCTGGTGCTGCCGGTCTTCGCCGCCGTGTACCAACTCGTCGCGCCCGGTACGCCGTTGAAGCGTGCTCTGCGCGTCCTGGCGGCCGGGGCGGTCGCGCTCACGGTCTCCTGCTCCTGGATCCTGATCGCCTGGGTGACACCGGCCGCCGACCGCCCGTACCTCGACGGGACGTCCCACAACGATCCCTTCGCCCTGGTCTTCGGCTACAACGGCCTGAGCCGCTTCGGCAGCGATCCCACCGCGTTCGGCGCCGTCGCGGGGACCACCGCCAGCCGCACCACCGGCAACACCGGCTGGGACATGCTGATCAACCACACGGTCGGCCCGCAGGTCGCCTGGTTCCTGCCGCTCGCCGTGCTCGCCGCGGTCCTGGGCGTCGTCCGGCACGCCGGGCGACCGCGAACCGACCTGCAGCGCGCGGGATTCCTGTTGTGGGGTGGCTGGCTGGCCGTGCACACCGTGGTGTTCAGCGTCTCCAACGGCAACCACGCCTACTACACGGCCGTCATCGCCCCGGCGCTCGCCGCGCTGGCCGGTGGCGGCCTCGCGCTGTTCCGCTCGGAGTACGAGGCGGAGTACGAGGCGAAGTACGAGGCGGAGTACGAGCCGCAGCCGGCGGCGGAGCACGACGCGGCCGGCCGGCGGCACCTGGTGCTGCCGGCGGCGATCGCGCTGACGGCGGCGTGGGCGCTGGTGCTCGACTGGCCGACCCGATTCGTCTCCTGGCTGCTGCCGGTCGCCGTGATGCTCGCGCTGTGCGGCGTGGTGGGCCTGTGGAGCCGCGGGCCGCGCACCTCCCCGCGGCTGGTCCACGCCGCCCTCGCCGCCGGAATCGCGGCCACCCTGGTCGTACCGGCCGGCTGGGCCGTCTCCAGCCTCGACCCGCTCTACGCGGGCGCCACCACCTCGCCGATGGCCGGTCCGGTCGGCAAGTCGTATTACGAGCATCCCCATCGCGCCCCGCGCAGGAGAGGGCTCGGCCGGCCCAGCGCCCGCGACACCGCCCTGCTCGCCTACCTCACCACGCACCGCCACGGCGAGAAGTACCTGCTCGCCACCCAGGCCGCCTACACCGCCGAGCCCCTGCTGCGGGCGAAGTCCGAGCCCGTCCTCGTCATGGGCGGCTTCACCGGCAGCACCCCCTTCCCGACCGCCCAGCAGCTCGGCAGCCTCGTCACCGCGCACCAGCTGCGCTATGCGCTGCTCACCACCCAGCGCCCCACCACTCCCGCCACCACCTGGGTGAAGTCCCACTGCGCCCGCATCCCGCCCACCGCCTACGGCATCCGCACCGACGGCAGCTTCACCCTCTACGACTGCGCCGCCGAGAAGTGAGGCGCCGTCCGTGCACCCGGCGGCCGCGGTCCAGGGCCGGGCCGCCGACCGGCGGGATGCTGGATGCGGGACTCGTGGCCGAGCCGTCGTGGCCGAGCCGTCGCCGGGCCATCAGGCGCTGATGGCCGTCGCGGCCGGTGCGTGAGCGGCGGCGGCAAGGACAGGCCCCAGGCCGGCCAGGACCGTGCGGCGCCGTTCGTTCCGCCGGCCTCCTGCTCGCCGTCCTCCTGCTCGCCGGCCTCCTACTCGCTGATCGCGGCACCGAACCGGGCGCCGGTCGGTGACGCCCCGAGCACGGCGGCCCCGTACGAACGGGCGCCTGTGGTCACGATCCCGGACGCGAGGGCGCGGAACACCCAGACCGCTCCCTCGGAACCGTTCTCTCCCGGGGCGGAGGCCAGCAGCTCGCAACGGCCGTCGTGGTTCGTGTCCACGAGCCGGACCTGCCCGCCCCAGCGGTCCGCTCGCTCCGCCGTGCCCGGTACGCCCGAGGAGTTCTGCGTCAACGACATCGCCCTGCCCGCGGTCACTCCGGAAGCCGACCCGCGCAGGATCCAGACCGCACCCGCGTCCTTGACGCTGCCGACGTCCTCCCCCGGCGCGCCCACCGCCAGGTCGTCGTAGCCGTCCCCGTCGACGTCGGCGACGGAAACGGCGGACCCGAAACCGTCACCGAGTTCGGCGTTGCCCGGCACCCCGGGACTGTACTGGGCCCAGGCCTGCGCCACGGTGCCGAGCTCGTCGACGCCCTTCACCCCGTCCTCACCGCCGAAGTAGACGCCCACCACGCCTCCGGTCAGGGGCTCGCCCTGGTCATAGGGGCTGTCCGGCGACCCGTAGACGAGATCGTCGTAACCGTCGTTGTCGATGTCCCCGGACGCGGTGGCGGGACCGCCGCCGAGGTCCCGTACGTACGTCAGCCCTCCGGTTCCGCTCGAGTACACCGCGGAGCGCCCGCCGCCGTCCTCCTCCTGGCTGCGGCCGGACACGACCAGGTCGTCGTCGCCGTCGCCGTCGTAGTCACCGGTGGTCAGGGACTTCGGCTCGATGGCGTCGCCCTGCACGGCACCGGTGGTGTCGAGGCGGCTCTTGCTCCTCAGCGTTCCCGCCTCGTAGGCGAGCACGTCCGCGCCGCGACGGTCCGCGGCGACGAGGGCCTCGCCCGGAGCGGAGCCGGCCGGCCGGGCAGTGGCCACGGCCAGCCCGAAACGGGCGTCGGCGTACGGGGCCGCAGGGGCGACAGAGACGCTCCCGACGGCGCGCAGCCCCCGCGCGGAGCCGTACAGCACGGTCACCCGGCCCACGTTCCGCAGCGCACCGGTGTCCTCACCCGGCGCGCCGATGACGGCGTCGTCGTAACCGTCGCCATTGACGTCACCGGTGACCACCGAAGCCCCGAACGCGTCACCGGGTTCCGCGTTTCCCGGGACACCCGTGGTGGCCTGGCTGAAGACGGCGGTACGCCCCTCGGGCGTGGTGGCCGCGGTGCCGATGCCGTGCGCACTGCCGTACTGGACCGTCACGTAACCCGCGCCCTTGACACCGCCGGCGATGCCACTCGGCGCGCCGATCAGCACATCGGAGTACCCGTCACCGTCGAAGTCGCTCGCGGCAGCACCGGAGGCCGAGCCGGCGGCGAACACGGAGGGTGCGTGCATCAGACCGGCACCGGCCATGAGCAGGAACGAAGCAGCGGCAACCGCCGCGGAGCGTGTACGTGCCATCGGTCTTCTCTCTTGCCACGTGAAACGTCAGTGATTCTTTTGTCGCAAGATCTCCTTGCGTGGGTCTGACCCACCACTGGTGTCGATGGTTGTAGACGGCGGCCGACGCCTGCGGTGAGGGCGCCGTGCGCCCCGCCGCTGCGGAGCCGCTGCGGAGTCGGTGCGGAGCCGGTGCGGAGCCGCTGCGGGGCCGGTGCGGAGCCGCTGCGGGGCCGCTGCGGGGTTCTGAGGCTGCTGTTTCCGGGTGAAAGTTCGCGACACGCGTCAAGAAGTACTGGCCGCCTGTCAAAACTCTCTCCGACAGATCACGCGCCGTACTCACGCACGTCCGTTCTCTCGGCGTGGTCGTTCGATGGGGTGCGGTGACGGGCAATGCTTCGCAGCCACGAAGGCCGCGACGTGGAGAAGGAGTTCTCGTGATTCCCCCCTTGCTGGGCCGAGTGGCTGTCGCCACGCTGGCCCTCCTCTTGTGTGCGGGACCGGCCGGAGCGCAAGCGCGGTCCGCCGCTCCGGCCGCGCCGGTCCCCGCGCCCCGGCCGATGGTGTCGGATCCCGCGTCCCTGCCGGACTTCCACCTGACGTGGGATCCCGACCCCCGCGCCTCGAACATCCCCGCGCTGCCGTACCAGCGGCTCACGCCGGGTCAGCTGATCAGCAACAGCAACAACCTCGATCACATCGCCACTCAGAAGTGCTCCGCGGCCAACAGCCCGCTCGGAGCACTGCGCAACGCGGTCGCGGCAGCCGACTGGTACTGCTTCGACAGCGTGGACTCCGCGTCGTCCACCTGGACCCCGCAGGGCATGAGCGGCAGTGAGGACGCGTTCCCCGCGGGCACGGTCAACGGCCGTCGGGTACTTCTCAACTCGTGGTACGGGCACGCGCCGAACCAGAGCACGCCCGCACGTTCCCGGGTCAGCTTCCTCGTCCCAGGCGCCCCGACGCGCTACGTGCACGTGGAACTGGTGCAACTCATGCCGGGCCAGACCGAGTTCAGGTCACTGCCGACCCACGCGGGCGGCGTCGTCTGGCACGAGAACTCCCTCTACGTGGCGGATCCGCGGAGGGGTCTTCTGGTGTTCGACACCCGGAACATCCTCGACCTGGGCCGGACCAACGACCCGAGGGCTCCGGGCAGCCGGTTCGTGCTGCCGGAGATCGGTCGGTGGTCCACGGGGACGGGCGGGGTGTCCCCCCAGGCCTGCAACAGGGGCAATCGCGCCTGCTACGACTACGTCTCCCTGGACCGGTCCGCGTCCAGCTGGCAGTTCATCACGGGTGAGTACTGCAGCCGGCGCCAGGGCGGGATGCTGGTGTGGTGCGACTCGCGTCTCGCGCGGTGGCGGACGAGCGACATCACGTCCCGGACCGCCGGCAACACCATCCACGCGCAGGAGGTCTACCAGCAACCGGTCACCAACGTGCAGGGCGGCGTCTCGTACGAGGACCCGGCCGCCGGCGCGCGCCGCTGCTACTACTTCGACAGCAGCCGGGGCGAGGACAACCTCGGCTGGCTGGTGACGGACCGGCCCAACCAGCAGCCCACGTACCAGCAGGGCGGCGTCGGGCTCCAGGATCTGTACGTGATGAGGTCGAACCGCCAGCTGTGGACGGTCACCGAGTGGCCAGGGCTCGGCAAACGCATCATCTACGGCGTCAAACAGCCCAGCTGCCCCTGACGCCCGGTCTGCGGTCCCGGCACGGGGACCGCACGCCATGACCGCTGCGGGGCCGGGCCGGGACCGGGATGCCGGAACCCTCGCCAGGCCCCGCACGCGGTTCCCCCCTCGCCGCCGGTGGAAAAGGGGACGGCAGTCGGGAGGCGGGCACGCGACAATACGGATCATGGACTACGGCGTACGGGAACCAGCGCGGCTCGGACAGATCGGGCTGCCGGACGGCAGGCTCCTGGGCTGGGCGGAATGGGGGCCGGCCGACGGCACTCCGGTGCTGCTGTGCCCGGGGGCGGCGACCAGCAGGTGGCTCGCCTTCGGCGGCGGCGCCGTCGACGCGGAAGGTGTCCGGCTGGTCAGCGTGGACCGGCCCGGCCTCGGCGCCTCCGACCCCGCCCCCGGCCGGACCCTGACCAGCTGGGCGACCGACATCCGGCACTTCGTCCAGGAGCGGGCCCTGCACGCCCCGTCGGCGGTGGGGTTCTCGCAGGGGGCGCCGTTCGCCCTCGCCCTGGCGGCACACGGTCTGGTGAGCGCGGTGGCCGTGGTGTCCGGCAGCGACGAACTCGCCCATCCCCGCTTCGCCCAGTCGCTGAACCCGCAGGTGAGGGGCCTGGTGGACGCCGTCGCCGCCGACCCTGCCGCCGCCGAGGCGTCCTTCGCCGACTTCGGCAGCGCCGAAGCGCTGTGGGATCTGATCATCATGACGAGCCCCGAGGCAGATCGGGCGGTCTACACCGACCCGGCCTTCCAGCACGCCTTCCGGCGCGCGATGGACGAGGCGTTCGGCCAGGGCCCCGCGGGCTATGCCCGTGACACCGTCCTGGCGATGGGCCGCTGGCCGTTCGACCCCGCCGACATCGCCGTCCCGGTCGACCTCTGGTACGGAGAGCAGGACACCAGCCCGGTCCACTCCCCGGACCTGGGTGAATCGCTCGCCCGGATGATCCCGACGGCGACCCGGCACCTGCTTCCCGCCGCCGCGGGATCCCTGCTCTGGACGCACGCCGACGCCGTCCTGCGCACCTTGCTGGCGCACGTCCGGTGACGCGGGGCGCGGACGCCGTCTCCCGGGGGAGCTGCGTTGACGTCGTGGACGAGGAAGCGATCACCGTCAGACTCACGCGCGACCCGGCGTTCGTGCTGTCGGACTGGCTCTGCCAGGTGATGTTCGAGTCCGGCGACCTCGACGGGATCGTGCGCGACCGAGCCGTCCGGTCCCGGATCCATGCGATTTCCGGAACCCTGGACAAGACGCTGAGCGAGATCTTCGCGCCCGACTACGGCCCACGGCTCGGAGCGGCCAAGGAGCGGCTCCGCGCCGGCATGTACGGCGGGGCCGACGAGCCGGCGCCGCCGGGCGGGAGCGACTGAGCCGGGGCGCCCAGCCCTCGCTCCGCCGTCGCACCACAGGGCGCCGGAGTGCCCGGCGGACAGCCGCCGCCCTCATGTTCGACGCGGTCAGCGGCCCGGGCACCCTCACCCGGGCCGAGCCGGAGACGGCGCCGGAGACGGCGCTGGACGCCTGCCTGGACCGGCTGCTGCCGGAGGCGGCGGTCCCGGGCGGGCCCGCCGCCGGGGAGACAGGCGGCCCGGGGCAGCCGCCGGCCCGGCCAGGGGACGGCTTGACGGCGTCTCAGCGGTCGGAGTAGCTGAGATCGCCCACGGTCCATGCGCTGACGTCCTTGATCGCGACCCGGTACATGCCGCCCGTCTCCGGGATGCCGAGGCTTCCCTGGAGGATCCGGGCGAGATGGAAGTGCAGGTGCGTGGGCGCCTCGCCGCGGCCGGGCCGGCTCCCGCGTGGGCCGCGGGTGAAGACGTTGGAGAACGGGCCGAGGCGTTCCGAGTCCTTCAGCACCTCCGCCACCCGCTCCCGCCACACGGCCTCGGGAGCCAGCCGGCCGGTGATGACGGCGCCGCCGACGACCACGGTCAGCGACATCTGATTGCTTCGCTCGGACTCCACAGCGGCGGAGATGGCGACAAGCAGCTCATCAGGGTTCGACATGACAGCAGAGCTTATGCGGCCCGCCCGCACCGGAACCGCCCTCGGGGCCGAAGCGGCCGCGTGCGCGGCGGGAGACGGCTTCCGCGAACCGGTGCGGGGCGATCGCGGCAGGGTTCTTCCTCCGCCGGAAGAGCGAAAACTGTGTTTGCCGGAGTAGATTTTTGGCTCCGCTGTGGGTACGCTTCTTCTCGTAGACACGGTCGAACGAGACCCGGCAGACACGAACTGCCGGTGACGGAGTACGAAACACGCAGGTCAGTGCGGCTCTCGAGCCTCGGAGCCAAGGTTTTCTCAGGACGGTGACGGGACTGAGAGCCGCACTGGGCGGCTCGCACCTCAAGGAGCCGCCGCCAGCAGTACCGGTTCACACAGTGGTTGGTTCAGAGAGGAACGGAGGAACAGACGCCATCAGGATCGCCCGGTCCGAGAAACACCGATAGGCACTCGGCCCGGGTACCGCAAGACCCCGGAATGGATGGTGGTCCCCGGTCACGCAGCTGCGATCCCCCGCTCCGCCCTGCTGGGCCGGGTAGCGGAAAAAGAGAAGGTCGGCAGAGCAGTAGAGAGCCGACAGATGGTGTTGCATTTCCTTCGGGGCCCTGGTGCCGTACGGGCACCAGGGCCCCTCGACGTCACGGGGCCCGTCTCCCCGGCGATCCGCGGTGCTCAGTCCGTGAAGAACGTCCTGTCGAGCGCGATGCTGCGCAGCCGGGCCATGCTCAGGGCCGGCCGGGGGCGCGTCACCGGGGCGCTCTCGGCGTAGGAGTTGGCCTCCCGGACCACCACCCGGCGGCCGTCCGGGTACAGGACGTCGACCAGCCACACCCGGGCCGCACCGCCCTTCTCCGACGGTCCCTGGACCTTCTTGACCTGCGTGCCGTCGGCCAGTGTCGTGGCCTCGCAGTGCCCGGACACGTCGGCGCAGCCCATGTGCCCGGCCAGCAGGGGGGTCATGTCGTACTGCGCGTCGGCCTCGACCATGTTCTTGCCGTGGCCGTCGTCGTAGACGAGCTGGACCAGCCCGTCACCGGCGTTCAGGTCGGAGACGGTCCCGGCGGGGGGCAGGTGTGACGTCAGCACCCGGGTCATGCGGGCGCCGGATACGCGCGTGCCGGTGGCGGAAGGCGTGGCGGAGGGGGTTCTCTGCTGGGTCGGCAGCGCGCTGATCGTCCTGTCCCACGCCGGGCTGCGCACGATCGAGGTCAGCTCGGAGAGCGACAGCAGCGGATCGGCTCCGTCGGACGTTCCCTTCTCGTCGCCGCCGCCGAACTCCTGCACCGTCAGCTGGACCCCGGCGGCGGTGGTGAGGACCACGTACCAGCGCTTCTGCCCGGTGTCGCTGCTGGGGTAGGTGAAGGACTTGGTGGTGTTCAGCACCGCGCCCCCGGGGAGCTTCTCGGTGGTGCACTTGTCGTGGGGGCGCACCTCCACCGGCAGGCAACCGGCGTTCCCCTGCTGGTCCCTGGGGGTGTCGGGGTCCAGCCGGGAGACGGTGAGGTCGACGCTGGAGGAGCCCTTCGCGGTGGAGTAGGTGAGCTTGGCCATCGGCCAGACGACGGGAGGGCCGGCCTCCGACGCCCGGCCCGAGGCCGCGGAGACGGTGCCGCCGGCCGGCAGCAGGTTCTTGAGCGTGCGGACCATCTCCTCGCCGCTGACGGGGGCGGGCGACGGGGAGGGCTGCCGCCCGGTGGAACGTCCCGGGGCGTTTCCCGGCGCGTCGGCCCGCACCTGGTCCCGGGAGCCGGCGCCGTGGCCGCCGAGAGCGCCCGTGGTCATCAGGGTGCCGCCCGCGGTGACCACCGCGACGGCCACGGCGGTGACGCGGGCGGCGGCGAACAGCCGCATCCGGCGCCCGCGGGCGACGGAGCGCTGCACCAGGTCGGCGGAGTGCGGCGGGAACTCACTGGTGGCGCGGCTCATGGCGCGGGTCACCCGGGTTTCGAAGTCCTTGTCGACGGACATGGTGGGGTTCCGTTCTTCCGGTCCGGGGAGTTCGGGGAGTCGGCGGGCGGAGCGTTTCGCGGGGGCCGGGGGGTCCGGGAGGTCCGGTAGGTCCGGGAGGTCCGGGAGGTCCGGGAGGCCGTCGCGGCATGAGCGTCGTCGGCTGGTGCTCGTCATGCGGCCAGGTCGGCCAACTCGGTCCCGAGCAGGGCGCGTAGCCGTTGCAGGGCGCGCATGCTGCGGGTGCGGACGGCTCCCGGCGACAGTCTGAGGACCTGGGAGGTCTCCTCGACCGAGCGGTCCTCCCAGTAGCGGAGCACCAGCACCGCGCGGTCCTTGGCGGTCAACTGGGCCAGGCCGTCGAGCAGGGCCATCCGCAGTTCCGCGTCCGGGGCCGGTCCTGCCGCCTCGGGCAGCCGGTCGCTGGGACGCTCGGT
This sequence comes from Streptomyces sp. NPDC020490, assembly GCF_044335305.1. NCBI lineage: Bacteria > Bacillati > Actinomycetota > Actinomycetes > Kitasatosporales > Streptomycetaceae > Streptomyces > Streptomyces sp. NPDC020490. The sequence continues at coordinate 74,752 of NZ_JBIRUY010000031.1, read as the reverse complement.
GGAACTGCGGCGTCTGCGCTGGGAGATGTAGGTGCGCACCAGCACGGTGTCGGCGTAGGCCACCGGGGAGTCCGCACGGCTGATCCGCCGCCAGGAGCGGTACATCTTGGCGAGCGTCTCCTGGACCAGGTCCTCGGCGAGGTGCCAGTCGCCCGTGAGCAGGCAGGCCGTCCGGAACAGCGGCCCGCTGCGGGCGGCTGCGAACTCCAGGAAGTCCGCGGGTGCTTGCCTCACCGTGTTGTCCTTTCGTGGGCGGACGTCACCTCTTACACGCGGTGAGGGTGCTGTCGCGTTACGCCCCGAAGGGGATCCGGGAGGGAATGAGGCCGCCAGGCCGCCGACGACGGCCGAGAGACGGGTCTGGATCACTTCACCTAGTCGCCGCCACCGTCGCCGCCGCCACCGTCACTGCCGCCGTCGCCGCCGTCGCCGTCCGAGCCCCAGCCGTCGGCGGCTCCGGATTCGTTGTCGTCGCTGCCGTTGCCGAGGTTGCTGAACCAGGGGAGGTCCCAGCCCTCGTCGCCGCCGTCCCGCTGCTCGGAGCTGAACCGGGCCAGGCCCGTCGCGTCGCCGACTCCGAAGGCCACGGAGAAGACCTGCGCCATCACGGCGTCCAGCGGGTCGGCGCTCTCGTAGCGGACGGGAGCCAGCGGCCGCAGTAGCTCACCCGGCCGATGTGCGGGTCGGCGCGGTGGGCAGGTCAGCAAGGCGACTCTCCGGTCGTCGCGCGACAGCCATGAGCTCACCGCGTTCTCCCGGCGCAGTGTCCAGCGTCCGCCGGGCTGTCCTGGCCGTCCGGGCCGTCCCGGTTGTTCGGGCAGTCGTACCTCCACCGAGCTCTTGGACTTGCGCAGCTTCTTGTTGAGGCTGAGTTGCGCGGTCACCTCGCCGACGGTCATCCGCAGGCCCTTGGCCGGCTGGGCGGAGTCGCGGTGGAACCCGTGCGGCGCCCGGATCCGTACGACGGGTGCGCCGGGCCCCCACACGTCGACCCGCACCAGACGCCGGTCCACGACGACCGTGACCGGTCCGGCGGGCCCCGGCGCGGACCGCCTCGCCATCCACAGCGGTACACCCTCGGCCCGCGCCCGGTCGGCCAGCGCGGCCACCTGTTCCGGCCCACCGCACCGCCGTACCGCCAACTCGCCCAGCGCGCGGGCGAACCGGGCGGCCTGCCGGACACTCACCGGCGTGGCCGTGCCGGTCACCCGGGTCACCGGGACGAACCCGGTCCCCTCGGGCAACCGCTCCAGCGGGCGTTCCGCGCCGCCGCCGCCGAGCCAGTGCCCGCGCTGGAACGCCTCGGCCATGGCACCGAGGTTCAGCTCGGCCAACGGCGTGACGCTGCCGCCCCTGCGCAGCCCGTCCTCGGTCAGCTCCACGGGCCGCCAGAGCGGGTTCCACGAGCGCTCGGCATACAGGGAATCGCTCACTCCGGCCCCCGTTCGCGGGCTACTTGCTGACGGCGAAGCGCATCAGGGCGTGTTCGTCGCCCTGCTTGATCTTCCCGGTCACGTTGATGACTTCGAGTTTCCAGCCGGCGCCCTGCCGCACGGCCTTGGCCACGGCACAGCCGTTGTCCTGCGTGAGCAGGCTGGGCCAGATGTCGGCGACCTGCTGCGAGCTTCCCCCCGTGGCGTCGTAGACCTTGAAACTGATGTTGCGCGCCTTCTGGAAGGAACTGCCCCGCTTGAACGCGGCGGCGACGAACACGATCGACGTGATCTGCGGCGGTATGTTGGCGAACTCGACGGTCACCGTCTCGTCGTCCCCGTCCCCGTGCCCCGTCTGGTCGTCGCCGCTGTGGACCAGCGAACCGTTGCCCATCGGGTTCAGCGAGTCCAGGCCCGCGAGGCGTACCGGGTCCGTGCCCTGCATGGCGATGGCGATCAGGTCCAGGTCGGTGCCCTGCTTGCGGCGCAGCTTGCCCAGCACGCCGCCGCTGGTGCCGGCCGTGGGGTCCCAGGACACGCCGATGGACAGATGGGTCACTCCATCCAGGTCCGCCGGGCCGTCTTCCTTGGTGAGCGTAATCATGTTTCGGCCATCCCTTTCAGACGTCTACCAACATGCAGAGTCTGCCCGGGCCCCCGGCGGTTCCCTCCGGGGGCCCCGACACGGGAAGTGGCCGCACGTCACAAAGTGAACGCCGCACAGTTCCTGATCGACACCAGCGCGCTGGCCCGGCTTCTGCGGGGCGATGCCGAGCGGTTCGGATGGGATCAGGCGGCGGCAGCCGGGCTCATAGGCACGTGCCCCATCACCGGGCTGGAGTTCTTCCACGGTTCACGTTCCGCCGCGGACCGTGCGCAAGGCGCCGAGGATCTGCGCATGCTTTTCGGCTGGGTACCGGTCGACGACCGCGCCTACGATCGTGCCTGGCGGGTTCAGGAAATACTCACCCAGCGCGGACAGCACCGCAGTGCCGGGGCCGTCGACCTGGTGGTGGCCGCCACCGCCGAGTTGCAGGGGCTGGCCCGGACCCGGCAAGTAGCGGCGGACCGGCCCCGGGTCCGGGGCCGCCGGGGAGGCCGGACGGGCGACCGGCCGGTCCGGAGGGGGTCAGCCGTCGGTCGCCGGGGTCTGCTTGATGTCGTCGACGACGGACCTGGTGATGATGGCGCTGGTGAACATGACCGTGCCCGGCTTGATCAGGGCGTCCGCGCCGGTGCCCTGGCGGACCTGGACCGTGCGTTCGCCGAGGAACACGTGGGTCTTCGGGTCGAAGATCCATTCCTCGCGCTGGCCGCTGGTCTCGTCGAGGCGGGCCACCGCCACACCGTGCCGGCCCGCCGCGTCGACCGCGTCCCGTACGACGACGACGCCGGGGATCTTGGCGGCCGCCTTGAAGAGGGCGGGGTAGAGGTCCGCCGGGGGGTAGCTCTCGCCGAGGAGGTCGCCGATGGTGGTGAACGCCTCCTGGTCGGGGGAGTTGCCCTGGCCCTCGGTCTCCTTGTAGATCTTCGCCAGCAGCTTGGCGGGGTCGGCGGGGAGCTTGGCGAGGTAGTCGTACGACGGGCTGTTCAGGTCGGCCTTCGGGGTGTTGCCCTGCTCGTCGGGCAGGCTCAGCGTCTCGCCCTCGGGGCTGTCGTTGACCGCGGGGTCGATCAGCCAGCCCTTGGTGCCGTCCGGCGACATCCACACCTGGCGGCGGTGCAGGGCGTGGCTGGCCAGGCTGGTCTTGTCGTTGACGGTCTTGAGGAACGTGTCGGCCGTACGGGACTCGATGTAGACGTACTGGCCGGGGCCGACCTTCGGGTGGGAGGCGTAGGCGTCGGCCGCCGCGAGGGAGATCTGGTCGAGCAGCTGGGGCGCGCCCGCGGCGGCCGCGCCGACCCGGGTGGTCAGGGCCGGGCCGGTGGCCACGCCGCCGTCGCGGGTTCCCCCGCCGCCCTGCATGACGATCCCGGCGACGACCGTGCCCGCCAGGGCCGCCGCGAGGGCGGGCAGGGCGATCGCCGGGCGCGGCAGCCGGAGCCGGCGTCGCTTCCCGGGCGCCGCCGGTGCCGTACGGCGCTCCTGCTGCTCCCGCTGCTCCTGCTGCCGCATGTCGTGGATCTGGGCCATCAGACGCTCCTTGTGGAACTGGTGACGGCCCGTCGGCAGATCACGCGCCGTCCAGGACAGGAGCTGTGCTTCCTTGTCCTCCTCGGCCGGTTCGTGCCGGGACGTGTTCGCGTTCATCGGTTTCCTTCCTGCGCGGGCCGCCTGGTGTGTGGGTGATCGCCTCTTGTCTGTCTGCCGGCGTGGCCGGCTTCCCGTCTCGTGGGAGATTTCTCGTGGGACGGGGGGCTCTCCGCGAGCGCGCGCAGCTTCCTGCGGGCCCGGGAGAGCCGGGAGGCGACCGTGCCGACCGGGATGCCGAGCGCTGTCGCGGCGGCCTCGTAGTCCAGGCCCTCGCCCAGGCAGAGCGCGATGACCTCGCGTTCCGGCCGGCGCAGCGCGGCCAGCGCGGTGAGGGCCGTCGCGAGCCGGCGCCGGTCATCGACCCGGCCCGCCACCTCGTCGGCGTGGTCGGGCACCGACAGTTCGGCCGCCGCGGCGGCGTGGGCCGCGGCCCGGTAACGGCGGTTGCTGCGGTACTGGTTGCGCGCCGTGTTGGTGGCGATGCCCAGCAGCCAGGGCCGCAGGGAGCCGCCCTCGGCATCGACCCGCTCGCGCAGCCGCCACGCTTCCATGAAGGTCGTGGCCATCACGTCCTCGGCCGCCGACCAGTCGGCGGTCAGCCGGAAGGCATGGTTGTAGACCGCGCGGGCGTAGCTGTCGAACAGCTCGGCGAACGCGCTCGATTCCCCGGCCCGGACCCGGGTACGCAGATGAGTGCTCACCTCAATGAGCTGTCCGACCCCCTCGACCGACTTCCCGTGACCTGCGCCACACCGGCGCGGACACCGGCCCACCTGCCCGGACAGCGGCGCGGCGGCGCCGTCCCGCTCTTGTGCCACGTCCGCGGGTCAATACAGCCAGACGAGTGATTCCGAAGTTCAGGGCAACGTTTTCTGCAGGACAATGACGGGCTTGCCATGTTCGTTGGTTGCGCCTCGACGGATTTCTTGCCATCCCAGAGCCGTCCAGAACGCAAGAGAAGACGGCATGCTTTCGAAGACACACAGTCGTAGGTCTTCCTGACCTGCTGCGCGGAAGCGGTCCTCGATTGCGGTAGCCAGCTCACGGCCCAGTCCGCGTCTCTGCACCGCTCCGTGCACGATCAGCATCCCAATCCACGGGTGACCGTCCTTGGGGTGCTGATCCAGCAAGGAAATCAGCCCGATTACCGTGTTCTGCTCGTCCCGCGCGAGCAATACTTCGCAGCCATCGGTGCCGACCTCGTCTCGCAAATCGAATTCAACCTGATCAGGCCGGACATCTTCCGGGTCGTACTCGCCGGCGGCGCGGCAGTACTCCGGGTTGCTCGCGTAGAGCTCAACGACTGCGGTGATCTCCTGCGCAGAGAAGCGGAGCGGAGACAGGGAGAGCGTGGACATGCGAGCAAGGGTAGTCAGCCCTACTGGATGGGTGCTGAGCGCGAGGAGAGGGCATCCAAGATCAGGTTGTGACGACCGACCTGGACACCCTCCTCACCGCACTGTACGTGAAGATCGATGACGAGCTGGAAGGCCGGCGGTGTCTGGGAAGACCGCCACGGTTGACGGATTCCGAGCTGGTCTGCCTGGCGGTGGGCCAGGCGATGCTGGGGTTCAGCTCCGAGGCCGGGTGGCTGCGCTACGCGGATAAGAATCTGAGGCTGATGTTCCCGTGTCTGCCGAAGCAGCCGGGCTGGAACAAGGGCTGCGGGCCGCGTTGCCGCTGGTCGAGAAGGCGATACGCATGCTGGCCGTCGACACGGACTTCTGGTTCGACAACCACTGGATCGTAGAATCCGCTCCGGTAGAGTGCGGCCGCTCCCGGCCGACAGCGAAGCGTTCCGGGCGCGACGAACTGATCACCGAACTCGTCACGGACGCCTACCGCAGCCTCGCCGACGCCTTCCGCGCGGCCGCCGGGTCCGGCTCCGACTCCGGGGCCGGGCTGACCGCGCTCGCGCACGCCATGCGGGCGTGGGCGCTGGAGGACCCCCAGCGCTATCTGCTCGTCTACGGCACTCCGGTCCCCGGCTACCACGCGCCCGCCGACGTCACCGCGATCGCGTCCGAGATCATGGACGTCCTGCTCGACGCCTGCGCCGCGCAGCCCGCTCCGTCGCCCGCGCCCGTGACGCCGTTCGAGGCGTATCTCGACGGCCACCGGGACTGGGCGGGCGGCCACTCCGCGCCGCCCGCGGCCCTGCACCGGGCCCTGGCCTTCTGGACCCGGCTGCACGGCGTGCTGTCCCTCGAACTCGCCGGCCACTTCGCCGGCATGGGATTCGACCCCGAGCGGCTCTACGCAGCCGAGGTGGAGGCCCTCACCGGCAGTCGTACGTGAGGCTGGTCGCGACCGTGCGCGTGGTCGGGCTCAGGAGGTGCAGTTCGGCCCGTGCCGCGTAGCGGCCCTTGCCCTGGAAGCTCCACAGCAGGTGCAGCCGGGCCTGCCGCTGCCCTCGGGTGACCTTCTCCTGCAGAACGCCCGAGGCGGTGCCGTCGCTGCGGGTCCAGCGGTAGGAGAGGGTGCCCGGACGGCCGTTCGTGGTGACGACGCCGACGACGTCCGCGGTGGCGTCGCACCCGACCGTCGTCGGCCGGGACGCGACGTCCACCGTGCGCACCCCGACGGACGGGCCGAGCCGCTGCCAGGCGAGGAAGGCGAGGACGCACAGCAGCACCAGCGCGGGCAGGGCGTGTCGGCGCAGACGGTGGCCGCGGCGCGGGGGTGCGGGGGGCGGCGGCACCGCGGCCAGCGTCACGCTGGTGCGGTGCGCGACGGCCGCGGTCACCCCGGGACCGAAGCGCAGCACGGTGCCCTCCGTGCGGTCCGGTACGTCCGTCGACGCGGCGCCGTCCATGGGCGGCGCGACGACGGTGGCGTCCGCATCCGTGGGCGGCGCGACGACGGTGGCGTCCGCATCCGTAGGCGGCGCGACGACGGTGGCGTCCGCATCCGTAGGCGGCGCGACGACGGTGGCGTCCGCATCCGTAGGCGGCGCCACAACGGTCACGTCCACGTCCATGGGCGGCACGACAACGGTCACGCCCACGTCCATGGGCGGCGCGACAACAGTGGCGTCCATATCCGTAGGCGGCGCGACGAGCGTGACGTCGTCCGGCTCGGGGGCGAGCAGGGTGTCGTCCGGCTCGGGCCGCTGGATCCACTGGCTGGACAGCACGGTGGCGCTGTACTCGGGGTCGTCGGGGCCCAGTGCCCGGGTGGGCTCGCCGTCCCCGGCGGGCGTGGGAGCGCGGTCGCTGTCGGCGGCGGTCATCGGAGCTCGCATTGTCTGGTCAGCAGCTGCTGGGAGGCGCCGCCGTCGGCGGAGGACGGCGTGGTGGTGACCTGCACCGCCCAGTAGCAGCCGGAGTTCTGGAAGGTGTGGTCGACGGGGATCGTGTAGTGCGTGGCGCCGCTGCGCTTGAACGTCTGGGGCGCGCCGTCGGGGGCGCCGAGCGATCCGGGGACGTTGCCCGCGAACCACACGACGGTGATGGAGACCGGTCCCGTGCCGTCCGTGGCGACGTCGACGGTCGCCGTGGCGGTGGCCGGTCCGGTCTGCCGGAAGCCCGACACCGCGATGTCCTTGACCGCGGGGGAGACGGGTCCGGCCGAGGTGGGGGCCGCGGTGGTCGGCGTGGCCCCGGCGGTCGTCCCGCCGGGCGCCGTCGTCCCCCCGCCCGGATCCGCGGTCGCGGACGCGGTGGGCCCGTCGGTGGCGGTGGCGGTGGCGGTCGCGGTCGCCGCCGTGTCCGAGGGCGACGGTCCCGGCGACTCGCTGGACGTCGGGGACGCCGACGCGGAGGCCGACGCGCTCGCGGTGGCGGATCCCGTCGCCGTCACACCGGGCCCCGCGCTGGTGGTGGCCAGGGCCTTCGCCGCCTGCTGCGGGGCCGCTCCCGGCTGCGGCTGGAGGCCGTAGACCAGCACGGCGCCGAGCGCCAGGGCCGCGCCGGACACCAGCATCCCCGGCCGGCCGGGCAGCCACGACCGTGCCCCGCCCCGGGCCGTCTCACCGCCGAGCACCGTGCGGGCGGTGGCCTTGGTGGTGTGCGGGCGGACCCGGGCCGACGGCAGCAGCAGCGGCAGCAGGGCCACCAGCGCGGCGAGCCGGCCGCGGCCGCGCTCCTCCCAGTCGGGCCCGTAGGCGGCGCCGGCGGCCGACTCCAGCTCCGTGACGAACAGCTCGGCGTGGGTGGGCCGTTCCTCCGGGTCCTTGGCCAGTCCGCGCCGCACCAGGTCCCGTACCGGCTCGGGGACCTCGTCGGCGGGGACCGGCGCGTCGACGTGCTGCAGCGCGAGTTCGGCGAGGTTGCCGGCGCTGTAGGGCTTGCGGCCGGTCAGGCACTCGAAGAACGTGGCGGTGGCCGCGTACACGTCGGCGGCCGGGGAGGCGGGCGCGCCGGTCCACTGTTCCGGCGCCATGTAGGAGGGGGTGCCGGCCGCGCCGGCGCTGGTGCCGGCGTCCGCGGCGATCCCGAAGTCGACGAGCTTGGAGGTGCCGTCCGGCGCGACCAGCACGTTATCGGGCTTGTAGTCGCGGTGGACGACGCCGAGGCGGTGCGCGTCGGCCAGGCCGAGCAGCGACCCCTTGAGGATCAGCAGCGCGGCCTCGGGTTCGAGCGGGCCGTTCCGCTTCAGCAGGGAGCGCAGCGAGACGCCGTCCACCAGCTCCATCACGATGGCCGCGCCGTCCGGGCTCTCGACGTACTCGTACAGGCCGGTGACGTGCGGGCTCTCCAGCCCGGCGAGCAGCCGCGCCTCCGCCCGGAAGTCGTGCACGAAGCCCGGCCGGGTGCGCAGCGAGTCACTGAGGTACTTCACCGCGACCGGGATGCCGGTCTCCTCGTGCACGGCCAGCACGACCCGCCCGCTCGCCCCCGCCCCGAGTTCCAGCGACTCGGTGTATCCGGGCACCGCCCATGTACTCATTCCGACCCCCCGAAGCCGTCGCGCCTGTCCCGCGGCGGCACGCATGCAGAGACACGTTTTCGGCCACCGCGGTTGCAGTGTGACAGGAAGACGGGCAGCCGGGAAACGCCCGTGACGGCGGCCCCGTCCGGCATGCGGAAGGGCTCCCGCCCCGCACGGTGTCCGTGCGGGGCGGGAGCCCCGACAGGGTTTCCGGACCGGCTAGTTGGAGAAGTACAGGTACTTCCAGGAGCTGTACGTGGTGGAGTTGACGCTGTCGCCGGAGGAGCCGTTGATGTAGGCCGAGCGCATGCGCGCCTTGATGCCGGACTCGCCGGGGGCGCCCAGGGAGACGGCCGACTTGCCGTTGCTGCCGATCGGGAAGTACTCGGAGTCGGCGGAGTACCACGTGCCGTTGTAGTAGACCTGCAGGTCGAAGCGCTGCTGGCGGCCCGGGTAGTACGTCATGGTCGTGGTGAGCAGCGGGTCGGTGCTCTTGTGGAACCAGTAGTACGTGTGCGTGCCGATCTTGGCCGTCTTGTAGTGCTTGGAGACGGCGACGGAGACCTTCACCTTGGCGTACGCCGTCGACTTCACCGTCTTGGGCGCGTAGCGGGCGTCGCCCTTGAAGACCGCGGTGACGAGCGTGTCGCGGGTCATGTCCACGGTCGCGGTGATGTTGCCGCTGGAGTTGACCGTGCCGGACTTGATCAGCTTCTTGGGCTTGTCGCCGCCGAAGGGGTCGGCCCAGATCTCGACCGTACGGTTCTTGTACGTGGTGCCGAGGTGCGCGGTGAACTTGACGTCGGTGCCGTACGAGTACAGCTTGCCGTTGTTGTTCAGGGTCAGCGTGGTCGCGTTGCGGGAGACGGAGACCTTGTCGCTGGCGCTGACCGCGGTGTGCTGGGCGTCGCCCGCGTACCTGACCTTGTAGGTGACCGTGCCGCCGGCCGGCGGGGTGTCGGAGAAGGAGTAGGTGCCGTCCGCCTTCACCGTGACGGAGGGCAGCGCCTTGCCGTTCGGGGACTCCAGGTCGGTGCGGGTCACCTCGAGCTTCACGCCGCTGGGCAGCGGTACCGTCGCCGAGATCTTGCCGGTCACCGTGAGCTTGGTGGCGCGCTTGGCGGTCGACGGGGCGTTGACCGTGAGGGTGGGGACGTTCTTCGTCGGGTCGGTGAGCGCCTTGACGGTGTAGCCGCCGCCCGAGGTGCCGACCAGGGCGAAGACGCGGGAGGCGTCCGGGGCCCAGGCCAGGTCGGCGGTGCCGTACGAACCGACCGAGTAGGTGCGGATCGGCTTGGCGGCGTTGGGCTTGTAGGTCGCGATCTGCGTGCCGTTGATCTGCGCGACCGTGCCGTCGGGGGCGATGTCGGCCCTCTGGCCGGCCGGGTAGGCGCCGGCCTGGGTGAACTTGCCGTCCTGGTAGGCGTCCCGCAAGGTGCCGTTGACCAGCACCTGGGGGGCGCCGGGCACCATGTCGATGTCGCCGATGCCGCTGTTGAGGGTGTAGTCGCTGCTGTAGTAGGCGACCTTCTGCGCGGTGCCGGAGGAGACGTCCAGGATGGCCATCGAGCCGGTGGAATCGCCGGTCTCGCCGACGGCGAGCAGGCCGGGCGTGGACGGGTCGGTGTCGAGCAGGCCCGGGTTCCAGATCGACACGCCGTCCGGCGCCTGCCCGAGGGTGACCGGGTCGGGGTCGGACCCCGGGGCCGCCGCCGGGTCCACCGAGCCGAGGTCGCCGTCCCACTGGTCGCCGTAGGTGAACCAGACCTTGCCGCCGCTGAAGGCGACGTACCGCGGGCCCTTCAGCGTGGCGACCGGGTAGCGGGCCTTCTCGTCGAGGGTGGCGGCGTCGAGGGCCACGATCTCGTGGGTGCCCTCGGCGGCCGCGTAGAGGGTGGCGCCGTCGTCGGACAGCGCGAGGTCGGTCACGCCGCTGATGCCGTCGGCCGAGTCCACGAGGGTGCCGGAGTAGTCGGTGGCCTTGACGGTGCCGGTGGAGCGGTCGCCGACGAAGACCCGCTTCAGGGCGCCGTCCGCGACGATGCCACCGGGCGTGGTGACGTTGGCGGTGGCGGCCGAGGCGGTGCCGGCCGCGGCGACGCTCAGCGCCGCCGAGCTGAAGAGAACCGCGAGCGCCGTCGCGGTCGAGATGCTGCGCGTGCGCACAGTGCTGTTACCCCCACGAGAAAACCCGGCGCGTGACCGGGAAGATGAGTGCGCCGCGCAGCACCCGAACATGACCGCTCGACGGCGGTGACGCGCGGGGCGCGGCTGCGAATGGCAGCCTATGTCATGCCTGTGACACTTGGGAAAGGTGTTTCCGGTACGGGCAGTTCGGGGGTTCGGGGAGGTCCACCGGCCGCGGCCGGCCACCCGCGCAGGCCGTCCCCCCGTCCCCGCGTCAACCGCCCGCGCGACTCGCGCCACCCGCGCAGGCCCCCGCGTCAGCCCGCGTCAGCCACGCAGGCCCCCGCGTCAGCCCGCGTCAGCCACGCAGGCCCCCGCGTCAGCCCGCGTCAGCCGCCCGCGTCGCGCGGAAGCACCGTCACGCGGTGGAAGTTGCACGAGGCCGCCGACGCGTCGCCGCGCACGGGCCGGATCTGATGCGCCTTGAGGGCGACGCTCACCAGGCCGAGCAGCAGGTCGACATCGGTGCCGCAGTCGAGGTGGACGGTGACCCAGCGCGAGCCGGGCACCAGGTGGATCGCGCTGGACCCGGCGAAGTCGTAGTGGAGCCGCTGGATCGCCGGTGCGGTGAGGTGGAGGTCCACGTCGCGGTCCGAGTGGAAGTGGACGATCTCGTCACGGGCCGAGCGCAGCGCCCGGCCGGTTCCGCAACTGGTCGGGCACGGGCTGAGGTCGGGCCATGTCTCCAACTGCTGCATGGCTCTGAGGACCGGCGTCATGAGCCCATGGTGCGCCGATCACCGTGCGGCCACCAGGGATTGAGCGATCCGTAACCGACGGAGAATCCGCCCGCGTTCGCCGGGATCGGAACGAACGGGGCGAATCACCCGCAGGCGGACGACCGCGACCGCCCGGCATCACAGGCATCGTCGAACCCATGTTCGCCATCCATCTCGCCGACCCGGATTATTCATCCGATATGCTCTACAAGCTGCCTTTTTCGGTCATTCAGGTGATAATTGGCTCATGAACACAGTGAGCTTTGTCCTGGCTGCGGCCTCGGCGGGCGACGTGGTCAACTTGATCCTCGCCTTCCTCGGCGGCATCGTCGTCGCCGGCGCGCTGATCTGGGCGGTGCAGCTCGGCATGCGGGTCCGGGACCGCGAGCTGCCCCATCCCAGCCCGGAGGACCAGCCCCATCTCCCGCCCGGCGGCGCGGTCCGCGAGGCGCGCGAGGTGCGGGAGCCGGACGAGGTCCCGCGCGGGAAGCACGGCGAACGTCTCATGCCCTACGAACTGCACGCCGCGTCGACCAGAACGGGGAAGGACCAGCACCGCCGGCGCTGGCTGCCCGGTTCCAGCGGGTCCTTCGGCAGCGGCGGCATCGGCCACGTGTGAGCGCGGCCGGCTCTCAGGCCATCCAGAAGAAGACCGCCGTCATCCTCTTGTCAGCCGGTGTGCTGCCGCAGTAACCGGTCGCGCTGTGCACCAGGTTGGCGTTGTAGAGCAGCAGCCGGTTGCCGCGGTGCGGGACGCGGACGTCCTCCTCGAAGGCGTCCGGCGCGACGAACCGCGTCCCGAGCGCCTCGACGAGGTTGTTGTGCGGCGCCTGCACCACGTTGCCGCCGAGCCGGCCGCCCGGCAGGGACTGGCGGTAGAAGCTGGTCCCGCAGTCCGCGGGCACCGCGGGATTGAGGTAGAGCACGGCCGCGTACCGGCACAGCGCGCGTGAGTCGGTGTGCGGGCGCGGCTCGCTCTCGCCCGCGCCGACGACCTGGACGCAGTTGTGGTTGAGGGTGCCGCCGCCGGGCGCCCGCTGCACCCACAGCCGGTCCGCCCCGGTCGCCTTCCTCACCAGCCGCTCCACGCGGGCCAGTTCGCCGGGTTCCAGTCCCGGCATGGCGCGCAGGCCCGGCCAGGTCTCCGCCGTGTACGGATACCCCTGGACCCAGTCGTCCCTGGCGAGACAGCGCTCCCGCACGGCGTCCGCGTCGGGCAGGACGTCGTCCAGCACCCAGTAGTCGCGGCCCTTGGTGGGCTTGCGGTACGGGAGCACGGGCAGCGCCGCGGGCGTCCTGGCGGGGGGCTGGGGGGACATGCCTGCGGGCGTCCTGGCGGGGGGCTGGGGGGACATGCCTGCGGGCATCCTGGGGGGCTGGGGGGACATGCCTGCGGGCATCCTGGGGGGCTGGGGGGACATGCGGCCGAATGTAGGCGCGGGGCGCGTCTCGACTCTCCCGCGAACGGGTCAACTCTCCTGCACGACGGTCAACATCCCGTCAACCCGCCGCGGCGGCCCCGGCGACGCGGCGAGACCTGGCTCACACCCCGCACTTTTTACCAAATCAAAAGGTTCTGCGGCTGATCCCGTCCGTACTCCCCTGCGTCCGACCCCCGCCGTCCCTTGGCGGGACCCCCGACCGGGCAGGAGGCACGGTGCGCTTTTCGCGGAACGCGATGGGAACCCTCTTCGTGGGCGGTGCGCTCAGCATCACCCTCGTCGCGCTCGCCTATCCGTCGATGCTCGGGGTCAGCAAGGTGAGCAGTTCGCCGGACCGGGTCATCGCGCAGACCCAGTGGGGGCCGCTGACGGAAGGGGACCGGGACTTCGTGGTCAAGGTGCGGGCGGCCGGGCTGTGGGAGTACCCGGTCGGCCAGATGGGCCTGAAGAAGGGGCAGAGCAAGGCGGTCATCACCGCCAGCAAGCACCTGATCGACGGCCACGCGGCGCTGGACGCCAGCTGCCGCAAGATCGGCCCGATGCTCAACATCGCGATACCCAACCAGCCGAGTCCGCAGCAGCAGGGGTTCATCAACACCCTCAACGCCGACAGCGGCGCGCAGTTCGACAAGGACTTCGCCAACATCCTGCGCATCACGCACGGCTCGATCTTCAACACGATCGCGAAGATCCGCTCGACGACCAAGAACACCCTGGTGCGCACGCTCGCCGACCAGGCCAACGACACGGTCCTGGACCACATCACGGTGATGGAGCAGACCGGTCTGGTCGACTTCGACCAGGCCCTCTTCCAGCAGACGACCCCTCCGAAGCTGCCCTCCTCGGACCTGACCCCGCCGCCTCCGGCCGCGGGCCAGCCCGAGGTGGTCCTCACCCCGCCGGTGGACAGCACGACCCAGCCGCCGGCCCTGCCCGGCGAGTCGTCGGGCCAGGCCACCGCCCCGAGCCCGACGGTGCGGTGACGACCGGGCGCGCCGGCGAGTACCGGTGAGTGAGTACCGGGCGCGTCCGGTGCCGTGACGACCGCGCGTCCGGTGCCGTGACGACCGGGCGTCCGGTGCCGTGAGCACCGCGCGCGCCCGGTGCGGTCAGGCGAGCCAGACGGTGGTGTCCGGGTCCAGCCGGCCGTCCTCGACCGGCGCGCTGCTCAGCAGCACCTCCCCGGGCGGCAGCCGGACGGCGGTCGCGGAGAGGTTGGTCACGCACCGCCAGCCGTCGCAGCGGGTGAAGTGCAGGATTCCGTCGGGGGCGTCCTGCGCCCAGGTCAGCGACTCGCCCTCGATCAGCTTGCGGCGCAGCCGCAGCGCCCTGCGGTACAGCTCCAGGGTGGAGCCCTCGGCTCCGTCCTGCGCCTCGACGGAGTACGCCGCGAATCCCGGCGGCTGCGGCAGCCAGGCCGGGCCCGGCCCGAAGCCGTACGACGGCCCCGTCGTCGTCCACGGCAAGGGCACCCGGCAGCCGTCGCGGCCCTTGCGGACGTGGCCCGTCTGCTCCCAGATCGGGTCCTGGAGCACCTCGGCGGGCAGGTCGGCGACCTCGGGCAGGCCGAGCTCCTCCCCCTGGTAGAGGTACGCCGATCCGGGCAGCGCCAGCATCAGCAGGGTCGCCGCCCGGGCCCGGCGCAGCCCGGCCGCCCCGTCCACCGCGGGGGCGTGCCCGCCGGACAGCAGCCAGGCGTTCTCGTCCGTGCCCGGCGGCAGCATCAGCCGTGAGGCGTGGCGTACGACGTCGTGGTTGGACAGCACCCAGGTCGCGGAGGCGCCCACCGTGCCGGCCGTCCGCAGCGAGGAGGCGATCACCCGGCGCAGCTCCTCGGCGTCCCAATGGGTCTGCAGATACTCGAAGTTGAACGCCTGGCCCAGTTCGTCGGGGCGGGCGTACAGCGCGCGCCGGGCGTCCGGCACCCAGGCCTCGGCGACGGCGGCGCGGGGCGGGCGGTAGGCGTCCAGGACCGTGCGCCAGTCGCGGTAGATCTCGTGCACCTCGTCGCGGTCCCAGTAGGGGTGACTGCCCGGCGCCGTGCGCAGCAGGGCCTCCTCCGCGACCCGGGGCAGGTCGCCGAGGTCGCGCAGCGGTTCGCTCAGGTCCTTGGCCAGGGCGTGCGCCACGTCGACGCGGAAGCCGTCGACGCCGCGGTCGGACCAGAAGCGCAGGGTGGTGCGGAAGTCCTCGCGCACCTCCTCGTGGGACCAGTTCAGGTCCGGCTGCTCGGGCGCGAACAGGTGCAGGTACCACTGCCCGTCCGGCACCCGCTGCCACGCGCTGCCGCCGAAGACGGACTGCCAGTCGGAGGGCGGGAGTTCGCCGTGCGCGCCGCGGCCGTCGCGGAAGACGTAGCGGTCCCGGGCGGGCGAGCCGGGGCCGGCGGCGAGGGCCTCCTGGAACCAGCGGTGCCGGTGGGAGGTGTGGTTGGGGACCAGGTCGACGAGCACCTTCAGGCCGAGCCGGTGGGCCTCGGCGACCATGGCGCCGAAGTCGTCCAGCGTGCCGAGGCGCGGGTCGACGTCCCGGTGGTCGACGACGTCGTAGCCGCCGTCGGCGAGTTCGGAGGGGTAGAAGGGGCTGAGCCACAGGGCGTCGACGCCGAGGGCGGCGAGGTGGGCCAGGCGCTGGGTGATCCCGTCGAGGTCACCGAGCCCGTCGCCGTCGGCGTCGGCGAAGCTGCGGGGGTAGACCTGGTAGACGACGGCCTGCCGCCACCAGTCGGGGTCCTTGGACGAGAGGTCGGGCGCGGGGTGGTTCACGTGCTCCCCTTCGGACGGGCCGGAGAAAAGACGACAGACACAACTCTGTCCGGGCAGCCCGCCTGGTGAACCCGGAACGCCCCGGTAACCTCCGGCTCCGGGGGTTCGTCGGCTCGTCCGGCCCCTCGTCCGCCGCGTCGTGCGCGGCGCGTCCACCGCGCGTCCGGCCCGTTGCGCGCCGCGCTTCCGCCCCGCGCGCAAGCCCCGTCGTACGCCGCGCGCGTCCGCGTCTCGGGGTGCGGCCGTGCGCCCCGCGCGCGTCCGGTCGGCCGCCGTCCAAGCCGCCGGTCAGCCGCCGTTCAGCCGCCGTTCAAGCCGCCGTCCCAGCCGCCGTCCGCCCCGCAGTGGGCGAGCAGTGCCTGTACGTCCGTGTCGACGACCCGGTAGCGCACGACGCGGCCCTCCTTCTCGCCGGCCACCACGCCGGCGGCCCGCAGCAGCCGCAGCGCCTGGGACACGGCGGGGTCGTTCATGCCGGTCGCGATCGCCAGGTCGGACACGGCGAGGGGGCCGGTGCGGTGCAGGGCGAGGAGCAGCGCGAGCCGTTTCGGGTCCGCGAGCAGGGAGAAGCGGTCGGCCCAGGCGCGGACGCGGCCCGCGTCGCCGATGGCGGCGATCGCGTCGCACACCCGGTGGCCGTCGATGGCGCGGCGGTCCGCGCGGTCGGCCGGGACGAGATGCATGGAACCATCCTCGCAGGCGTCCCTC
Source organism: Streptomyces sp. NPDC020490 (assembly GCF_044335305.1). Taxonomy (NCBI): domain Bacteria; kingdom Bacillati; phylum Actinomycetota; class Actinomycetes; order Kitasatosporales; family Streptomycetaceae; genus Streptomyces; species Streptomyces sp. NPDC020490. The sequence goes on along the minus strand of NZ_JBIRUY010000031.1, from coordinate 58,432 downwards.
TGTGATCTTCGATACCTGCGCATGTGTGCAGCTATGCAGGGGAGGGGCCCGGCCCCTACGGTGGGCGGGCCGTGGTGTTCGGGAAGCCGGTGCGATGCCGGAGCGGCCCTCGCCACTGTGATCAGGGAGTTGCCGGTCCACGTCCTTCACGGGACAGCCACTGGCCGCCGCGAGGCGGCCGGGAAGGCGGGCCGGGAACGCACGACCTGAAAGCCAGGAGACCGGCCACGGCAGCTCACGAAGTGATCCACGAGGTGCTGGAGCGTGACCGTATGACCGACCCTGCCCACAACTCTGCCTCCTTCCGCTGGCGGCGCGAGGACACGGTGAAGACGGCCGGCCTGCTGGCCGTCATCGCCGCCCTGCACGTCGTCGCGTTCGGCATCCTGTTCCTGTTCGTCGTCCCCGGCCACTACGAGGTCGGCTCCCGGGCCTTCGGCATCGGGCTCGGCATCACCGCCTACACCCTCGGGGCGCGGCACGCCTTCGACGCCGACCACATCGCGGCGATCGACAACACCACCCGCAAACTGATGGCCGACGGCAAGCGGCCGGTGTCGGTGGGGTTCTGGTTCGCGCTCGGACACTCCAGCGTGGTGATCGTGCTGGCGGCGATGACCGCGGGCGGCACGCAGCTCGCCGACCGGGTGACCAACAGCGACTCGTCCGTCCACCAGGTCCTCGGCTTCATGGGGACGACGGTCGCCGGCACGTTCCTGTATCTCATCGCCGCGCTCAACCTGGTGGCCCTGGTGGGCATCCTGAGGGTCTTCCGGGCGATGCGGGCGGGCACGTACGACGAGCGGGAGCTCGAACGGCACCTGGAGTCACGGGGGTTCGTGAACCGCTTCCTCGGCCGCCTCACCCGGTCGGTCTCCCGCCCCGGCCAGATGTACGCGGTCGGCTTCCTGTTCGGGCTCGGCTTCGAGACGGCCACCGAGGTGGTGCTGCTGGCGATGGCCGGTTCGGGCGCGGCGGCCGGCCTGCCGTGGTACGCGGTGCTGTGCCTGCCGCTGCTGTTCACCGCGGGGATGTGCCTGTTCGACACGCTCGACGGCACGTTCATGAACTTCGCCTACCAGTGGGCCTTCTCCAACCCCGTGCGCAAGGTCTACTACAACGTCACCATCACCGGCCTGTCCATCGCCGTCGCCTTCGTCATCGGCACGATGCAGCTGGCCGGTCTCGACGTCGGCGACATCGGCTACGTCATCGTCGGCCTGTTCGTGGTCGTCTGGGCGGTGGCCGTGACGTACTGGCGCCTGGCCAAGGTGGAGCAACGCTGGGCGGCCCGGCCGGCGAAGGCGGACTGAGCGCGGCCGGAAGGGCGGGTCAGGAGCGGCTGGTCCCCCGTTCCACCGTCGACAGGTACAGGCGGACGAAACGGGGGACATCGACGTCCAGGGCCACGTCCACCAGCGGCCGGCCGCGGCCGCCCTCGTGGATCTCGGACTCGCCGGGGCGGGCGCGCCGGTCGACGACGGTCTGGCCGCGGGTCGGCCCGGGGGCGAGGGAGACCTCGACGGGCAGGAGCGCGGTGGTGATGCCGGCCGGGTCGGCGACCGAGCAGACGGCGCCCGCGTCGCCGAGGCCGCCGGCCGGATCGTCGCCGTCGGGGTCGGGCGCGGAGGGGCGGTGGGCGAGCAGTTCGCCGGCCAGGCGGGCGCCCGGTTCCGTGCTCGCCCGCAGGCGCCGTACCTCTGCGGCCGGCACGACGACCCGCTGGAACACGTCGAGGCCGTACATGGTGATCGGCACGCCCGCGGTGAGCAGGATCGCGGCCGCCTCCGGGTCGTGCCAGACGTTGAACTCGGCGACCGGCGTGGCGTTGCCGGCCGCCACCGCGCCGCCCATGAAGACGATCCGCTCGATGTTGCGGGTCACCTCGGGGTGGGTGCGCAGCAGCAGGGCGATGTTGGTCAGGGGCGCGGTGGGGATCAGGGTCACCGGGCGCGGCGAGCCGAGGATCTCCCGGCGCAGCAGGGTCACCGCGTCCAGGCCGGACGGGGTGCGGGCGGGCGTGGGCAGGCCGAGGTCGCCCATGCCGTCGTCGCCGTGCACGTGCCGCGCCGACCGGACGGGCTCGATCAGCGGGCGTTCGGCGCCCCGGCCGACGGGGATGTCGGGGGCGCCCGCCTGCTCCAGCACGGTCAGCGTGTTGCGGACGACGCCGTCCACGTCCGTGTTCCCGGCGACGCAGGTGACCGCCCGCAGGTCGAGCCCGGGATGGCGGACGGCGAACAGCAGGGCCAGGGCGTCGTCGACACCGGTGTCGCAGTCGATGATCACCGGGATGGGCTGACCGGTCACGGCAGGCTCCTCTCTCCTCGGACAGTGCACCTTACGCAGCCGCCGCGGGCTGGTCGCCGCGGGCTGGTCGCCGCGGGCTGGTCGCCGGGCACCGGGCCACTGGCGACTGGCGACTGGCGACTGGCGACGGCCAACCCACGACGCGCGGCGAATTCTCGGCGGCGGCCGACAGACGGCGGCCAACCGACGACCGGCGACCGACGACCGACGACGGGCGACCGGCGACCGGCGACCGACGACCGACGACCGACGACGGGCGACCGGCGACCGGTCACGGCCAACCGGCCACAGCCAACCCGCGACGGCCAACCCGCGGCGCGCGGTGGGGGCTCGGCCGCCGCCGGGTGGGGCGGTGCCGTAACCCGGACGGCCCGGCGCACTGGTGGGGGGCGGGAGGCGGTGGTCCCGTGGGAGACGTACCGATCTTGGAAGCTGCCCGGCTCAGGAGGCCCCGATGACCCGCACCCCGGCCCGCGTCCTCGTCGTCTCCGCGCTCTGCGCGGGCGTCCTGCCGGCTGCGGCGGCCTGCACGGCCGGCCCGGCGGCGTCGCGGCAGCACACGCCCGCCGCCTCCCGCGCCGCCACGTCCTCCCCGGCCGACGCCCTCTCCTCGCGCCCCCTCACCCGGGACCAGGCGCAGGCCGCCCTGCTCACCCCGGCCGACCTCGGCCCGTCCTGGACCCCCACCCAGGGAGCCGCGACCTGGCGGGACGGCCTGCTGAAGGCCACCGCCAAGGCGCCGGACTGCCGGCGGCTCCTCGACGCCCTGTACACCGACGACCTGTTCGGCGCCGGTGCGCGCGTCGTCGCCGAGACCGGTCTCGACGACGCCGTGGACGGATCCCAGCTGCGCCAGCAGGTCCGCGCCCTCGCGCCCTCGGCCGTCGACCGGAAGCTGGCCTGGCTGCGGACGCTGCCGCGCGAGTGCGCCGGGTTCACGGCGGCCACCGCCCAGGGCTACATGCAGGACGTCAAGGTCGTCGAGGCCGTCCTGCCGGAGGCCGGGGACGCCCGCCAGGGCCTGCGGGTCACACTGAGCGGCCAGACCGACTACGGCGAGCGGAGCGTGCTCACGCTGGACGTCGCCGTCGTCCGGACCGGCGCGGACACCGTCGTCCTCACCGACGGCGGCTTGGGCGCCGTCTCCCCCGACACGACCCGCACGGCCGTCGAGACGGCGGTGCGGCGTCTGACGGACGTACGCAAGCAGGGCCGGGCGGAGATCTAGGCCGGGGCCGGGCCGTGGGCGGCCCCGGACGGGGCGAGCGGGCGACGCCCGCGCCGGACCGGTCTGGCGGGCGCCCGCGTTCCCGCCTCACTCGTGGTCGAAGCGCAGGTGGTGTTCCACCACGTCGCGGGCCACGTCGACGACGGTGCGGTCGCGGGCGAAGGCATGGCCGCGCAGCCGGGCCAGGGCCTCCTCCGCGGAGACGCCGAGCTGCGCCATGACCATGCCGGTGGCCTGGTAGATCTCGTCCTGCTCACGGGCCAGGCCGGCCGGCCAGCGCACCTCGTCCCGGCCGTCGTCGTCCCCCCACGGCATGATCAGCAGGGCCACCGTCACGACCCTGGCCATGAGCCGCGCGGTGTGCAGGTCGCGGTCGCTGAGCCGGCCGGGGGTGTCGCGGTAGAGGTCGAGCGTGCCCACGCACACCGTCTCGTTGCCCAGCGGCATCGAGTACATCGCCCGGATCCCGGCGGCCGTGGCCTTCTGGGCGAAGACCGGCCAGCGCCGGGCGTCCGCGCCGGTCGCCAGGTCACAGGCGAGCACGGCCTCGCCGGCCTCCAGGGCGGCGTGACCCGGCCCCTCGCCCAGCGTGGCCTCGACGTCCTCCAGGTAGGCGGCCTGTGCGTCGCTGGCGCCCAGCCGCACCGGCAGGCCGTCGGTGTGCAGCGTCACGCCGGCGCCCGTCACCGGCAGCAGGCTGACCGCGACGTTGCACAGGCGGGCCGGGATCTCCCCGGGGCCGGTGTCGCGCAGCCACTCGGCGATCGCCTCGACGCCGGGTGCCCTGTCCCGTCCGGCGTCACCGGGGCTGTCTGGAGGCTCGGACCTGGGCCCCACTGCCACCGCCTCCTTCACTCGCAGGAGGGCCTTCGTCGTCCGGGAGTTCCGGTACGGGGCGCTGCCGCCCGTGGCCCGGACGCCGCCCGACTACCCGTGGCCCCAGGCCCGAAACGCCTGTTCCGACCGCGCCGGCCCCCGCATCTCGTACGGATGCGATACGGATGCGATGCCGATGGGATACGGGATGCGCCGCGGGTCACACAGGAGGCTGTGCCGGGGCGGGCCCGAGGGTGGTGGTGCCGGGCGCCCTACGGTGTCCGAGCCCCGTCCGGTACGCGTCCAGCGCCGCCTCCACCCGGCCGGTGCGGCGCAGCAGGTCGCCTAGCAGCCGGCACAGGTCGGCCAGGTCGCCGGCGGCGCCCGCCCGCTCCAGCAGGCTCAGGGCGCGCACGTAGTGCTCCTCGGCGGCCTCCGTGTCCCGGGCGTCCTCGGCGATGATGCCGAGCAGGCGGTGGGCGGCGGCGGAGTGCAGGGCGCCGCGGTCGGGACTCAGGTCGCTGAGGACGTGGTGCAGCAGTTCGGCCGCCTCCTCGGACTTCCCGCGCCGGTGCAGCACGTCGGCGAGCTCGACGGCGGCCTGGCTGCCGTAGAGGGCGGCGCGCCCGGCCGCGAACATGGCCAGGGCCTGCCGCAACTCCTCCTCGGCGCGCTCGAGTTCGCCGTTCTGCGCGTACACGTAGCCGCGCATCCAGTGGCAGTTGGCGAGTTCGGTCCGCAGGTGCAGCGTCCGGTACAGCTCGGCGGCCTTGGCGAGGGAGGCGTCGGCCTCGGCGACACGGCCCTCGGCGAGCAGGGTGCGGGCGACCGACCGGTGCATGCGGGCGACGAGCGCGGGGTCGCCGGCCTGCGGGGCGAGCGCGAGCGCGAACTCGGCGGCCTTGGCGGCCCGGACGTGCGCGCCCATGTCCATGTACGGACCGATGATGCCGGCGTACAGCAGCAACAGCGCGTCGGGGTCGTGCAGTCCGCCCCGGTTCAGCTCGTCGAGGGTGGACTCGAGGAGGTAGACGGCGTAACGGAGTTCTCCGGCGAGGTAGTGGGAGACGGCGCGTCCGCGCAGCGCGGGCACCCGGGCGGGCAGCGGCGCGTCGGCGAGCACGTGCTCGCAGCGCTCGAAGTGGTGGCGGGCGGCGGCCAGTTCGCCGGTGTCCAGGGCGCACTCGCCGAGTCCGAGCAGGGCGGCGGCCTGCGCGTCGACGAGGTCGTGCTCCTCGGCCTCGGCGAGCAGCACGGTGTACTGCTCGGCCGCCCGCGCGGCCTCCCCGGTGGCGAGCGCGCGCTGCGCCTCGGTGAGCCGGAGGCGCAGGTCGGTGGCGAGGCGGGCCGGACGCCCGGTGACCAGTTCCTGGTACGCCACCCCGAGCCGCTCGGCGATGTGCCGCAGCGCCGCCTCGGAGGCCCGCACCCGCCCGGCCTCCAGGGTGGAGATGTAGGCGGGCGTGTAGACGGGCTCGGCGAGCTGCTTCTGCGTCATCCCGCGCTCCGCCCGCAACCGCTGCACCCGACGCCCGACGGTCTCCGGATCGTCCCGCTCCTGCATCGCCAACTCCCCCTACGGCTCTTGCCGTTGCCCCTCACCCGCCCCTAGGTTAAACCGGGGATTAAACGCGTTTAACCCGATGCCGTTGAGGAGGTTGCCGTGCTCCGACACATCTCCGAGCGTCATGCCAGAGGGTTCGGCGCAGCCGTCATCGCGGTGGTCGCCCTGCTGCTGGCCGCCAACGCCGGCCCGGCCAAGGCGGCGGACCTGCGGCCGACCGCCGACCGGGCGGCCGCGACCGTCCTGCACCTTCCCCAGGGCGCCTGACGGGCGCCCACTCCGGCCGGTCCGGTCGGTCCCGCCACTCCCCTCGGTCCCGTCGGTCGGTCTCACCAGTCCCCTGCGCCACCAGTCCCCTCGGTCCGGTCAGTCCCCCAGTCCCCTCGGTCCGGTCAGTCCCGTCCGTCCGGCAGGGCCTTGCGGAGGGCCTTGTCCAGCCTTCTCGCCAGCGTCTCGTCGTCCGGCGGGCTGTCGCCGAACAGGGTGCCGAGCTGGTCGGTGAGGATCTGCGTGAAGGCGCCGTACAGCGGAGTGCGCGGACGCTGCACGGCACGTTTCAGGGCCGGAAGCAGGGTGGCGTGCGCGTACCTGGGCCGGCCCGCCGCGTCGCGGGGCATCCGGTCGTCGCCCTCCCCGGTCGGCGAGGGCGACGGGGAGGCAGCGGGGGCGCAGCGCACCTTGTCGTCCGTGTAGGCCGACTCCCGCGTCGCCGCGAACCCGGCGTCCAGCAGGCAGCGTTCGCTCTGCTTGCCGGTGAGGAAGGAGATCAGTTCCCTGGCCTTCGTCGCGCGCCGGGACGAGGCGGTCACCGCGAGGTTCTGGCCGCCGAGCACCGCGCGTCCGGGCAGCGGCGCCACGCCGATCTGGTCCTTCGTGAAGTTCTGGAACAGGGAGCGGTAGACGTACGGCCAGTGCCGGAGGAACGCGGTGCGGCCGTCGGCGAAGTCGCTCAGTGAGGCGGCCTCGTCGGAGTGGAAGGCGTCCGGCAGAAGGTAGGGCCTCTCGGTGCGCCGACGCAGCTCCGCGATGCCCCGCGTCAACTGGTCCACGTTGCCGGTGTAGCGGCCGTCGGCGTCGGTGAGGGACAGGTCCTTCACCGCCGTCGCGAACGCCTCCACCGCGTTGACCGTACGGCCCTCGTAGGCGGCGAGCTGGGTGGTCCAGCCTTGATCGTAGCCCTCGGGCCGGAGGTCGCCCACGTCGCCGATCAGGGCGTCGAGCTGGGTCCAGTTGATGCCGCCGCTCAGGTCGGTCTGCTGCACGCGGGCCCGATGCAGCCAGTCCCGCCGGTAGTAGAGCAGGCCGACGTCGCTGTTGAACGGCGCCGCGTACACCCGTCCGTCCCAGCGGGCGGTGCCGGCCACGGACGGAATGACGTCGGCGTCGATCATGCCGTCCGGCAGCGGGCGCACCAGGTGCGCGGCGGCGAACTCCGGTACCCAGGTCACGTCCAGGTTGACCACGTCGTAGGTCGCGCTGCCGGACTGGAGGGCGCCGAGCAGCTGGCTGCGCTGTTCGTCGGCGCTGCCGGGCAGTTCGACCAGCCGGGCGCTGTAGCTGGTGTGCTGCAGTTCCTGCTGCCGGTTCCAGGCGTCGATGAGCTGCTCGCGTACGCCGTTCTTGCCGGTGACGTCCCGGCCGCTGGCTATCACGATCTGGCCGGGCACCTCCTCGTCGGAGGGCGGCTGCGGCCCGCCCGAGCAGGCGGCCGACAGGAGCAGCGCCAGCAGCGCCGCGGTCCGTCCCACGGCCCGCACAGCCCGCAGGCCCCTCATGTCCCGCAGGCCCCGCATGCCTCGTACGGCTCGTTCGGCCATCAGTCGTCCCCCGTCCCGATGCGCGCGACCTCGTCGGCCAGGCCCGCGCCGATGTCGTCGTCGGCGTCCAGGCAGCGCCCGCCGCTCACCGCGGAGATCCGGGCGTCCGGCCTGCCCCGGCCGCAGCCGCCGCTCGCCAGGGACACCATGGTCACCGGCACCTTCTCCTGGCCGGCCTTGTACAGCACTTCGTCGATGCCGCCGACGGTCAGGCGGGAATTGTCCTCGTCGTCCGTGATGTAGACGATCAGCTGGGGGTGGTCGTCCCGGGCGCGGCGGTCGGCCATGTCCTTGAGCGCGGCGATCAGCGCGGCGCGCGGGTCGGCCTGGGCATCGCGGACCTTCGCGGCGTCGATGGTGCGTTCGGCGTCCTTGCGCCGGTGCTGCCCGAAGTCGAGGAGCCACTCGTACGGGTGCCCGTCCATCGTGCCGGCCACCGACCACACGCCGTACTCGTCCAGGTCGCCTAGCCCGCCGAGCGACTGCTTCAGCAGGCCACGACCGCCGCTCGCCCCCTTCCACTGGTCCGTCATGGACCAAGAGCTGTCGAGCAGGAACAGCACCCGGCCGGGCCCATGGGCGCCGCGGTACCGGGTGAGCGCGGTGTCCATCGCCCGCTGTCCGGACGCCTCGGTCAGCGGCGAGGGCGCGCGCAGCACCCCGCGGTCCATGTGGTCGGGGTCCAGCAGGTCCCGGTCGCCGTCGGCGGCGCGGAAGCCGTCACGCGCGAACACGGCCCGGCCGCCGGGGCCGGCGAGCCAGTCCCGGAACCGGCCGACCGCTTGCCCGCGCGCCTCCTCGTCCCGGTCGGCGCCCTTCCAGCGGACCCGGACGAAGGTGGGCTCGATGCCGGGCACGTCGCCCGGGTACTCCGCCATCCGCGGGGTACGCCTCGTACGGTCGCAGTCCAGGCCGGTCTTCATCAGGAACTCGGGGACGAGCGCGGCGGTGCGCTGGTCGACGGTGATGTCCTCCGGCAGCGCGCACAGCAGGTCGGCGGCAGTGCGGGACGGCGGGCCCGGCTGGGCGACCTGCCTCTCGGCGCGAGCCGGATCGGCGCCGGTGCCGTACAGGCCCGTCGTGGCGAGCAGCGCCGCGTCGGTGAACTCCGGGTCCGGGCGGCGCACCTCGACATCCGCGGACCGCTCGCTGAGGTCGTGCAACAGCTGGGACAGCGTGGGCCGGACGCGGCGCTGGTCCTCGGTGGCCGCCATCTTCTTGGGAACGGCGAGCACGATCGGCGAGTACGCCAGCGGCTCGGTGTCCGACTTCAGACGGGCCATGGTGTCGGTGTCCTGGCCCTTGGTGACCCGGGCGACGTCGGCGGAGGAGGCCGGGATCCACACGTCCGGCTGCGGGCCGACGTCGCGCTGCGGGTTGGTGTCCTCGTCGGGGGGTTCCCTCCAGGCCTCGGTCTGCCGGCGCAGCGCGTTGATCGCGTCGGCGGAGCCCGCGCTGTAGACGGTGACGCCGCTGCGCCGGCAGCCGTCGCCGTCGGTGTTCGCGTCCGACATCAGGTACGCGGCGGCCGCCGCGGTCACGGTGGCCTCCAGGTCGGGGTCGGTCAGCACGCGCAGTTCGAGGGGCGGCGCGCAGGAGGAGCCGTCGGACAGCAGCGTGAACAGGGCGCAGGACCCGAATCCGGTGGCGAGCAGCGCGAGCACCAGGGTGACCCTCCCGGCCGGCCGCAGTCGCCGGTACCAGGCGGCGAGCAGAACGGCGGGGGCCCGTAAGCGGGCGAGGAGGTCCCGGACTGCCCGGCCGGGAAGCGCCGGCCGCGCCGCGCTCCCCGCACCGCCCGGCTGGGGCGGGCCGGAGCCGGGCGGGTCCGCGGCCCGGCCCGGCGCCTTCGAGCCGGGCACCGGCGCATGCGAGGTGGAGCCCGACAGGTGCGAATCCGGGTGCGGGTCCCGGTCCGGGTCCGGGTCCGACAGGTACGGGGCAGTCCCGGGCGTGGAGGCGGTCGGCGTGGACCCGGTCGGCGTGGCCGAACCCGGCGACGGCGGACGCGAACCCGGCGACGGCTCGGCCGCCCCGGACCGTCCGGATCCGGCGGAGGACGAGCCGAGGGATCCGGTGCCGAGGGAATTGGTGTCGGGCGAGCCGGTATCGAGGGAACCGGTGTCAGTCGAGCCGAGGGCGGGCGAACCGGTGCCGGGCGAGCCGAGGACGGGTAAGGCCGTTCCGGGTGAGGCCGTTCCGGGTAAGGCCCGTCGGTCGGGCGGTGTCTGCGCCGGGCTCCCCGGGCGGGCCACCCCGCGGGCCGACAGCAGGACGTCCTCGCCCGGCTCCGTCCGGCTGAGCGGCTCCCACGGCTGGTCCCGTATCGTCCGCAGGCCCGCCGCCCGCATCCCGGTGCGTAAGTCCTCCGCGAGCCGGCCGAACCACACTTCCCCCTCACCGGCGAGGAGTTCGGCCAGCAGGGCGGTGAACGGCGTCGGCGTCGCCGGATCGCCCGCGTCGATGCGGTGGTTGGCCTGCACGCTCGTCAGCAGCAGCACCCGCCGCCGGTCCGGGACGTGCTCCCAGATCCAGGCCGCGTTGCCCGCGAAGCAGCAGTCGAGGACCACCACGATCCGCTCGGCCCGGCTGGTGCCCAGCATGCCCAGCACCGTGGTGAACATCTCGGCGCCGGGGAAGACCGCCGCCTCGCCCGCGTACACGCCGGCGCCCCGCAGCTGCAGGAACAGCTCGTCACCCGCGCTGGGGATGGCCCCGTGGCCCGCGAAGTACACCAGCAGCAGGCCCTCGGCCTCCTCCGCGACCCTGCGCAGCTGGTGCTCGAAGTCGTGCGTGTACGGCGACCGCAGCAGCACCAGCTCGCTCGCGCCGAACACCCCGCCCCGCTGCAGCACGTCCCGGAGCCGGTCCAGGTTGTGCCGCACGGCCGGAAGGTCGCCGGGCACCCCGTGCGGCGGCTTCGTGTGGTCGTACTCGGACACGCCGACCAGCAGCACCCGGTTCGCCTTGCCACGCCCGTCGAAGCGGCTCACCGGGCGGCCTACCTGTCGTCGGGTCCCACACCGTCGACGTCGGCGCCGGGCGGTTCACCGTTCTCGACGTCCCGGCGGTTGGAACGCCAGGCCTGGACGGCGAGCCTCACCTGGTGCAGCAGTTCCACAAACACGACGGACGTGCCCGTATCGACCAAGTGCACGACGATCTCCGAGCCGATGCCCATCGGGGCACCCGGTTCGGCGTCCGTGCGTCTGCGGACGTCGATCCGCAGCTCGCCGGCGCGCGCCAACCGGTCGAGCGGGGTCTCCCGCTCCAGCCACTTCTTCAGCGCGCCGATGTCGCTCTCGCTCGCGGTCCGGTCCAGCCGTACGCGAATCTCGTGGTCGGCCACTCCATCCCCCTCAGCCATGACACACCATCATGGCACCGGGGTCACCGACCGGGGAGGGTCGGGTCGACACTGCGTCACAATTGGCTCAACCCTGTGTCTGCAACTGACCGAGCTGGCGCCGGACATGTTCCAACGCGCCCTCTCTGCGCCCCGGCACGCGGGAGCGCAGGTCCGCCAGCAGGGAGCCGAGTTCCCGCGCACCGGCCGGGTCGCCGATCAGCCCCCACTGGTGGTGCGCACGGTCCACGGCCGCCTCGACGGCCGGCGCGTCCGGCGCCTGCCCGGCCGACAGCCGCGCGGCGGCCACCGCCAGCCAGGTGCGGCAGCTGCGCACCGGGTCACCGGCGAACATCGCCAGGTCGGCCCGAACTTCGGCCCAGTGCAGCGCCTCCTCGGAGCCCGGCCCGTGGGCGCGCAGGGCGGCCTGTTCGTGCCGGGCGGCGAGGGCGTCGGCGTCCGCGTGCCGCCCGGACCGGACGGCGTCGGAGATGACGGCGTGCGGGTCGTCGCCCGCGTCCGCCGCGGCGGCGTCCGGCTCCTCGGGCGCCCTCGAACCGGGCGGTCCGGGCAGGCGGGCGGCCCCGTCGGAAACGGCCGAAGACTCGGAAGGCTGTAAGGGCTCGGAAGGCTCCGCGGGCGCGGAAGGCTCCGCGGGCGCGGAAGGCTCCGGGGGCTCGGAGGGCCGGGGCACGAAGGCCGGACCCCCCGCGCCGGACACCACCGCGACCGACGGCGACGCCGACGCAGGCGCGGGCGCGGGCGCGGGCCCAGCCGCCGACGCCGACGCCGACGCGGGCGCCAGCAGCAGGTCCCCGTAGCCGTCGCTGCCCAGCCGTGCCACCGCCTGCTGGTGGAGGTCCGCCAGTTCCGGCCGGTGCCCGCTGCGCAGGATCGTCGCCACCGCCTTCATGTACGCCGGCACGGCCACCGCGCGCCGGCCCGGCGGCGGCGCGATGCGACCGTAAACGGCGTGGCCGGGCCCCGAGTCGAGCGGGTGGGCCCGCAGCCACTCCCAGGTCTCCGGATCGGCGTGCAGGTCGAGGAGGAGGGAGGTCGTCCCGGCCGCCCGCAGCCGCAGTTCCTCCCGGATCCAGTGCCAGGGCAGGGCGGTATAGCGGACGGTGGCGGGCGTCGTACGGGCCAGCGCGAGATGCGGCAGGCGCTGGCGGCGGTCGAGCTGGAGCTGGCCGGTGACGAACACGGTCAGCGGGCCGGTCGCGGCCGCGGCGGCCCGCAGCCGGGTCAGCACGGCCTGCGGCTCCAGGGGGTCGGCGAGTTCGACGACGTTCGCGGTCTCGGTGCCGGACAGCACGGCGGGCGGGACGGCCGCGAGGACGGGGAGCACCGAAGCGGCGTCCACCAGGCACCCCTTGCCCGCCGGCGATGCGGCGAGCAGCAGCACGGTTCCGGGCATCGTTCCCTCCCCATCCCCCGTCGATCACGTACGGCAGCACCGTAACGGCTGCGGGTGCAAAGGTGGGCCTCAGGACGGCAGACGCACCCGTCCGGGTCGCCCGGACGTGACGCGCCGCACGGCGAAGATCGTCGCGTCGTCGGCGAGCCGCCGGCCGCAGTGCCGCAGCGTGTCGTCCCGGACGAGGGCGACCAGGCGCCGCGGGTCGGCGGTCCCCGGGTCGGCGGCGACGGCGCCGGCCACGTCCACCAGGAGGGGGTAGAACGCCCCGTCGTCGTTGCGGGCCTCGGTGACGCCGTCGGTGGTCAGCAGCAGGGTCTCACCGGGGGCGACGGGCACCCGGTGCACCGGCGGCGGCCCCTCGTCGGTCAGATCGGCGAGGCCGAGCGGGAGGCCGTCGCCGGGCGGCAGGGTGCGCACGCCCGCGGGGCCGACGACCAGCGGCGGTTCGTGGCCGAAGACGACGACGTCGACCGCGTCGGGGCAGTCCTCCGGGAAGCCGAGCAGCACGGCGGTGGCGAAGCGTTCGCCGTCGTCCCGGCCGAGGGCCGCGGTGTGCTCGCGGTGGCGCGTCATCCGGATCTCCAGACGCTCGGCGATCGTGATCAGGGAGGCCTCGTGGTAGCCGGCCTCGCGGAACGCGCCGAGCAGCGCGGCCGCCGCCTCGACCGCGCCGAGGCCCTTGCCCTGGACGTCGCCGAGCAGGACGCGGGTGCCGTGCGGGCCGGGCTGGACGTCGTAGAAGTCGCCGCCGACCCGCGCCTCGACGTCGGAGGCGAGGTAGACGGCCGCGTGGTCGAGGCCGCCCCAGCCCGGCGGCAGGGGGCGCAGCACGGTGCGGCGGGTGGTGTCGGCGATGTCCCGCATGTGCAGCATGCGGCGCTCGCCGCGCAGCCGCACCGCGCAGGCCAGGACCGCGAGGACGCCGCCGACGGCGACGAGGATGAAGTCGGGCAGGCCGTTCTGGTACTGGTGCGGCCAGGACTGGTCCCCGATGACGTACGCGCCGAGGGCGAGCGCGGCGAAGGCGGCCGTGCCCCACAGCCCGCAGATGGCGGCGGCGATGCCCGGCACCAGCACGATCCAGGAGATGATCCGGAACTTGCCGGTGCTGTTGAAGTCGATGGCCATGATGCCGATGAGCAGCAGCAGCGGAGGGACCCAGGCGACGCTGCGCCCGCGCACCCGCAGCAGCTGGTGCCGGTACAGCACGTCCTCGCGTCCGGCCCGCGGCACCCGGTGGAGCGGAGCCCGGCCGCCGCCCGCCCGCCTCGGCACCCGCCCGCTCATGAGCCCCAGCGAAGCACGCGTCCGCCCCCCGCGCATCCGGGCGGGAACCGGTCGCGTCCGCCGACTTGCCAGGACCCCCGCGCCGGTGTGCTCTGGAAGCCGGGGCGAGGAGGAAGGAGTGCTCCCATGACGCACGCGGCACCCAGGCGCGGCGAACTGGTCAGGCCCACCCGCACACCCGACGTCTTCGACGAACGCGTCCACACGGCGGCACGCTACGGGGTACCCGTCGCCTTCGGGCTCGTCTACGGCTACTGGGCGGCGGCGAACCGGCGCGCCGGCGGCCCCATCACCGGCTGGAACCTCCTGTTCGGCTTCGTGACCGCGGTGGTGTTCATGGTGCTGTGCATCGCCGTGGCGGTCCTCGCGCCGCGGCTGAAGCGGGAACTGCACTCGCTGACGAAGTCCGCGTTCGCGGGCGCGGCGATCGCCTTCCTCTTCAACCAGAGCGGCGCGTCCGTGCTGGAGTGCGTGGCACTGGGCCTCGCCGTCACGGCGGGCGTCTTCGCCGTCTTCTTCTACCGCTACTACACACGCGAGGACGCAGCGGGCAACCGCATCCGCTGACGAACACCACCGCCCGTCCGGGCCCTGCCCGGACGGGCGACGCGACGCGGCGCGGCGCGGCCGGACGGCAACGCGGCGGCACGGCAGCCCCGCGACACGGCGGCGATGCGGCGCGGCCGGCGGCCCGGCAGCGGGGCGGCCAAGCGACGGGCACCGCCCAGGCGACGGCACGGCCCAGACGACGGCACGGCCCAGACGACGGCACGGCCCGGCGACGGCGGGATGCGGCAGACCGCAAACGGCGTGCCCGGGAACGGCACGACCGGACGGCACGGGTCGGCTGCGACCGCAGCGGGGCCCGGCGGCGGGACGGCCACGCGGCAGTTGCGCCAGCAGCCCGGCCGAAGGACACGGCTGCCCGGCGGCGAGGGGCCCGGGCAGCCCGGCGGCGACGCGGCCGACGGCCTGGCCTGGCGGCGGTGAGGCGGCCCGGCGGCGGGACGACGTGGCCAGCCGCACGGCGGCGCCGCTTGGCAGCCGCACGGCCCGTTGGCGGCACAGCACGGCCCGTTGGCGGGGACAGCCGGACTGCGTTGCCCGGCGACAGCGCGGGCGACGGTGAGGCGGCCCGGCGGCGGGACGACGTGGCAGCCGCACGACGGCGCCGCTTGGCAGCCGCACGGCCCGTTGGCGGCACAGCACGGCCCGTTGGCGGGGACAGCCAGACTGCGTTGCCCGGCCACAGCGCGGGCGACGGCGCCACGGCCCGGCGACGGCCCGGCGGCGGGACGGCCGGAGGACACGGCCCGGCGGCGGCACGGTCGGGCGAACAGCGCGGCCAGCGGTACAGGACGGCGTGCGGCCGGCGCCACGGCCCGGCCACAGCACGGGCGACGACGCCACGGCCCGACGGCGGCAGGCGGTGCGACCGGAAGACGCGGTCCGGCGACGGCACGGCGGGCGGCGTGAGCGAGAGCGGATCCGGCGTGCGGCGGCGCGGGCGGGCGGGGCACCCGATTGCGGGCGTAGCGGTCGCGGGAGGCGGGTCGGGGACGTTGCCTGGGAGGGTGCCCTCACGACTGCGCGGCGTCCTGTCGGCCGCCCTGATCACCCTCGCCTGTCTCCTCGCGCCGTTCGGCGCGCTGGCCGCCTGGGCCGCCTACGGGCTGGCCGACACCGGCCGGTACGTCGCCACGCTGGCGCCGCTGGCGTCGGACCCGGCCGTGCGGAACGCCGTCGCGGAGACCGTCGGCGCCGGGATCATGGACGAGGTCGACGACCGGCTCGACGTCCGGCCGATGCGGGGGAGCGTGCGCCCCTTCGTGCACGACGCGGTGCGCTCGTTCACCCGGACCGAGGCCTACCGCACGGCGTGGGACGCCGGGAACCGGGCCGTCCACGACGCCGTGTTGCGCGCCCTGCGCGACGAGCGCGAGCGCGCGGTGACCGTCGACCTCGCGCCCGTCACCGCGCAGGTCAAGCGGAAACTGGCCGACGAGCACATGCCGCTGGCCGATCGCATCCCGGTCGAGCACACCGAGGTGGCCGTGGTGCCGGCCGCGGACCTGGACCGGTTCCGGAGAGGTTTTCGCGTGCTGGAGGCCGCCGGTCTCTGGCTGCCGCCGGCGGCCGTCGTCCTCGCCGTCGCAGGGATCGCCGTCGCCGGCTGCCGCCGCCACGCGGTCACCGCGACCGCCCTCGGCACCGCGCTGGGCGGTGCGCTGCTCGCCCTCGCCGTCGCGGTCGGCCGCCGTCTCACCCTCGCCGACCTGCCCGAACCGTCCCACCGGACGGCCGCGGGCGCGGTCTACGACGCCCTCACCGCCTCCCTGCGCCAGGCCTCCTGGCTGCTGGTCGCCCTCGGCCTGACGGTCGCCCTCGGCGCCTGGCTCACCGGCCGCCCGGGCCCTCTCGGACGACGCCACGGAGAACCCGCGGCACCCGCCCCGGCCCCGGCCCCCGGCCGACCCGCCTGAGAGCCCGACGCCCCCACCGGCCCACGGCGTCCACGACGGGCTCGGTGTCGTCCGGCCCTTCGAACCTGCTCGAATCGTGGCACGGAAGCTCGCCGTAGCAGTCCTGCCCGATGCAGTCTGCTGCCTGACGAAGACGAAGGCCACGGCAATCCGAGGGCCGGGGGCCGGGGAAAACGGGGGGCCGGGGGAAACGGGGGGCCGGGGGAAACGGGGGGCCGGGGGAAACGGGAAACGGGGGAAACGGGAAACGGGGGACGGGGGACGGGGGAATCGCAGCAGAGGTGAGAACGGGGAGGCCAGAGCCCCTCGGCAGGATGCCGAGACTCTGCGCGCTGCTCATCCTGCCGCGCTCCCCCGCCGCCCACCGGGACCCCGCCGCCCACCGGGACCCCGCCGCCCGCCGGAACCTCGCCGCCCGCCGGCCGCCCGCATCCCCCACCGGTCATCGGTCTGATCACTCGCGATCACACGGAGGAAGAATGATCAAGGAAAGACTCGGCAAGTGGGGCGCACGCTCCGCGGCGTTGGCCGTCGCGATACCCCTCATGGGCATCGGCCTCAGCACACCCGCGTCCGCGGGCACCTGCACCACCTCGGGCTGCGGCGGTGAGGTCAGCAACAACTCGCGTATGCCGGTCCGTATCGCCAACTGCTGGTCCGGGACCTCCAGCACCTACTCCGGGGACAAGCTTCCCTGCGTGCAGCACGTGAACTACTGGGCCGCCTACTACTCCGACGTGGAACTCCCGGCGGGCGACGAGTCGAAGTTCCATTACTACTACTACGACACCGACGCCGTCCGGTTCTACAAGGGCTGCGTCACCAAGTGGCATTACTGGGGCGGCTGGACCAACACGGAGGACCGGCGCGGCAAGGCCAGCCTGTGGAAGAAGTTCAGCGATCTGGACCACGTCTACATCGAGAGCATCACCTGCTGACGAGTCCTGGCCCGTGACACGGCCGCACGGCCGGCCGCAGCGAGCCGGGCGCGCCTCAGGTCCCGTACCGGCGCCCGCCCGGGCGCTCCCCGGCGATGGCCGCGAGGGTGCGCAGGGCGCGGTCCAGGTCGGCCGGTGGGGCCGATGCGAGGCCGAGACGGACGGCGTCGGGGGTGTGGCCCGGGTCGACGGCGAAGGCGGGGCCGGGGGTGACGGCGATGCCGTGCGCGGCCGCGGCGGCCGTGAAGGTGTCCGCGCGCCACCCGGCGGGCAGCTCCCACCAGGCGAAGTACGCGCGCGGGTCGGACCGTACCCGGAAGCCGTCGAGGCGCCGGGCCACCAGCCGCTGCCGGGCCGCCGCGTCCGCGCGTTTCGCCGCGACCAGCCGCTCCACCGTGCCGTCCCCGGCCCACCGCACGGCCGCCTCCAGCGCGAACCGTCCCGCGCTCCACCCCCCGGACCGCACGGCGCCCGCCACCGCCTCCGCCCGCCCGGGTGGCACGACGAGGAGGCCGACGGTGAGGCCGGGCGCGACCCGCTTGGACAGGCCGTCGACGACCAGGGTCAGGCCGGGGGCGTGGGCGGCAAGGGGCGCCGGGGCCGACTCGTCGAGGAAGGACCAGATGCGGTCCTCGACGACGGGCAGCCCCAGGTCGGCGACGGCCTCCGCGAGCCGGCGGCGCCGGCCGGCGCCCATCGTCGCGGACGTCGGGTTGTGCAGGGTCGGCTGGACGTAGAGGGCCGACAGCCGCGCGGCGGCCACGGCCTTCGGGCGCAGGCCCTCCTCGTCCGTCGGCAGCGGGACCAGGGTGAGGCCGAGCCGGGCGGCGATCTCCTTGACCAGCGGATACGTCAGCGCCTCGACGCCGACGCGGCCGCCCGGCCGGACCAGGGAGGCGAGCGCGGCGGCGATGGCCTGGCGGGCGCTGCCGGTGAACAGCACCTGCTCGGGCGCGATCTCCCAGCCCGGCGTCGCGAACAGCGCGGCCGCCGCGCGGCGGGCGGCGGCGGTGCCGGCAGCGGGGGCCGGGCGCAGCGCCTCGGTCAGCGTGTCGGGGCGCAGCAGCGGCGCGAGGGCGGGCGCGAGGAGTTCCGACTGGCCCGGCGCGGAAGGGTAGTTGAGCTCCAGGTTGACGGTGGCCGTGGTGCCGGGCTCGATCAGCGCGCGGCCGGCCGGCTGCTGCGGGGTGGCCCGCACGAAGGTGCCGCGGCCGACCTCGCCGACGACCAGCCCGCGCCGGACGAGTTCGCCGTACGCCCGCTCCGCGGTGGACACCGCGATCCCGTGCCGGCGGGCGAACCGGCGCTGCGGGGGCAGCCGTTCGCCGGGCCGGAGCCGGCCGGCCGTGATGTCGGCGGCGATGCGGTCGGCGATGCGCCGGTAGTCGATACGGCGGTGGTCGGCCACGGCGGGGCTCCTCTCGACGGGTCGCGCGCGGAGCGCGGGGATTGCACCGAAGGCAAAGATTTTATTGCACCGAGAAGCGGGGCGCTCCTAGGGTCGACCGCATGGCACCCTTCCTCGCACACGAGGACAAAGGCCCGGAAAATACCTCCTCCTTCCTTCCGCCGGCCCCCCTCGCCTCCCTCCCCTCCATCGCCTCCCTCGCCCCCCTCGTCCTCGTGCACGGCCATCCCTTCGACCGCACGATGTGGCACCCCCAGCTCGCCGCCTTCGCCGCCACCCGCCGGGTGATCGCCCCCGACCTGCGCGGCTACGGCGCGTCCCCCGTCTCCCCCGGCGTCACCCGCTTCGAGGAGTTCGCACGGGACGTCGTCGCGCTGCTGGACGACCTGGAGGTGGACGCGTTCGTGCCGGTGGGCCTGTCCATGGGCGGCCAGATCGTCATGGACTGCTACCGGCAGTTCCCGGACCGCGTCCGTGGCCTGGTCCTCGCCGACACCTTCCCCGCCGCCGAGACCCCGCAGGGGGTGCGCGCGCGGCACGCCCTGGCGGACCGCCTGCTGCGCGAGGGCATGCGCGGGTACGCCGACGAGGTGCTGGAGAAGATGGTGGCCCCGTACGCCGGCCCGCGGGTCAAGGCGCACGTGCACGGCATGATGACGGCCACCCCGCCCGAGGGCGCCGCGGCCGCCCTGCGCGCCCGCGCCGCCCGCCCCGACTACCGCGCCCTGCTCACCCGGGTCACCGTCCCCGCGCTGGTCGTCGTGGGCGCCGACGACACCTACACCCCGGTCGCCGACGCCGAGGCCATGCACGCGGCGCTGCCCGACGCGGACCTGCACGTCGTCGAGGGCGCGGCCCACCTGCCGAACCTGGAGCGGCCCGAGGAGTTCAACCGGGCGCTGGGGACGTTCCTGGCGCGGGTGGACGGCCCCTCGTAGGCTCGTGGCGTGCGATCGACGGGGCGGCGCGTCGGCGGCTGGTGCGCGGGGCTGCTGCTCGCCGGCGTCAGCGTCGTCGTCGGCTGCCGGGCCGCCGACAGCGACGGCGTCACGCCGGTGCCGCAGTTCCTGGCCTTCCTGCCCTGGCTGCTCGCGCCCACCGGGTGCGCGCTGCTGCTCGCGCTGCTCGCCAGGTGGTGGGCCGGGCTGGTGTGGGGGGTCGTCGTCCTCGGGCTGCTGGCCTGGTACGTCGAGCCGTACGGCAGGAGCGGCGAGCCGGGCGGGCCCGCGGTCGCCGAGCTGCGGGTGCTGACCTCGAACGTCGAGTTCGGGCGCGGCACCGTGCGAGGTGCCCGTGGCTGCGTTCGTCAGGCCCGCTGATCGCGGTGATCCGCCGCGAGCGGCCCGACGTCGTGTTCGTCGAGGAGTGCGAGCACGGGTGCCGGGCGGCGCTGGAGCGGACGTTCGGCGACGCCCTGCCCTTCCGGCGGGCCGCCGCCGCCGACGGCTCCGCGGGCGCGCTCCTGCTCAGCCGGTTCCCGCTGCGGAACGCGGCGGGCGTGCGGGGCGTCATCAGCATGCCCGGGGCGGTCGCCGACGTCGGCGGCCACACCGTACGGCTCCAGCTCGCGCACCCCGTGCCGCCGCTGCCCGGCCAGGTCGGCGTCTGGCGCCGCGAACTGGGCAGGCTGCGCGACTTCGCCGCCGCCGAACGGCGCACCCCGACCGTCCTGGCCGGGGACTTCAACGCCTCCCAGGACCACGCGGCCTTCCGCCGCATCCTCGACACCGGCCTGCGCGACGCCGCCCGCCTCGCAGGCCACGACCGCACCCCGAGCTGGCCGGCCCGCACCACGCCGACGATCGGCGTCCAGATCGACCACGTACTGGTGTCCCGGGACTTCTCCGTGAACACCGCCCGCTTCCTCGACCTGGCCGGCACCGACCACCGCGCCCTGCTCGTGGACATCGCGCTGCACGGGCCCGCCTGACCCGGACGGGCGAACAGAGAACAGTCAGGGGAGTGGAGTCGCGCGCACCCCACTCCCCTCGGGACTCCCCTCGGGACTCCCCTCGGGCGGGTCTCAGACGCCGATGTCGCGGCCGTCCTCACGCCACACCGCCACGACCGCCGGGCGGACGATCCGGCCGGGGCCGTCGGGCCAGGTGCTGGCGGGCTTCTCCACGGACGCCCCGTCCACCTCTCCCGGGTGCTGCACGGCGACCAGCACGCGCCGGTCCTGCACGACGGGACCGCAGGTCTCCGCGCCCGTCGGCACGGTCAGGAACTGCTTCAGCTCACCGCGCCGCTCGCCGCGCGTGGCGACCCCGAACAGCCCGTCGTGCGAGCCGAGCTGGTTGCCGTCGGTGGAGATCCACAGGTTGCCGTGCGGGTCGAAGGCCACGTTGTCCGGGCAGGAGATGGGGCTGACGTCGTCCTTCGGGAACCCGGCGAAGTAGGTCGCCGGGTCGTCCGGGTCGCCCGCGACCAGGAACAGCGACCAGCCGAACTCGGTGCTCTCGGCACGGCCCCGGCGCTCGGTCAGCTCCAGGATGTGCCCGTGCTTGTTGGCGTTGCGCGGGTTGGCCTCGTCGGCCTTGGCCTCGCTGCCGACACCGCGCTTGGTGTTGTTGGTGAGGACGACGTAGACCTTGCCGGTCTGCGGGGACGGCTGGATGTCCTCCGGCCGGTCCATCTTCGTCGCGCCGACCTTGTCGCCGGCCAGCCGCGTGAAGACGAAGACCTCCTCGGCGGTCATGCCCTCCACGTGCGAGACGGCGCCGTCGGCGGTCGCGGTGGCCAGCGGGATCCACTGACCGCTGCCGTCGAACTCGCCGTCCGAGGGCAGCGCGCCGCTGCCGTCGATCTCGGCGGCGGGCGAGTCGCCGGTGAGCCGGGCGACGTAGAGGGTGCCCTCGTCGAGCAGCGAGAGGTTGTGCTCCCGCACCGCGCGCGAGGAGCCGTGCTTCATCCGCTTGCTGCCGACGAACTTGTAGAAGTAGTCGAACCGCTCGTCGTCGCCGGAGTAGACGACCGGACGGCCGTCCGCCGTCAGCCGCACGGTCGCCGCCTCGTGCTTGAACCGGCCGAGCGCGGTGTGCTTGCGGGGCGTGGACGTCGGGTCGTACGGGTCGAACTCGACCACGTACCCGAACCGGTGCACCTCGTTCGGCTCCTGCGCGACGTCGAACCGCTTGTCGAACCGCTCCCACTTGCGCTCGGTCGCGCCGGTGCCGATGCCGTAGCGCTTGTCGGTGGCGCGGCTGCCGTTGGCGAAGTACTGGTTGAAGTTCTCCTCGCCGTGCAGGGTCGTGCCCCACGGGGTGGTGCCGCCGGAGCAGTTGTTGAGGGTGCCGAGCACCTTCGTGCCCGTCGGGTCGGCGGAGGTCTTCAGCAGGTCGCTGCCGGCGGCGGGGCCGGTCAGCCGGAACTCGGTGGTGGCGGTGACGCGCCGGTTCAGGGCGTGCCGGGGCACCGCGGTGAGCTTGCCGGTCTTCCGGTCCTCCGCCACGACCACGGCCGCCAGCCCGTGCGCGGCCCAGGCCACCTCGACCTGCTGCCGGGTCGGGTTCGCCGGGTCGTACCCGCGGAACATCAGGATCTCGTCGGTGTACTCGTGGTTGGCGACCAGGAGCTGCCGGCCGTGCTCGCCGGGCAGCGGCAGCAGGGCCAGGAAGTCGTTGTTGTACCCGAACTGCCCGGCCTGCGCGGCGGCGGTCTGGTTGTCGGGGTCGAAGGCCGGGGCACCGCGCAGGATGGGCTCGCCCCAGCGGATCACGACGTTCTGGCCGTACCCGTCCGGGGTGACGACGGCGTCGACGGTGTTGGGGGCGACGGGGTCGAACCGCAGCCCGCGCGCCGCCTTCGACGCCGGCCTGGGGTGCGACGTCGCACCCGCCGCGCCGGCGCCGGCGCCCGCCGCCTCGGCGGCCTGGGCCGGGCGGGCGGCCGCGAGGCCGGCCGTACCGGCCGCGGCGGCCACGGTGACGACGGCGGCGGCCCGCATCATCGAGCGGCGGCCGATGGCACCGGCGATGACGTCGCCGACGTACTCGTTGGAGCTGGTGTTGGGCACCTCGTGGAAACAGGCGTCACCACACCGGAAACGACAGGTCAGGGCGGATCGCCCACCCGGATGCGAGCCGGACGGCGTCCCGACGATCGGCAGTAGCTTGCGCACTTTGCTCTCCCCTTGCGTGCCCTTGGTATGAGCGTGACGTTAGGGGTGCGTATGTGCGGGAGGACGGCCGCGACATGAACGAAGAGTGAAGTCCCCGGCACCTCAGGCGCACTTGACACGGGGCCCGGCACAGGCCCCCGCCCCTACCCAAGATCGCCCTCCGGGGCGGCTAACCTTACGTGTCCGTCCTGGCCAGGGATTGACGGGCAACAACTTACGCGAAGGGGTGCGCACATGGGCATTCTCACTCTCCTGCGGAACGCTTTCGGCCGATCACGCAAGGAACGTGCGGCCGAGGCGGAGGGTGCGGACCGTACCTCTTCGCAGCCGTCGGAGGCGGCATCGACGCCGGTGGAGGCGGGACAGGCGGAGCAGCCGACGGTCCCCTCCCCGTCCCCCGAGCCCCAGCCCGCGGCCTCCGCCCGCGTCCCGGAGCCCCGCTCGTCGTCGGCCCCGGACACCGGTGATGAGCACGACCTGGTGGCGGCGGCCTTCGACAACGTGACGGTCCCCAAGCCGACGGACCCGGAGGAGCCGGCCGCTGAGCCGACGGCGATGTCGACGGAAGAGCCGGCCCCGGTGGAGGAGCCGGCCACCGAGCCGACGGTGGAGGAGCCGGTTACGGCCGAGGAGCCCGTTACGGCGGAGGAGGCCGTTACGGCGGAGGAGCCCGTTACCGCGGAGGAGCCCGTTACGGCGGAGGAGGCCGAGGCCGCCGACGAGGCCACGGTGACGGAGACCGAGCCCGAGCCCGAGGCGGAGGACGAGCCCGAGGCCGAGGCGGAGGCCGAGCCGCAGGCGACCGCCGAGGAGCCCACCCCGGAAACCGAAACGGTGACGGAGGCGGACGCGGAGGCGGACGCGGCGCAGGAGGAGCCGGAGGCGACTCCCGAACCGGCCGCCGAGGCCACCCCCGAGCCCGAAGCGACGGCGGCAGCCGACGCGGAGGAGCCCAAGACGGCAGCCGAGGAAGCGGTGGCGGAGCCCGAGGTCACACCGGCCGCCGAAGAGACCGCGGAACCCGAGGCCGAGCCCGAGCCGCAGGTGGAGGCCGAGCCCGAGCCCGAGCCCGAGCCGCAGGCGACCGCCGAGGAGCCCACCCCGGAAACCGAAACGGTGACGGAGGCAGAGGCAGAGGCGCCGCAGGAGGAGCCCGAGGCGACTCCCGAGCCGGCCACCGAGGCGACCGCCGAGCCCGCGTCAGAGGTGACCGCCGAGGAACCGGAGCCCGAGGCCGAGCCCAAGCCCGAGCCCGCCGGTGAAACGGCCTCCGAGCCCGAGGCCGTCGAGGCGCCGGAGCCTGCTGCGGAGCCGGAGCAGCCCGCAGACCCCGCTCCCGTAGCCGAACCCGAGGCCGAGTCGGCCCCGGAGCCCACCCCCGAAGCCGAGGCCGAGTCGGCCCCGGAGCCCACCCCCGAGCCGGAGCCCACCCCCGAAGCCGAAGCCGAGCCCGAGCCGGAGCCCACCCCCGCACCTGCCCCCGAGGCGGAGACGGAGCCGGAGCCCGCCCCCGAGCCCGCGCCCGAGGTCGTGGCCGCCGCCGCACGCGAAGGCGCTGCCCCCGAGGCCGATGCCGAGGCCGATTCCGTGACCGAGACCGGCACCGAGACCGGCACCGATGCCGAGACCGAGGCCACCGAAGCCGTCGGCCTCGGTTCCGCCTACCGGGCCGCCGCCGACGCTCTCGCCGCGCGGGGCCTCGCCGGTACCCGCGCCTCCGTGTACCTCGTACTCGACCGCTCGGCGTCGATGCGCCCGTACTACAAGGACGGCTCCGCGCAGGCCCTCGCCGAGCAGACCCTCGCCCTCGCCGCCCACCTCGACCCGGCCGGCCCCGGCACCAAGGTCCACGTCGTCTTCTTCTCCACGGAGCTGGACGGCACCGCCGACGTCACGCTCGCCGACCACGAGAACAAGATCGACGAGCTGCACGCGGGCCTCGGCCGCATGGGCCGTACCAGCTACCACGCGGCCGTCGAGGCGGTCGTCACCCACCACCAGAAGAACGCCGCCGCCCCGGAGGCCCCGGCTCTGGTCGTCTTCCAGACGGACGGCGCACCCGACGCGAAGACCCCCGCCACCCAGTCCCTCACGGACGCGGCGAAGAACCACCCCACCGTGTTCTTCTCCTTCGTCGCGTTCGGCGAGCACGACAACAAGGCGTTCGACTACCTCCGCAAGCTGAAGACCGACAACGCGTCCTTCTTCCACGCGGGCCCGGCCCCGCGCGAGCTCACGGACGCCGAGCTCTACGAGGGAGTCCTCGCGGCCTGGCGCCCGTAGCCACCGCGCGAAACCCCCCGGGCCCTCACCAGCCCCCACCGGGACCCCCCGGACCACCACGGGCCGCCCCTTCCCACCCTGCAAAACGGGAAGCGGGTGGCCCACCCATGTCGGCTACGATTTCAAGGTTCGTGAAACCCCCGACCTGGGAGCAGCCCCCGATGGCTCGACACCTCATCACCAGCGCCCTTCCGTACATCAACGGGATCAAGCACCTGGGCAACATGGTGGGGTCCATGCTCCCGGCGGACGTTTACTCCCGCTACCTGCGCCAGCGCGGCCACGACGTGCTGTACATCTGCGCGACGGACGAACACGGCACCCCGGCGGAGCTGGCGGCGAAGGAGCAGGGCCTGCCGGTCGACGAGTTCTGCGCACAGGCGCACGACGCGCAGAAGGCGGTCTACGACGGCTTCGCGCTGGCGTTCGACTACTTCGGCCGCAGCTCCAGCCCCGAGAACGTCGAGATCACCCAGCACTTCGCCCGCCGCCTGAACGAGAACGGCTTCATCGAGGAGCGGGCGATCCGCCAGGTCTACTCGCCCGCCGACGGCCGTTTCCTCCCCGACCGCTACGTGGAGGGCACCTGCCCGCACTGCGGCTACGACAAGGCCCGCGGCGACCAGTGCGAGAACTGCACGCGCGTCCTGGACCCGACGGACCTGATCAACCCGCGTTCCGCGATCTCCGGCTCCACGGACCTGGAGGTCCGCGAGACCAAGCACCTCTTCCTGCTGCAGTCCAAGCTCCAGCACGAGGTCGAGGAGTGGGTGGCCGCGCACGAGGAGGAGTGGCCGCAGCTCGCCGCCTCCATCGCCCGCAAGTGGCTGAACGAGGGCCTGCACGACCGCGCGATCACCCGCGACCTGGACTGGGGCGTGCCGGTGCCGGCCGACACCTGGCCGGAGCTGGCGGCCGAGGGCAAGGTCTTCTACGTCTGGTTCGACGCCCCGATCGAGTACATCGGCGCGACGAAGGAGTGGGCCGACCAGGACCCGGAGAACCGCGACTACCGGTCCTGGTGGTACGACGTCGACACCGAGGTCCGCTACACCGAGTTCATGGCGAAGGACAACGTCCCCTTCCACACGGTGATGTTCCCGGCCACGGAGCTCGGGGTGCGCGAGCCGTGGAAGAAGGTCGACTACGTCAAGGCGTTCAACTGGCTGACGTACTACGGCGGCAAGTTCTCCACGTCGCAGAAGCGGGGCGTCTTCACCGACCAGGCGCTGGACATCCTGCCCGCCGACTACTGGCGCTACTTCCTGATCGCCAACGCCCCCGAGTCGGACGACTCCTCCTTCACCTGGGAGCACTTCACCGCCACGGTGAACAAGGACCTGGCCGACACGCTCGGCAACTTCGTCAACCGCGTGCTGTCCTTCTCCAAGAAGCGCTTCGGCGAGGAGGTCCCGGCGGGCGGCGAGCCGGGCGAGGCCGAGGCGAAGCTCGGCACGGAGATCGCACGCCTCCTCGCCGAGTACGAGGAGCAGCTGGAGGCGCTCCAGTTCCGCAAGGCGGCCGCCGCGCTGCGCGCCCTGTGGTCCGCGGGCAACTCCTACCTCGAGGAGAAGGCCCCCTGGCTGGAGATCAAGACGAACAAGGAGGGCGCCGCCCTCACCCTCCGTACGGCGATGAACCTCATCCACCTCTACTCGGTGGTCTCCGAGCCCATCATCCCGACGACGTCGAAGGCGATGCGCGAGGTGTTCTCCCTGGCGGACGACACCGCGAGCTGGGTCACCCGTGAGGAGGCGAAGGCCCTCACCTCCGTCCCGGCCGGCACCGCCTTCACCGTCCCGCCGGTCCTGTTCGCCAAGCTGACGGACGAGGACCTGGAGACGTACAAGGAGCGCTTCGGCGGCGAGGACCAGTAACAGCAGCCAGGCACGACCTCCCCGCACAGCAACAGCGGCCCGGAAACCACCCGTTTCCGGGCCGCTGCGCGTTCCCAGGAACCGGCCGAGGAAGGGTGAACGTTTCCGCCTTCCCCGAACGAGTGAACCATTCCCACCGCGGGTTCGCCCCGCCTCTTGATCCACCTACGGTGACTGCATGGTCACATCCACCCACGAGGCGTCTCACCGGATCTTCCAGGACAGACCGGAACTCCTCACCCCCGTCTTCGACCTCCTCGGGGTCCCGATGTCCGCGAAGGCCTCGGTGTCGGTCCTCAGCGCCGACGTGACGGAGATCCAGCCTCTGGAAAGACGCGTGGACACGGTCCTGCGCGTCGAACCTTCCGACGGGGACGCCTTCCTGCTCGCCATCGAAACGCAGGGCAAGCGCGACAACCGTAAGGCGACGAGCTGGTCGTATTGCGTGGCGTATCTGCACGAGAAGTTCAGCCTTCCGGTGCTGCTGCTCATCACCTGCACCGACGTGCGTACGGCGCGGTGGGCGACCGGACCGTTCACCTGCGAGGTGGGAGGCTGGACCACCCACTGCACCCATCCCCTGGTCCTGAGCCCGGACAACGTACCGGTGATCACCGACCGGCGGACGGCCGCGCGGAACCTGGCGATGGCGACGTTCTCCGCCATCACGCATAGCAAGAATCCGGAGTCCAGAGCCATACTGGAGGCCCTGCTCGGCGCCCTGCAGGAGGCAGACCCGCAGACCGCCCTGTACTTCAGCGGCCTACTGGAGATCGGCCTGGGAGACACTCCGGCCCGAGAGACATGGAGAAAGCTGATGAGTTTCACCAACTTCTTCCCCGGCCGGGGCACCCTTCTGGAGGAGACCTACCTGGAAGGCCAGGCCGAGGGCGAGGCGAGAGGCGAGGCCAGAGGCGAGGCCAAGGGCGAAGCCAACGCCATCCTTCGCTTCCTCGAAGCCCGGGGCATCTGCGTCCCCAAGGCGGCCCGGGACCGCATCGCCGACTGCACCGACCTCGACCTCCTCAACCGCTGGCTGGACCGGACGCCCCACGTGCAGAGCGTCGACGAGCTCTTCGCAGAGGTCGCGGAGAACACCGCGCACCGGGCCGAAACGGGACCTGAGGCGCGAACGTGATCGACGATCTGCACGCATCACCGGAGCTGTTCGACCTGCTCCGGATGAACTCCCTGGCCCTGGGCCTGGGCGTACCGCCCGAACTCGTACTCGCCGACTTCCGTGTCGGGTTGGAGGACCTGAGACAAAAAGGCTCCGTCTCCCTCCAGGACATGGCCCGCATCCGGGCGGGTCTGGACAAGCGGACCAACGAGGATCACGAGGACGAGGACTGGGTCCGGGGCTACGCCGCCGGATACACCGCGGCGTGGGGCGGGGCGGTCCTGCGGGTTCTGGAAGTGCGTGACATCAACGTACGCAAGGAGATCTACCGCTACCTCTCCATGTGTCCGGACCCGGATGCTCTCACCCGCTACCTGGACCGCGCCGTCACAGCGAGCACGTCGGAGGAACTGGTGACCCCCGACCTGGCGAGCAACGAGTAGGGCTGTCACGTACGCCGAGCGGCCCGGGGGCGAGCTGCCCCCGGGCCGTTCAGCTTGCCGAGGTGTAGGCCACGAACTCCGCCCACGCGTCGCGGGTGAGCGCGAGTTGCGCGCCGCCTATGTTCTTGGAGTCGCGGACGTGCACGGTGCCGGGGGTGACGGCAAGCTCGACGCAGTCGTTGCCGTCGCCACTGCTGCTGTAGCTGCTCTTGAACCAGATCAGTCCGGAAGCGTCGCGCCGAGTGGAGGTGCCCATCATGTCTCTCCAAGCATCTGCTCGATGAAGGCCCGTGACTCTCGGGGCGTGAGAGCCTGCGCCCGGATCATGCCATAGCGCAGTTCGAGGATCCTGAGCTGCTTCAGCTCGGACACCGGGCGGCCGCTGAACGCGCCGTCAGAGCGCCCGACCGCCGTGCCGTCCGGAAACTTGAGCACCTCGATCAACCCGCCCGTGCCGAAGTGATCCTCGCATTCGGTCGGCATCACCTGGATGGAGACGTTCCGCAAGTGTCCGAGTTCCAGGAGACGTTCGAGTTGCCGCCGCCAGACCATTCTTCCCCCGACCGGGCGGCGCAGAGTCACCTCTTCCTGGACAAAGCTGAGAGTCGGTGCCGGTGACCGTTCGAAGATCGAACGGCGGGCCATCCGAGCGGCCACCATACGTTCCGTCTCCTCGTCCGAGTAGCTGGGAAGCCACGCGTCGAAGAGCGCCCGCATATGCTCCTCGGTCTGCAACAGGCCGTGAATGTTGTGGTTGCTGTACAGCGCCAGCTCAACCGCCTGGGCCTCCAGCTTCCCCAGCTCCCGAACCCGTTTCGGATACCTGACCTTCTTCACGTCCTCCCAGGCCGCCGCGATGAGTCCGCCCGCGCCCAGTACCTCGTCGGCTTCGCGCAAGTACTCCTGCCGGGGAATCCTCTTCCCGCTCTCGACCTTGTAGACCAGGTCCTCTCCGTACCCGACCGCCGCCGCGAAGTCGGCGGCACGCATGCCCACGGCCTCCCGCCGCAGCCGCAACTGCCGCCCGACAGTGGCTAATACGGCCACTCCCCACTCGTCGTCCGGATCGACCTCCCACCCCGGCTCCTCCGCCTCGTCCGTGAGCTGCCGCACCTCTCCGTCGACCGACATCCCGCACCCTCCGTCGTACCGCCGTGCCGCGACGCCGCTACCCGCAGACCAAGTCACTCCACGTATCGGCGCCATCACTGCTCACGGTAAGCACGTACGACCGTACCCGGTCGCGTGAACAGGGAAAATCCACCCGCGATGACGGCACCCGCACCGGAACCCGACCGCGTGTGCTCCGGTGCCGCAGGCGGTCTTTCCCAAGGACCACGAGAGGAAAAGAACCGCGCCGAGCCCCACCCCTCCCGCCCACGGCGCACGCTCACTCCCCCGAGTGAACATCACCAACTGAGCTGGATTCGTCCCCGGTTGTCTGCCTTACGCTCCACCAAGCGGCACGAAACAACCCCCAGACATGCAACGGCCCTCGCCGGGACTGGCATCCCAGTGCGAGGGCCTGACCACCAAGGAAGACGGAACCTTCCCGATGGATACCCAAAACACTAGCGCGCCCCCGCGCGCCCAGTCCCGTAACGGCGGCGAAAACCACCCGCTCCGGCGGACTCGGCGCACGCATGCGAACGCGCACCCCGGCGGCGTCATCCACGACAACACCCGCCACGCCACCCGCTTCACGGTGATCGGCAACCACCTCGCCCAGCACCCCGAACTGTCGGCGCTCGCCATCGGACTGGCGGTGTACATCCAGTCGGTACCCGCCGGCACCCCCGTCGACATCAAGACCCTCGCCGACCGCTTCCCCGAGGGCCGGACCCGGATCGCCGACGCCCTGAGCGAGCTGGAGGACCACGGCTACCTGCGCCGTACCCGCGAACGCACCCCGACCGGCCGGATCGTCACCCGCACCGTCTCCTGCAACCAGCCCGGCCGCCACCACGACCCCGACCATGACGCGTCCGAGGCGGCACCGCCGAAACCCCCGGCCCGCCGCGCGGCCACCGCCCCGCAGCAGGAACCCCCACGCCGCCGCGCCCTCCCCGCCGTGCCGAAGCCCGCGTACAGCTCCCCCGCCCTTCTCCAGACGGCCACCGAGATCCTCGCCGGCCTGCGCCGCAAGGACCCCCGCCTGCTGCTCTCCGCCACCGACGCCGAACACCTCGCGCCCGGCGTCGTCGCCTGGCTGGAGCGGGACCTCACCCCCACCGCCGTACGCCACGCCCTGACCGACGACCTGCCGGCGGAACCCCTGCGCCGCCCGGCCGCCTTCCTGGCCCACCGCCTGACCGCCCAACTCCCACCGCTGCCGCCGCTCCGCATCCCCGAACCGCCCCCGCCCGTCCGGTACCCGCTCCGCAACTGCGACTCCTGCGACCGCGGCTACCGAGGCCCCGACCCACACCACTGCCGCGACTGCCTCGAACGCCGGGAACCGGTGCCCGCGACCACCTGACGAGCCGCCCAGACCCGGCGGCCCGCCGTGAATCGGCTCGCCAGCCGCCCTCACGCTCAAGTCCATGACGACCGCTCTACGGGACACACCGCAGAGCATCGCCAACCCGATCATCGAACTCATCGCACAAAGCCTGGGCAAGCACCCAGCCGCACGACTGTGGAGGAAACCGGTGGCCGTGGACCTCTCCTTTTACAAGTCACCCCTCTCCGAGGAATCCGCGACGAGGACCGAGCTGAGGGCGAAACGCGACGCGACGCCGAGGACATCCTGGAAGTTCGCGGCATCGACGTCCCTGAAGCGGCCCGGGAACGCATCACCGACTGTGGCGACCCCGAAATCCTGCGCGACTGACTACGGCGTGCCGTCACGGCCCCGACGGCCGAAGACGTCTTCGCGGACAAGTAGGCCCAGGCGATGGCAGCGAGGCCGGCCCGATACGCGGGCCGACTTCCGGAGGTAGCGCGATGAACGGCGAGAGCTGGCGGGAGCGCAGACGCGCGCTCCTGAGGGACAATCCGGCGGCTGCCGAGAGGGCGGCACGTCTCCTCATCGAGATGGGCACAGAGGAACGCGACGACGCGGAGATCGAAGCCGAGCACACGGCGGCATTCCTCGCCGCGACACGCGAGTACACCGGTCAGGGACATGAGCTGATCTGCCGTCCCGAAGAGGCCGCTGATGCCTTGCGTGCCGCTGTCGCCGTCGTCGCCCCGGAGCGCCTGTACGAGATGCTCGCCACGGAAGCGCGAAGCCCGACACCCTCCCCCGCCCACACCGTCCACGACCGTTTCCCGGAGGCCACACCATGAGTCACACCCGTTGGGACATCACCGATGTCGACCGGGCGCAGGAGGGGTACCAGGAGGCCCGCCGTGCCCATCTGTTCGGCAAGGCCCTCCGCGATCGCCGTACCGCCCTGGGCATTACCCGAACCCAGCTCGCCGCGCGAGCCGACATGAGCCAGGCCGCCATCTCGTGCCTAGAACATGGGGGTTCCACCCCCACGATCCCTATCCTCGAACGTCTGGCCATGGCTCTCGGCTCCACCCTGCATCTGGACATCGCCCCCAACAGCGATCTCTCGGTGAGCTTTACGTCCCAGGCGGCCTGATCACCGGGAGATTGATGCGGAAACCGGGCCCGTGGACCCGGCCACCCGCCCGTCCGGCTATCGGAATTCAGGCATCAGCCGTCAGGCCGGTGGTGGCGCGGGCGCAATGAACTCCAGCACCTTGCCGCCGAGCCGGTCACCACAGACAGGACAGCCTGTTCGATACGCGTGGACGCGGAAGCGCTCGACACTGTCGGTAAAGAGAGGGAGAACCACGTCGAGGGCGACCACCCGGAGCTCGGCGCCGCAGGCCGGGTGCGTGATGTTCAGAGGCTCTCCGACGACGGCCCCGGTAAAATCGGCTTCGGTCGCCACCCCGGAAGCCACTCGTCTGTCGAGTGCGACCAGGTCGGTTCCATCGCTCCAGTGCAGGTAGTAGCGGTGCAACGGCCAACCGGGGCGTACGCGTACCAGGATGCGGCGCATTCGCGGATGGCCGACGAGCAGGCGGTCCTCCGACTCGTCGAAACCGCGGATCGGCTCGTCGGCCGAGACCGGCTCCTTGGCGGGGAAGTAGCGTGTCTCCCACTTACGGAAGGTGACGATCAGCCCGCCCACGGTTCCACTTTGATCATGTCGGGGATGAGTGCCTCACTCTCGCCTGCGCCTGGCAGAGTCTGCCAGGCGCAGGCTCACTCAGAATTCGGGATGCATGGCCAACAGAGGTGCTGAAGCGGCTACGCCGGTGTGGTGTGGACGAAGCCGAGGGAAGTCAGTCCTTCGGCCTGGCACAGCCTGTCGGATGGACCGCCGACCTCGGTCTGGAGGAGTTGGTAGACGGCGCCGTGGGACTGGCCCCAGTGCATCGCGGCCCGCCACAGGACGCGGCCCAGGCCCTGCCCTCGTACCTCGGGCAGGACGGCGAAGTACTGGGGCATGAGCTGGGGGCATCCGATCGCGTCGGGGCGTACTTCCATGGGACCGATCGCGCCCACGATGCGGTCCTCGATGGCCGCGGCGAGGACCGGGCCGCACCGGCCGGCCTGCATCTGGGTGTGGAGGAAGGCCAGGCCATCAGCAGCCATGGCCGTGGCGAACGGCCCGAAGGTCTCCTGCACGGCCGCCGGCCAGTCGGTCACGGGGCGGACCGGGCCGCCGGGGTCGGGGCACGGGCAGGTGGTGAAGTCCTTCAGCTGAATGCGGGTGCCGCGCGGGAAGCCGGTCTCGGGACCGAGCGGGCGCACAACCCGGGCCTTCATCGCATCGTGCACGGCGGCGAGCTTCACCGCCAGCTCGCCGGCTTGATCCACGACGTCGCCACGGTGCCCGTAGGAGAAAACCTTGACGGTGCCGCGTCCACGCCGGGCCAGGGTGGGGATGAGGGTGTGGTCGGGCTCGTGGACCACATCGCCGCCGAGCACCGTCTCGTCCTTCTCGCCACTCCAGCGCCGGTCCTTGTCATAGTGGAGGAAAGGCCGGTCAGTGACGGCCGCTCGCAGGGTGTCCTCGAAGAGGTCGACGGTGAGCGCGTGGGGGTGGACCGGGCCAAGAGTCGGCACGATCGGCGCGGTCAGTACCGGCCTCAGCCAGTCCCAGCGGAAGAACATGAGCGGCACCCTAGCGGTCGGCCGGGCAGGGCTCAGGTCCCGACGCGGACGCGCCGGGACCTGAGCGGAACCGACCGGTCTTGTCAGTCAGTGGGGGTTGTCGTCGCCGGCGTCGCAGGAGCACTCCGCGCTCTCCACGATGTCGTCCAGGTCCAGGACGGCAGTCACCGAGAGGGCGGCGACGGGCGGCGCCGCGCGGCGCGCCGAGGTCGGGGGGCCCGGCAGAAGGTCCACCAGTACGGGCGGGGTCATGAGGCGTTCTCCTTGTCTCCGTGTTGGCAGTAGCTGTGCAGCGGCGGGGCGAAGCCAAAGGTGAGGTCAAAGGCACGGCCAAGGCCGTCCTTCGCTTCCTCGAAGCCCGGGGTGTCTCCGTCCCCGAGAAAGCCCGGGACCGCATCGCCGGCTGCACCGACCTCGACCTGCTCAACCGCTGGTTGGACCGGACACCCTACGTGGAGAGCATCGACAACCTCTTCGCCGAGGGCGCGGAGACCGCCGCGGACCGGGCCGAAGCGTGACCTGAGGCGGGCCGGCTTCCGTTCGGGACCGGAGGACCCGCACTTGGTGCTTCTCCCCCTGGGCTGTCACGCTGGAGGTCGGGCCCGGCCTCCCGCACGTCTTCCAGTACCACTACGGCCGCCTCGACGAGGCGGACGCCGCACTCGACGGCGCCGCCCGCTTCCTCACCGCCCGCCTGCGCGCCGGGCACCCGGACACCGGCCGCCAGGTTCCTCCCGGTTCGTCGCAGTAGTGCCGCATCAGGCGACGTCCGCCCGGTCGACCACGGCTCGTAACCGCTGATCGTCAGCGTGACGGTTTCAACAGATGACATGGCGGCGGAGCAGCCGTCTGCCCTCATCGCTGTCGATCTTGCGTACAAGTTCCCGTTCCGCCGCCCGGCGTAGCGCCGAGACGTCGCGTCACATCGCGACAGGGCAACCGTTTCCGATACGGCACTAGCTGGACGCTAGCCGATCCAAACGGCACAATCACGGGCGAGCGGCGGCACAGGCCGTGTGCGGTACGTTCACGCCATACGGCGCCGCGGGCAAGTGTTATGCAGGAAGGTGCGGTCTCGTGCGCCATGTGGATGAGGCCGACGGCGTCGGCGGAGCGGACGGCCGGACCGGCGATGGACTGTCGATCGCGGTACTGGGTGAGCTGACCGCCAGAATCGGCGCGAACGCTCTTGGCCTGGGCGGGCGACGGCAGCGTGCGGTGCTCGCCCTGCTGCTGGTGGCGCACGGGGAGGTGGTCCCCGCCGACCGCCTGGTCGACGCCCTGTGGGGTTCGCAGGCGATCCGGAATCCGGTCGGCGTGCTCCACACCTATGTCTCGCATCTGCGGCGGCAGCTGGAGCCCGGCCGGATAGCCCGAGCCCGCGGCACCGTCCTGGTCAGGGAGGAGCCGGGCTACGCGCTGCGGGTCGACCGGGACGCGGTCGACGCCTGGCGTTTCGAGGAGCTGGTCCAGCAGGCCGCCACCGTGGAAGAGCCGGTCGGCAGGGTGCGCGTCCTGTCGGAGGCGCTGGCGCTGTGGCGGGGCCCCGCCTTCGCCGAATACGCCGGGGAACCGTGGGTCGAGGCGGAGGCCGGCCGCCTCACCGCGTTGCGGGCGGTCGCCCGGGAACGTCTGCTCGAAGCCAGGCTGGACCGCGGTGAAAGCGCCGTACTCATTCCGGAGATCGAGAAACTCGTCGGTGAGGAGCCGCTGCGCGAGGAGCGCTGGCGGCTGCTCGCGCTGGCCCTGTACCGCGCGCACCGGCAGGGCGAGGCGCTGGCCGCGCTGCGGCGCGCCAGGGCTGTGCTGGCCGAGGAGTTGGGAGTGGATCCCGGCCCGGCCCTGCGTCGTCTGGAGGCCGACGTGCTGGCGCAGTCCCCCGCGTTGCAGGGGCCGTCGCGTGCCGACGCCGCTTCCTCACCGCGGGCTGCGCGCCCGGCCGAGCACACCGACCCCGAACCCGCCCCGACACCGGTGCCCCGGTGGGCGCCACCGGCCGACGACATCCTGGTGGAGCGGGCCGGCGAGGTCGCCGAGCTGCAGAGATGCCTCGACGAGGCGATGGACGGGCAGGCCCGCCTGGTGCTGGTGGAGGGCCCCGCCGGGATCGGCAAGACCCGGCTGCTGGCCGAAGCACGCCGGATGGCCGCGGAGCGGGGCGCTCTGACCATGACCGCACGGGGCAGCCAGTTGGAGAAGGCATACGGATTCGGTGTAGTGCGGCAGCTCTTCGAACCGATCGTGGCCGACCCGGCCCGTCGCGAGCGGGCGCTGTCCGGAGCAGCGGTGTCGGCGAGTTCCGTCTTCGACGTGGCCAAGGTGCAGACGCAGGCCGACAGCTCGCTGGCGGCGCTGCACGGGCTCTACTGGCTCACGGTCAACCTGTCGGCCGAGCACCCGATCATGCTGGCCGTCGACGACCTGCAGTGGTGTGACCGCGGTTCGCTGCGCTTCCTGGCCTACCTGGTGGGCCGGGTCCAGGGACTGCCGGTTCTCGTCGTCGCGACCCTGCGCACCGGTGAGCCGCACGACGACACGGAGCTGCAGGCGGAACTCGCGCACGACCCGGTGACGGTGGTGATCAGCCCTCCGCCGTTGACCGCCGAGGGAACGGGCGAACTGGTGCGCCACCGCCTCGGCGACCTCGCCCAGGACGTCTTCGTGGCCGCCTGTCACCGCACCACCTCCGGGAACCCCCTGCTGCTGCGCCAACTGCTCCGTGCGCTGCAGTCCGAGGGGGTGCCTCCCGACGCGTCGTACGCCGAGAGGGTGACCGCGATCGGCTCGCGGGCCGTGTCGAGCATGGTCCTCATGCGGTTGGCCCGGCTGCCGCGGGCGAGCACGTCGATCGCGCGGGCGGTCGCGGTGCTGGGCGGCGGGGCCGCGCTGACGACCGTCACCGCGCTGGCGGGCCTGCCGGAGAGCGAGGCGGTGGCCGCGATCGCCGCGCTGGCGCGCGCCGAGGTACTCCGTGACGAATACCCGCTGGGCTTCGTCCACCCGCTGGTGGCCGACGCCGTATACCGGGATCTCCCGCCCGGGGAGCGGCAGTTGCACCACGAGCGCGCCGCCCGGGTACTGCACGAGGCCGGAGCCCCGGCCGAGCAGGTCGCGGCACACCTGCTTCAGGTGCCGCACCGCGCCGACCCGTGGGCGGTGCGGATCCTGCGGACCGCCGCGGCCACGGTGGCCGCCCGTGGAGCGGCCGACGCCGCCGTGACCTACCTGGCCAGGGCACTGGCGGAGCCGGCCGATCCGGCCGAGAGACCAGAAGTCCTCCTGGAACTCGGGCGGATGGAGGCACTGACGATCGGCCCCGCAGCGATCGAGCACCTGCGTGAGGCCTACGACACCTTGCCGGAGCCGGCACGGCGTGCGAACGCGGCACAGACGCTCGCTCGCGCGCTGGTCTTCGCCGGAAGAAGAGGGGAAGCGACCGGATTCGCCCGCCGGGCCGCCGCGGAACTGCCCGCGGACCTGACCGAGCCACGGCAGGCTCTGCTCGCCATGGAACACCTCAGCGGCCATATGCACGGCCTCGATGCCACGATGTGGCGGCGCGGGGACGAGCCGAGGGTGGTCGGCGACGGAGCGGGGGCACGGATGCTGGCCGCCGCACTGGCCTGGGAGACCCTGATGGACGGCGTCGACCGGGACCGCGCGATCGGTCTGGCGCGGTTCGCCCTGGCCGACGGTGTGCTGCTGGAGGCCGACATCGACCTGATGGGCATCAACGCCGGGAACGTGCTGTTCCTGTCCGACGACGACCCGAGCGTCTTCTGGGCGGACGCGCTCGCTCACGCGCACCGGCGGGGATCGCTCTTCGCGGCACTCGCGGTCAACCTCTGGCGCGGTCGTGGGGAGTGGATCCACGGAGCCCTTCGCGAGGCCCACCAGTCGCTCACCACCGCGCTGGAACAACAGAGCAGATGGGGTGGCGACGTCGCCTCGGCGTACATCCTCTCGTTCATGGTCGGTGTCCTGCTCGACCTCGGCGAGACCGACCGTGCCCGGTCCTGCCTCGACCAGCATGCCGGTATCCGCGGGGTCGGCGACGGCTCCCGTCTGCTGGCCGACGCACGCGCCGCGCTGCTCATCGCCGAGAAGCGGTACGAGGAGGCCCTGGTCAGTGTCGAGCAGAGCCGGTCCATGGAGCCGCGATCCGACAACCCGGCCTGGTGGCCCTGGCGCGGTCTCAAGGGCCGGGCGCTGGCCGGCCTCGGCCGGCATGCCGAGGCGATCGCGCTGGTCGAGGACGAACTCGTCTTCGCCCGAAGGTGGGGCGCGCCGACCTTCGTCGGAAGGACACTGCGTCTGCTCGGCGAACTGCGCGGTGCCGAAGGCTCCGGCGAACTGCGGGAGGCGGTGGCCGTGCTCGCCGGGACACCGGCGCGGCTGGAACACGCCCGCGCTCTGTACGCGCTCGCCCGGATAGCCCCGGCTCCCGAGGCCGTGCCCCTGCTGAGCCAGGCGTACGACACGGCCCGTCGCTGTGACGCCGCCGGGCTGTGCCGGTCGATCGCCGCCGATCTGGCTCGCGCCGGTGTCGCCGCCCCGGCGGAGCCGGCGGGCGTGGTGACCCTGACCTCGACGGAACGGCGGCTCGCGGCCATGTTCGCGGACGGGGCCGACGAACGCGACATCGCCCAGGCGCTGTTCCTCACCCCGCAGACGGTGCAGGTGACGCTGCGGTCCGTCCGAGACCGGCTCGCCGCCACCTCGCGTGACGACCTCCGGGCGGCCCTGGCCAGCGCGCGCTCATAGGGGTGCCGGAGTCACCGCTGCCCCGGAGACCGGCCACCCGGCTACCCGGGGACGGGCCGTCCTACCGTGCGCACACCCACGACAGGGCGATCCACTCGTACTTCGGCGGGTTGGTGGTCGCCGGGTAGCTGCTGGTGAACGTCAGGTACACGGTGTTCGGATAGCCCGTCGGCGTCACCAGGGTGGAGTTCGAGTCGGTCTGGAGCGCGGCCACCGCGTAGGACTTCGCCTCGGCGGTCCCCTGCTTGCTTGTCCCCGTGTCGAAAAGGGGATAGCCCGAAGGGCAGTTCATCGGGACCCTGAGCGGCGGCTCGCCCGACCTCACATTGGCATTGTTCGACTTGTTGTACGTCGTCGGCGTCGTCGAACAGGTGTACGTCATCGTGACCGTCCCCGAATCGACGGAACTCGTGTTCGTCACCGTCAGGGCCCAGCGATCGCTGCCCCCGCTGGTGCCCCGATAGATCTTCAGGTCGTCGTTCAGCCATCCGCTGACCCCATAGCCGAATCCGGTCCTCACGATGTAGGGGGCATCGGACGGGCAACTCGCGCTGATCGTGCTGGTCTCGCCGGGGGCCACCGTGACAGTCGGATGGTTGATGCGCCGGTCGGCGGCCGACGCGGTGGACGCGGTGGCGATCAGGCCGGTGGCGGCGACCGTCGCGGCCGCCGCGAGGGTGGCCGTTCTACGGAATCTCATGTTTCCCGTCCTTCTTGGATGTCGGGCTGTGCGTGTGTACGGATGTCATCGGCGCCGGCTGGCGCACCGGCCTTGCGAGCGCCGGTGGGCGGCGTGGAGGCCGGCCCTGAGCGCGCGTGGGCTTCAAGCGTGGTGTCGGTGCCGAACCCCCACGGGGGCGAAGCAGACGGCGAGCGAGCCGCCGCGACGCCGCCGCGCTGGACACCTTCGTCGCCTTCGCGCTGCCGCGCGCCAGGGGACGCGGGCACCCGTCGGCAGCACCGCGCCTGAGCGCTGACGACCCGTCCGGCCACTCCTGGCGGTATCGGCTCCCCTCGGCATCAGCTTCGTTGAGAGAGGACGCCGGACCGGGACCACCGGGAGCGGTCCCCGTCGACCGCGGAGCGGTCACCGCACCGCACCGCACCGAGCATTCACTTGCGTATGGTTCACCTGGTTGCCGGACCCGTGCGGGCTGCACGGGTCGATACCGCGTCGACGGCATACAGGATGGTCCCGGCCACTTGACAACGACTTTGAGCCGACTTCTTTCCCCGCGGCGGCTGGAAGCGGCGGCTGTCGCGTACGGCCGAACCGCCGTGCACCGGTCCGTCCCGGCACCGCTTCCGCCAGGTCGGTGTCGTAAGTGCGCTCCAAGTGGCCGCCAAGCGGATCACGCCGCGGACTCGGTCCGCGCCGCCAGGTCACCACCGACCGGCGCCCCGTCGGATGATCCGCGAACTAGTGCAGGACCCCGGCGCCGGTCGTCGTCGGCAGCTGCGTCGCGAGGTTCTTCGCCGACGTCTCCAGGCCCGCCGTGAGCGTCGGCGTCCAGTTCACCGTCGTCTTGATCTTCTTCGAGTTCGCTCACGTGCTCGTACTTCACGTGCTGGGTGGTGAAGCTCCGGTGAAGGGGCTTACGACCCGTCAGTGGTCGCCGGGAGAAGGGGGTTGCCGTGCGCTGGGAAGTTCTTCCGGACGCTCGCCGAGGGGCTTCGGGTGACGTCCCCGGCGGCCGTTCGGGAATGTCGTCCCCGGCCGCCCCGCACCGCCCGCTAGGCTCCACCTTCCGTGCCGTCCCCGCCCCAGTCCCCGCCCCCTCAGGCCGCCGAGTGAACCTGCCGAACCTGCCGAACCTGCCGAACCTGCCGAACCTGACCGAACCTCACCTGCGTCTCCTCGCCGACGTCTTCGCCGTGAACGTGCCGGACATGCCACACGCGCCGGGCGTGCCGCACGTGCCCGCCCCGCTGGCCCTGGCCGGCGGCTACTCCCTCCAGGCGCACGGACTGCTCCAGCGCCCGCACGCGAACGTCGACCTGGCGACGGAGAGCACCGAGCCGATGGACCGCATCGCGGGCGCGCTCGCCGAGGCGCTGTCCGCCCGGGGCCGCGAGGTGACCGTCCAGGACACCGATCCCCTCTCCGCCCGCCTGTCGGTGACGGACCCGCGGGCCGGCGGCCCCGCCTCACCGCTGGCGCTCGCCCTGCACAAGGAGACCTTCTGGAGCCCGCCCGTCCTGACGGCGTACGGCCCGGCGCTCTGCCTGGAGGACGCGGTCGGCACCAAGATCCGGGCCCTGTACGACCGGGGGCTGGCCGTCGACCTGATCGACGCGAGGGCGGCCGCCGCCCGCTTCACCCACCCCGGCCTGGAGGAACTGGGCCGCCGCCACGCCCGGGACGACTTCGACCTGCCCACCCTGCGGGCCCGCCTGGAGGGCGGGGACTACTACCCGGACTCGGCGTTCACCGCGTACGGCCTGGCCGAGGTGGAGATCACGGAGCTGCGCGGCTGGGCACTGGCGTGGTCCACGGACATCGCCGAGCGGCTGCTGGAGGACGGCGCGTCCCCGGACGAGCCGGAGGACTGAACGCCGGGAGACCGACCACCGGGGGACCGGCCGCCGGAGGACCGGCCGCCGGAGGACTGAACGCCGGAGGACTGAACGCCGGACGGCCGGTCGGGGTCCGGCGTGAGCCCCAGCGCCGTGCGGGCCGCGCTCAGGTGCCGGAGTCCCTCGCGGGCCGTCCGCGTCACCTCGTCGTACTCCGCCGTCGTGCCGGCGGCGGCGAGCCGGTCCCGGGCCGTCCGGTGGCACTGCGCGGCCCGGGTCAGCGCCTGGCCCGCCGTCTCGTCCGCGCCCGCCCAGGTCCGCGCGTCCGGCGGGACCAGGCTGCCGCCGAGCCGGATCAGCCAGCGGTTGGCCTCCGCTTCGGCGTCCAGGCCGGACAACCCGGAGTGCCGGGAATGCCCGGAATGCCCGCAGTGCCCGGCCAGGTCGGACGGGTCGGAGGGGTCGGAGGGGTCGTATGCGCCCCCTGGCCTGCTGAACGGGCGGCACCGTGCGGCGACGACGAGGCCCGCCGCCCCGACGACCAGCAGCGCCGAGAGCGCGATCGCGTACCCCATGGTGTCCTCCTCGCCTGCGATGTCACTCCCCCATGACACGCCGGGCCGCTGTGCGACGGCCTCGCGCTTGCTGTGCGAACGCGGTGAGGCGGGCAGGCAACGGCCGGGCAGGCGGGCAGGCGGTTTCAGCAGCCGCCGGAGGCGGTGCCGGAAGGCGTGCCCGGGGCGCCGGTGCCGATCTGGAGGGTGGCGGGGGCGGCGCAGCAGCCGCCGCCGGACTGACCGGCGCTGTCCGGCTCGTCGAACAGACCGGCGCCGCCGCACACCCCCGTCTCCGGGAGGACCAGTTCGACGCGCTCGGCGGCCTCCCGGTCCCCGGCGATCGCGGCGGCGACGGAGCGGACCTGCTCGTAGCCGGTGAGGGCGAGGAACGTCGGGGCACGGCCGTAGGACTTCATGCCGACCAGGTAGACGTCGTGTTCGGGGTGGGAGAGCTCGTTCACGCCGTGCGGGTAGACCGTGCCGCAGGAGTGCACGTTCGGGTCGATGAGCGGGGCCAGCGCGGCCGGGGCCTGGAGCCGCTCGTCGAGGTGCAGGCGGATCTCGCTCAGGAAGGACAGGTCCGGGCGGAAGCCGGTCAGGACGATCACCTCGTCGACGGGGTCGAGGCGGCGGCCGTCCTCGGACACCAGGACCAGGCCGCCGCCGTCGGCGCGCTCGACGGCCGCGGTGCGGAAGCCGGTGACCGCGCTCGCGTGCCCGCTGTCGACGGCGGCCTTGGCCCGCAGGCCCAGCGCGCCGCGCGCGGGGAGCTGGTCGGCCTCGCCGCCGCCGTAGGTGTTCGTGCCGATGCCCCGGCGCAGGATCCACACCGCGTGCGTGCCCTCCGTCTGCTCGGCCAGGTCGGCGAGCTGGGCCAGGGCGGTGAAGGCGGAGGCGCCCGAGCCGACGACGGCGGTGCGGCGGCCCGCGTACCGGGCGCGGACGGCCGGGTCGGCGAGGTCGGGGATGCGGTGGGAGATCCGGTCGGCGGCCGCCGCCTCGCCGAGCGCGGGCAGGCCGTCGCCGCCCAGCGGGCCGGGCGTGGACCAGGTGCCGGAGGCGTCGACGACGGCGCGGGCGGTGATCCGCTCCTCGCCGCCGTCCGCGGTGCGGACGTGCACGGTGAACGGCTGCTCGTCGCGGCCGGAGTCGACGACGCGGTCCCGGCCGGCGCGGGCGACGCCGGTGACCGTGGCGCCGTAGCGGACCCGGTCGCCCAGGACGTCGGCGAGCGGCTGCAGGTACTGCCGCACCCAGTCGCCGCCGGTCGGGTACACGGCGCCGTCGGGGCGGATCCAGCCGGTGGGGGCGAGGAGCTTCTCGGCCGCGGGGTCGATCACCTCGGCCCAGGGGGAGAACAGCCGTACGTGCGCCCAGTCGCGTACGGCGGTGGCGGCGGACGGGCCGGCTTCCAGGACCAGCGGCTCGATGCCGCGCTCGAGGAGACGGGCGGCGGCGGCCAGTCCGACCGGGCCGGCTCCGACGACCACGACGGGCAGCCGGTCGGTACCGGAGACGCTGTTGATGGGCACGACCACGAGATTTCCCCTTTGCTTCGACATGCGTCGATGGCTTGCGCGGCCAGCATGACACCTGATTCGACAAGCGTCAACATAGACATTTATCGAATCAAGGAAGGGGACCGACCCGCGAGCCGCAGGAAACCGAGCGGGAACGCATACGAGGACAATAAGGACGCACGGGACGAAACCCGCCGTCGGGCAGGCGCCTGCCGCCCGCCCGAGGCCCTCGCCGGCACCGTGGCCGACCGCGGCAGACGGGCCGCATGGCGCAGGGCGATGAGTTCGGCGCGGTACGCCGGTCTACCTGCTGACACCACTGCAAGCGAAGGAGTCGTCAAATGGCGAGGGTCATCTCCAGCCTGTTCATCTCGGCCGACGGCGTGGCCGAGATCGACCCGGACTGGCACTTCCCGTACTTCGACGAGAACATGGGCCGCGCCGTCACCGAGGACTACGAAACCTCCGACGTGCTGCTCATCGGCCGCGAGACCTACGACAGCTTCGCCGGCGCCTGGCCCGGCCGCGAGGCCGCGGGCGGGGAGGACGCGCCGTTCGCGAAGCAGCTCGGGGACATGCGCAAGGTGGTCGTCTCGCGCCGGCCGCAGGAGTTCACCTGGCGCAACTCCGAGCTGATCAAGGGCGACCTCGTCGACGCCGTCGCCGCGCTCAGGACCGACACCGGCGTCCGGGGCATCCTCATCCCCGGGTCGCTCTCGGTCGTGCAGCAGCTCCTCGCCGCAGGGCTGATCGACGAACTGCGCCTGTTGGTGCACCCGGTGGCGGCACGCAGGGGCCGCAAGCTGTTCGACGAGGGCGACGCGCCGTACCACCTGCGCGTGACGGCGACCGAGACGTTCCCGACCGGCGTGATCCGCGTGATCTACGCACCGGCCGAGGCGCCCGCCAAGGCCGGTTACGACGAGACCAAGGGGAAGGTCGGCGGTGACGAATCCCTGTGATGCCGGACGCGGTGCCGGACGTGACGCCGGACGCGATGCCGGACGTGACGCCGGACGCGTGATGCGGCGGCCTCCAGCCGGGCCGTAGCCACCTGAGCCAGGACATCAGGGCCTTTCCCCCGCTGGTTCGACGTGTGTCAACATAGACGCATGTCGAACACCGAGGTGCCGCCGCTGCTGGAACCCGCCCCCGCCGAGGCCGCGGAACCCTGTTGCCCGCCGCTCACCGAGCGCCCGTTCACCGCGGAGGAGGCGGAGACGGCCGCCCGGATGTTCAAGGCGCTCGGCGACCCGGTGCGGCTGCGGCTGTTCTCCGCGGTGGCCTCGCACGACGGCGGCGAGGCGTGCGTGTGCGACATCTCCGACGTCGGCGTCTCCCAGCCGACGGTGTCCCACCACCTGAAGAAGCTGAAGGAGGCCGGACTGCTCACCTCGCAGCGGCGCGGCACCTGGGTGTACTACCGCGTCGAGCCGTCCGTGCTGGCCACCATGGGCAGGCTGCTGACCGGCGTCAGCTGACCGGCGTCAGCTCTCCCGCGACGCGGACGCGGACGCCGACGTCGGCCCCGGCCCCGGCTCCTGCCCCGACCGCCGGTCCGTGCTGAACCTACGCCGCCAGGCCAGGGAGACGTACACCAGCGCCACCAGCACCGGGACCTCGATCAGCGGCCCGACCACACCGGACAGGGCCTGCCCCGAGGTGACGCCGAAGGTGGCGATCGCGACCGCGATGGCCAGCTCGAAGTTGTTGCCGGCGGCGGTGAAGGCGAGGGTGGCGGTGCGGTCGTAGGGGAGGCCGAGGGCCTTGCCCAGGGCGAAGGTGCCGAACCACATGATCGCGAAGTAGGCCAGCAGCGGCAGCGCGATGCGGGCCACGTCCAGGGGCTGGGAGGTGATCGTCTTCCCCTGGAGGGCGAAGAGGATCACGATCGTGAACAGCAGCCCGTACAGCGCCCACGGGCCGATCTTCGGCAGAAACCTGCTCTCGTACGCCTCGCGGCCCAGCCTGCGCTCGC
Source organism: Streptomyces sp. NPDC020490 (assembly GCF_044335305.1). Classification (NCBI taxonomy): domain Bacteria; kingdom Bacillati; phylum Actinomycetota; class Actinomycetes; order Kitasatosporales; family Streptomycetaceae; genus Streptomyces; species Streptomyces sp. NPDC020490. The sequence goes on along the minus strand of NZ_JBIRUY010000031.1, from coordinate 13,496 downwards.
CGAGGCGGCGGGTGAGGAAGCCTGCCACCAGGGGGATGCCGAGGAAGATGACGACGTTCAGCGCGATCTTCCCCATGGATATGTCCAGGCGCTCGCCGCCGCCCAGGCCCAGCCAGCCGGGCAGCAGGTCGAGGTAGAACCAGCCGAGCAGCCCGAAGGCGAGGACCTGGAAGACGGAGTTGAGGGCGACGAGGACGGCGGCGGCCTCGCGGTCCCCGCACGCGAGGTCGTTCCAGATGATGACCATGGCGATGCAGCGGGCGAGCCCGACGATGATCAGGCCGGTGCGGTACTCGGGCAGATCGGACAGGAAGATCCACGCCAGCGCGAACATGACCGCCGGGCCGACGAGCCAGTTGACGACCAACGACGGCACCATGAGCCGGCGGTCGCCGGTGACCGCGTCGAGCTTGTCGTAGCGGACCTTGGCCAGGACCGGGTACATCATGACCAGCAGGCCGAGGGCGATCGGCAGGGAGATCCCGCCGATCTCGACCTTGGCGAGGGCGTCGTTCAGACCGGGGATCGCCCGCCCCAGCCCGAGACCGGCGGCCATGGCGGCCAGGATCCACACGGCGAGGAAGCGGTCGAGCGTCGACAGCTTCGCGACGACCGAGGACTCCCCGGGTGGCGTGGTTCCGGTGCTGTTCACGGGCAGGCCCTCTTGATCTCGGCGGCGTTGCGGGCGGACGCGGCCAGGCCGGCGAACTGCCCGGCCAGCCGGTCGATGACGTCCGGGCACAGCCGGTAGTACGTGTACCGGCCGCACGGCTCCGTCTCCACGACACCCGCCTCGCGCAGCACCTTCAGATGGTTGGAGAGGTTGGTCTGCCGTGCACCGGTCTCCTCCACCAGGTGGGTGGTGCACAGCGTCTCGCGGGCCAGCAGGGTCACGATCCGCAGCCTGAGCGGGTCGGCCAGAACCCGGATCAGATCAGCGTCGGCTGACGTCATCATGTACTGATACTGTCACATCACTTCAGACTGATACCAGTCAGGGCTGATCCATGAGGATCCGCGACCGCCCGCCCCACCGACGAAGGAAAGAGCCGATGTCCTTCAGCCCGCTCGCCTCCGTGCTGTTCGTCTGCGTCCACAACGCCGGGCGCTCCCAGATGGCCGCCGGATTCCTCCACCACCTCGCGGGCGACCGGATCGAGGTGCGGTCCGCCGGTTCAGTCCCCGGCGACCAGGTCAACCCGGCCGCGGTGGAGGCCATGAAGGAGGCCGGCGTCGACATCTCCGCGGCCAGGCCGAAGATCCTGACCACCGAGGCCGTCCAGGCGTCCGACTACGTCATCACCATGGGCTGCGGCGACGCCTGCCCCGTCTTCCCCGGCAAGAAGTACCTCGACTGGGCGCTGGAGGACCCGGCGGGCAAGGGCGTCGAGGCCGTCCGCCCCATCCGCGACCAGATCAGGGCCCGCGTCGAGGCCCTCATCGCCGAGATCGACGCCAAGCGGGAGGGCTGAGCCGGAGCGGGATCCGGCCGCAGAGCCCGAGGGGGCGGACGGCCGGCGTGCGCTACGAGGCGGAGGCGGAGGTGGAAGCGGAGGCGGTCGGCTGCGGCGGGCTGTCCTGGCCGTCGTGCGTCGCGTCCGGTTCGACGCCCAGCGTCAGGCGCGCGTGCACGCCCCGGGCGATGTGCCGGCGGTCGTACCTGAGGTACAGCAGGCCGCCCTCGTGGCCGTTGCCCGGGTAGATGGTGTCCTCGTCGAGGGTGGTGCGGGCGGCGGCGTTGGTGGAGTACGGCTCCTCCTCCGCCGTCAGCAGCACCGACGCCTCGTCGAAGAACAGCTGGCCCGTGTGGCAGGTGTGGCCGCCCTCGTAACCGGCGTCCGTCCACTCGCCGTCCACGTGCACCTTGACGTGGATGTGCACGCAACGGCCCTGGTACCAGCCGGGGAAGACGGTCCGGAAGGTGACGCGGCCGTGCCGGTCGGTGCGCCAGGTGCCGCGCAGGTAGCGCTCGTCGTCGGTCGGCTCCTGGTGGCCGCCCACGCCGCCGGGCGGGCCGGAGGGCGGCTCGCCGGTCGGGGTGCCGGTCGGGGTGCCGGAGGGCGCGTCCGTCGGAGCGGGGCCGCCGCCCCCGCCGCCGCTGCCGTTCGACTCGTACCCGGAGTAGACCCCCAGCGCGTTGCAGTGCCAGATGTCCACGGCCGCGTCCCGCAGCGGGCGGCAGGTCTCCGCGTCGATCACCGTCAGCGCGAGGGTGAGCGGGATGCCCTCCTGGTCCTCGGTGACGTCCTGCCGGATCTTGTCGGCGTCGATGTAGTACGGGCCCTCGACCAGCTCCGAGGTGAGCGTGTAGCAGGCGTTCGCCGCGGTCTCCTCCTGCGCGGAGGCGCCCGCGGCGAACGCGCCGCCCACACCCACCGCGGTCACGGCCGCTCCGCCGGCCGCCAGGACCGTACGGCGCTTCAACTGCCCTCTGTCTTCGGGTATTCGCGTGTCCGTCATGACCAGCGACCGTAGGGGCGGCCCACCGGCGAGAACATCGGAGGAAGCTGTGAATCGGGGGCGCACGCGAAAGGGCTCGAAACCGACGCCGGTTCCGAGCCCTTCCTGCCCGCCTGTGCCCGCTTCGGCGGCTCCGCCTGCTTCGGCGGCCTCGGCCACTCCGCCCGCTCGGCGGCTTCGACCGCTTCAGCCACTCCGCCCGCTTCGGCGGCTTCGCCTACTTCGGCTGCGGCTTGCGCACCTGGAGGTGCAGCTCCCGCAGCCGCGCCTCCTCCAGCTCCGTCGGCGCGCCCATCATCAGGTCCTGGGCGTTGCCGTTCAGCGGGAAGGCGATGGTCTCGCGGATGTTCGGCTCGTCGGCCAGCAGCATGACGATGCGGTCGACGCCGGGCGCGATGCCACCGTGCGGCGGGGCGCCGAAGCGGAAGGCGCGCAGCATGCCGGCGAACTTCTCCTCGACCGTCTCCCGGTCGTAACCGGCGATCTCGAACGCCTTCAGCATGATCTCCGGCTCGTGGTTCCGGATCGCGCCGGAGGACAGCTCGACGCCGTTGCAGACGATGTCGTACTGCCAGCCCAGGATGTCCAGCGGGTCCTGGGTCTCCAGCGCCTCCAGGCCGCCCTGCGGCATCGAGAAGGGGTTGTGCGAGAAGTCGATCTTCCCGGTGTCCTCGTCCTTCTCGTACATCGGGAAGTCGACGATCCAGCAGAACCGGAAGACGCCCTCCTCGAAGTGCCCGGCGCGCCGCGCGGCCTCGACCCGCACCGCGCCCATGACCTTGGAGACCTCGTCGAACTCGCCCGCGCCGAAGAACACCGCGTGCCCGGCCGCCAGCGACAGGCGCTTGGTCAGCTCGGCGACGTTCTCCTCGGTGAGGAACTTCGCGATCGGGCCGGTCAGCGAGCCGTCCTCGGCCACCCGCACCCAGGCCAGGCCCTTGGCGCCCAGCGAGACGGCGAACTCGCCGAGCTGGTCGAAGAACTTGCGGGGCTGCGCCGACACGTCCGGCACCGGCAGCGCGCGCACGTGCTTGCCGGCGAACGCCTTGAACTCCGAGCCCTCGAAGACGTCGGTGATGTCGACGAGCTCCAGCTTGGCGCGCAGGTCCGGCTTGTCGGAGCCGTACTTCAGCATCGCCTCGCGGAACGGGATCCGCGGGAACGGGGAGGTCACGTGCCGGCCGTCGCCGAACTCCTCGAACAGCTCGGTCATCAGCTTCTCGACCGGCTGGAAGATGTCCTCCTGCTCGACGAAGGACATCTCGATGTCGAGCTGGTAGAACTCGCCCGGCGAGCGGTCGGCGCGGGCGTCCTCGTCGCGGAAGCAGGGCGCGATCTGGAAGTAGCGGTCGAAGCCGGAGATCATCAGCAGCTGCTTGAACTGCTGCGGGGCCTGCGGGAGGGCGTAGAACTTGCCCGGGTTGAGGCGGGAGGGGACGACGAAGTCGCGGGCGCCCTCGGGGGAGGTGGCGGACAGGATCGGCGTGGCCATCTCGTTGAAGCCCATCGCCGTCATCTTGTGCCGCATGGCCGAGATGACCGCCGTGCGCAGCATGATGTTGCGGTGCATGCGCTCGCGGCGCAGGTCCAGGAAGCGGTACTCCAGGCGCCGCTCCTCGTTGACGCCGTCCTCGGTGTTGATCGTGAAGGGGAGCGGGGCGGCCGCGCCCAGCACCTCCACCTCGCCGACCTCGACCTCGACCTCACCGGTCGGCAGGTCGGAGTTGATGTTCTCGGCGCCGCGGGAGACGACCTTGCCGTCGACGCGGACGACGGTCTCCTTGGAGAGCTTGTCGAGCGCCTCGTACGCGGCCGTCCCGGGGCGCGCCACGAGCTGCGTGATGCCGTAGTGATCCCGCAGATCGATGAAGAGGATGCCGCCCAGGTCGCGCCGATTGTGCAGCCAGCCACTCAGCCGGACGTCGGTGCCGACGTCAGAGGCGCGGAGCTCGCCGCAGGTGTGGGACCTGTACCGATGCATCGTCGTTCATCCAGCCTTCGCGGATCGGGGGCAATGTTTCACGTGAAACTCCGTCCAAGCCTACCGGGGACCCCGAGACCGCCTTCCCACGACCGAAAACAAGACGATCGGTGGCACTTTCCGATCGCTTCTCCATAAAGTGGGTCAATGCGTACTGGCGAGCCCCTGCCCGCCGTGGGGGAGGTCCTCACCGCCCTCGCGACCGGCCTGTGGCACTGGGACACCGCCACCGAGCTGGTCACCGTCGACGCCGAGGCCGCTCGGCTGCTCGGCCTGCCCGCCGAGGCGACCACGCTCACCCAGGCCCAGGCCCGAGCCCGGCTGCACCCCGTCGACTGGAACGAGATCACCGGCGTGGTCACCCTCGCCGTCTCCGAGCAGACCCTCGCCGAGGTGCGCATCCGGATCATGGACGAGCACGGCCGGATCATCCGCGTCGTCCGCTCCCGCTCCAAGCCGACCTACGACCGGCGGACGCGCTCCTTCCAGCTGATCGGCACCCTGCAGGAGGTCACCGAGCCCACCCCGGGCACGCCCGCCGGGCGCAGCGCCGTCACCGGCGACTGGCGGCGCTCCCGCGAGGCCTTCCTGCTGGACGCGGGCCGGGCGCTGGCCGAGGCACGGTCGACCGAGGAGGTGCTGCGGGTCGCCGCGGGCCTGTCGATGCCGGGTTTCTCACCGGCCGAGCTCGTGGTGTTCAGCGTGCAGGGCGACCAGCTCACGGTCATCGGCCACCATGGTCCGGAACTCAGCGAGGAACCCCCCTTCACGCAGATGCCGCTGGACACCGACTACCCGGCCGCCGAGGTGGTCCGCACCGGCCGTGCCGTCTACCTCTCCACGCCCGAGCAGTACAAGTCCCGCTACCCGGTCACCTGGCCGCTCGCCGCGCGCTACCACCGCCGCTCCTGGGCCTACCTGCCGCTGACCGCGGGCGGCCGCACCATGGGCACCTGGCTGGCGGTCTTCTCCTACCCGGTCGCCTTCACGCCCGACGAACGGGCCGTGCTGGCGACGGTGGCCCGCATGCTCGCCCAGGCGCTCAGCCGCGCCGGGGCCGCCGAGACCGAGCGGGCCCTGACCGACGACCTGCAGCGCTCCATGCTGCCGACCCTCGGCCCGCAGATACCCGGCATGCGCGTCGCCGCCCGCTACGTCCCCACCGGCGGCGGCCTCCAGGTCGGCGGCGACTGGTACGACATGATCCCGCTGCCCGGCGGGACCTCCCGGACCAGGGACGGCAAAGGCCGCTTCGCCCTCGTCATCGGCGACGTGCAGGGCCACGACGTACGGGCGGCCGGGCTGATGGCACAGCTGCGCATAGCGCTGCGCGCCTACGCCAGCGAGGGCCACCGCCCCGACGCGGTGCTCTCACGCGCGTCGCGTTTCCTGCACGGCATGGGCGGCGAGGTCGCCGACCTGCGCTTCGCGACCTGCCTGTACGTCGAGGTCGACCCCGCCACCGGCGTCCTCGAGATCGCCCGCGCCGGCCACCCCGATCCGGCGATCCGGATGGCGGACGGCACGGTGCTGACCCGGCCGACGGAGGGCGGCCTGCCGCTGGGCATCGACCCGGACGCCGACTACCCCACCACCCGCATCCTCCTCGAACCCGACGAGACCATGATGCTCTGCACCGACGGCCTGATCGAGACCGGCGGGCACGACCTGGAGACCGGCTGGCAGCGCATCCGCACCATCCTCGAGGAGCACAAGGGCGACCTCGAGGAACTCGCCGACTCGCTGGTGCAAGGGGTGCACGGGCCCTCCTCCCACCACACCACCGGCCCGCTCGCCGACCGGCGCGAGGACGACATAGCGGTCCTGCTGCTGTGCCGGCCGTCGGAGGGCAGCCCCGACGCGGTCACCGTCCAGCCCTCCGTCCGCCGCACCGTGCTGTCGGTGGCGCAGACCGCGCCGGAGCGGGTGGCCGCGGCCCGCCAGCAACTGCGCGAACTGCTGCACGACTGGGACTCCCCGGACCAGATCGACTCGGCGGTCCTGCTGCTGTCGGAGATGCTCACCAACGTGCTCGTGCACACCGACTCCGACGCGCTGCTGCGCGCCGAGGTGCGGGGCGAGAAGGGCGACCGGCGGATGCGGGTGGAGGTCACCGACCCCAGCGACGACCTGCCGCACCGGCGCCGCCCGGGCGAACTGGCCTCCTCCGGCCGCGGGCTGCTCCTGATCGAACTGCTGGCGCACGCCTGGGGCGTCGATCCGCAGGGCGAGGGCAAGACCATCTGGTTCGAGCTCTACGAGTCCGACGACTCCGACATCCCCGTGGCCCCGTAGAGGTCCCGCAGCTCGTGCAGGACCCCGAAGGCGGCCGCGGTCAGCGGCACGGCGAGCAGCATGCCGAGGATCCCGGCCACCGACGCGCCCGCCGTGATCGCGAGCAGCACCGCCGCCGGATGCATCTGCACGGTCCTGCTCTGGATCATCGGCTGCAGCACGTGTCCCTCCAGCACCTGCACGGCGAGCACGACGCCGAGCGCCCACAGCGCGATGACGAACCCGCGGTCGGCGAGCGCGACCAGCACGGCCACGGCACCCGAGATGAACGCGCCGAGGTAGGGGATGTACGCCCCGACGAAGACCAGCGCGCCGAGGCCGACGGCGCCGGGCACGCCGAGGATGAGCAGGCCGACCGTGATGCACAGGGCGTCGATGAGCGCGATGAACGTGGTCCCGCGCATGAACCCCTCGACGGCGCCGTAGGCCCGCCGTGCCATGGCCTCGACGGTGTCGCCGGAATCGCTTGGGACGAGCGCCCGCAGGGTGCCGACGGCCCGGTGCGCGTCGCGCAGGAAGAAGAAGACGAGCAGCAGGGCGAGCACGGCCATGGCGATGCTCTCGCCCACGACGCTCACCCCGCTGATGACGCCCGAGGCCGCCGTCCCCCCGAACTTCGCCAGCAGCTGCCGCGAATTGGAGGCGAGGTCGTCCAGCGACGTGCCGGCGGCGCCGAAGTGGGCGGCGACCCCCCGGGCCGCCTCCTTCAGCGAGGCGACGATCTGGTCCCCGGTGTCGAGGAGCGCGGCGACGACGATGTACACCGCCCCGCCGACCACGGCGACGACGGCGACGCAGGTGAGCCCGGCGGCGGCGGACCGGTGGACCCCTGCCTTGACGAGCCGCCGGTGCAGGGGCCCGAGCAGCGCGGTCCCCAGCAGCGCCAGCAGCACGGGCACGACGGCGGTCCGCAGCTCCACGCACAGCCGGATCCCGACGAACACGACCCCGGACACGAGCAGCGCGACGACGCACCAGGCGGCGAGCCGGCGCACGGGTTCGGGAAGCAACGACACGCCCCCAGGCCACCACAGGCCGCCCCCACCGCCCGCCCGACATCGACGGAACCGCCACTTCTGCCCACCAACGGGGGAACGGTCCCCGAGGGCACCCCGGGACGGTGGCATCCGGAGCGACGGGGCCGGACCTGCGGGTGGGCCCCGTCCCATCGGGGACGGGGCCCACCCGCAGAGGTCGGCCGGGTACGTCCTACAGGCCGCCCTCGGTCATCCCGTGCACCGCCGGGATCGTGCCCAGGCGGCCCTTCTGGAAGTCCTCGAACGCCTGCTGGAGCTCCTCGCGGGTGTTCATGACGAACGGGCCGTAGTGAGCCATGGGCTCACGGATGGGCTGTCCGCCGAGGAGGACGACCTCCAGGTCCGGGGTGTGGGAGTCCTGCTTCTCGTCGGCGCGGACGGTCAGCGAGCCGCCGGAGCCGAAGACCGCCGTCTGGCCGAGGTGGACCGGACGGCGCTCGGCGCCGACCGAGCCCTTGCCCGCCATCACGTACGCGAGGCCGTTGAAGTCCTCACGCCACGGCAGCGTGATCTCCGCGCCCGGCGCCAGCGTCGCGTGGATCATCGTGATCGGCGTGTGCGTGATGCCGGGACCGGCGTGGCCGTCCAGCTCACCGGCGATGACGCGGAGCAGCGCGCCGCCGTCGGGGGAGGTGAGCAGCTGGACGTTGCCGCCGCGGATGTCCTGGTAGCGCGGCGCCATCATCTTGTCCTTGGCCGGGAGGTTCACCCACAGCTGCAGGCCGTGGAAGAGGCCGCCCGAGACGACCAGGTGCTCCGGCGGGGCCTCGATGTGGAGGAGGCCCGATCCGGCCGTCATCCACTGGGTGTCGCCGTTGGTGATGGTGCCACCGCCGCCCTGGCTGTCCTGGTGGTCGAAGATCCCGTCGATGATGTAGGTGACGGTCTCGAAGCCGCGGTGCGGGTGCCAGGGGGTTCCCTTGGGCTCTCCCGGCGCGTACTCCACCTCACCCATCTGGTCCATCATGATGAACGGGTCCAGGTGGCGGTAGTTGATCCCGGCGAACGCCCGGCGCACCGGGAAGCCCTCGCCCTCGAAACCGCTCGGTGCGGTGGTCACAGCGAGCACGGGGCGTGCCACGGCGTCGGCCGGCGCGGTCACGCGCGGGAGCGTCAGCGGGTTCTCGACGGTCACTGCAGGCATGTCGGTACCTCCTTGTGCGGCTACTTTAGTTGAGCGTTGAACTTTCCGCCACCCAGAACACGGAAAGCCCGGAGGGCATTCCCTCCGGGCCGGCATGGGGCGACGGCGGCCGCTCAGCCGCCCGCGAAGCGATGACGTCTAGCCGTACATGCGCCGCATCGCGAAGTCGACCATCCGTTCGACCGCCTTCGCGTCGAACACCATCCGGTGCTCTCCCTCCATGTCCAGGACGAAGCCGTAGCCGGTGGGCAGCAGGTCGATCACCTCCGCGCCGGTGATCACGAAGTACTTGGACTCCTTGCCCGCGTACCGGCGCAGCTCCTTGAGCGAGGTGAACATCGGGATCACCGGCTGCTGGGTGTTGTGCAGCGCGAGGAAGCCCGGGTTGTCGCCGCGCGGGCAGTACACCTTGGACGTGGCGAAGACCTGCTGGAAGTCCTCCGCCGACATCTGGCCGGTGGTGAAGGCCCGCACCGCGTCCGCGAGGGACGGCGGGGACGGCTCGGGGTACAGCGGCGGCTGCTGGCCGTACCCGCCCGGCATCTGCTGCTGCGCTTGGGCGTACTGCTGCTGAGCGCCCACACCCTGGTCGTAGCCGTACATGCCCCAAAGAGTAACGAGTCACAGATGACCGAATCGGGGTTGCTTCTTATTACCGACGGGTAGCATCATCGGAGCTACTTGTTGGTACGTGAACTAGCGCGAGGATCCAGTGCCTCGCCGATCTCTCTACGGAGCCGTCGCCATGGGGCACTACAAGTCGAATCTCCGCGACATCGAGTTCAACCTCTTCGAAGTACTCGGGCGCGACAAGCTGTACGGCACCGGCCCGTTCGAGGAGATGGACACCGAGACCGCCAAGAGCGTCCTCGAGGAGCTGACCCGCCTCGCGGAGAACGAGCTGGCCGAGTCCTTCGCGGACGCCGACCGCAACCCGCCGGTCTTCGACCCGGAGACCAACACCGCGCCGGTCCCGGCATCCTTCAAGAAGAGCTACCAGGCCTTCATGGACTCCGAGTACTGGCGTCTGGGCCTGCCCGAGGGAATCGGCGGCACCACGGCTCCCCCGTCCCTGATCTGGGCGTACGCCGAGCTCATCCTCGGCGCGAACCCGGCCGTGTGGATGTACTCCTCCGGCCCGGCCTTCGCCGGGATCCTCTACGACGAGGGCAACGACGTCCAGAAGGGCATCGCGAAGATCGCCGTCGAGAAGCAGTGGGGCTCGACGATGGTGCTCACCGAGCCGGACGCCGGCTCGGACGTCGGCGCCGGCCGCACCAAGGCCGTGCAGCAGGAGGACGGCTCCTGGCACATCGAGGGCGTGAAGCGGTTCATCACCTCCGGTGAGCACGACATGGCGGAGAACATCCTCCACTACGTCCTCGCCCGTCCCGAGGGCGCCGGCCCCGGCACCAAGGGCCTGTCCCTCTTCCTCGTCCCGAAGTACCTCTTCGACTTCGAGACCGGCGAGCTGGGCGACCGCAACGGCGTCTACGCCACGAACGTCGAGCACAAGATGGGCCTGAAGGCGTCCAACACCTGCGAGATGACGTTCGGCGACCAGCACCCCGCCAAGGGCTGGCTGATCGGCGACAAGCACGACGGCATCCGCCAGATGTTCCGGATCATCGAGTTCGCCCGGATGATGGTCGGCACGAAGGCCATCTCCACCCTGTCGACCGGCTACCTCAACGCGCTGGAGTACGCCAAGGAGCGCGTCCAGGGTCCGGACCTGGCGAACTTCATGGACAAGGCCGCGCCCAAGGTCACCATCACCCACCACCCCGACGTGCGCCGCTCGCTGATGACGCAGAAGGCGTACGCCGAGGGCATGCGCGCCCTCGTCCTCTACACGGCCTCGATCCAGGACGCGATCGCCGTCAAGGAGGCGGCCGGCGAGGACGCCAAGGCCGAGCACGCGCTCAACGACCTGCTCCTGCCGATCGTCAAGGGCTACGGCTCCGAGAAGGGCTACGAGCAGCTCGCCCAGTCGCTGCAGACCTTCGGCGGCTCCGGCTTCCTGCAGGAGTACCCGATCGAGCAGTACATCCGCGACGCCAAGATCGACACCCTGTACGAGGGCACGACCGCGATCCAGGGCCAGGACTTCTTCTTCCGGAAGATCGTCCGCAACCAGGGCGCCGCGCTGAACTCCCTCGCCGAGGACATCAAGAAGTTCCTCGCCCTCGGCACCGGCGGCGAGGACCTGGCGGGCGCCCGCGAGCACCTGGCGAAGGCGGCCGTCGAGCTGGAGGCCATCGTCGGCCTGATGCTGACCGACCTCGCGGCCACCGAGCAGGACGTCAAGAACATCTACAAGGTGGGCCTGAACACCACCCGCCTGCTGCTGGCCTCCGGTGACGTCGTCGTCGGCTACCTGCTGCTCAAGGGCGCCGCGATCGCCGCCGAGAAGCTGCAGACGGCCTCCTCCAAGGACAAGGCGTTCTACACGGGCAAGATCGCGGCGGCGAAGTTCTTCGCGGCCAACGTCCTGCCCGGCGTCACCGGCGCGCGCAAGCTCGCCGAGGGCGTGGACCTGGAGCTGATGGAGCTGGACGAGGCGGCGTTCTAGCCGCCTCGCTCCCTGACGAGCAAGCCTCCGGTCCGCCCCGGCCCCTCCCTCCCCCGGGAGGGGCCCCGCGTCCCCATTTCCTTCACAAGGGGCCCGTTCCCAGCCCGGGAACGGGCTCCTTGGCGTCGTTAAGGTGAACCCATGAGCGCACCCTCCCGCTTCGACCGCGGCCACACCGACGACCTGATGTCCTTCCTGACGGCCAGCCCGTCGCCCTACCACGCGGTGGCCGCTGCCGCCGAACGGCTGGAGAAGGCCGGTTTCCGCCAGGTCGCCGAGACGGACGCCTGGGACGGGACCAGCGGCGGCCGGTACGTGCTGCGCGGCGGGGCGATCATCGCCTGGTACGTCCCCGAGGGCGCCCCCGCGCACGCCCCGTTCCGGATCATCGGCGCCCACACCGACTCCCCCAACCTGCGGGTCAAGCCGCTGCCCGACACCGGCGCGCACGGCTGGCGGCAGGTGGCCGTCGAGATCTACGGCGGGCCGCTGCTGAACTCCTGGCTCGACCGCGACCTGGGCCTGGCGGGCCGGCTGACCCTGCGGGACGGCTCGACCCGGCTGGTGAACGTCGACCGGCCGCTGCTGCGCGTCCCCCAGCTCGCCATCCACCTGGACCGCTCGGTGGCGGCGGAGGGGCTCAAGCTCGACAAGCAGCGTCACCTCCAGCCGGTGTGGGGCCTCGGCAACGACGTGCGCGACGGCGACCTGATCGCGTTCCTGGAGGAGACCGCCCGGCTCGGCGCGGGCGAGGTCACCGGCTGGGACCTGATGGTGCACTCGGTGGAACCCCCGGCCTACCTGGGCCGCGACAAGGAGCTCGTCGCCGGGCCCCGGATGGACAACCTGCTGTCCGTGCACGCCGCCACGGCCGCGCTGGCCGCCGTCGCGTCCGGCGGCTCGGACCTTCCGTACGTCCCGGTCCTGGCGGCGTTCGACCACGAGGAGAACGGCTCCCAGTCGGACACCGGCGCGGACGGGCCGCTGCTCGGCAGCGTGCTGGAACGTTCGGTCTTCGCGCGCGGAGGATCGTACGAGGACCGGGCCAGAGCCTTCGCGGGCAGCGTCTGCCTGTCCTCCGACACCGGTCACGCCGTCCACCCCAACTACGCGGAGCGGCACGACCCCACGCACCACCCGCGCGTCAACGGCGGGCCGATCCTCAAGGTCAACGTCAACAACCGCTACGCCACCGACGGTTCGGGCCGCGCGGTGTTCGCCGCCGCCTGCGAGAAGGCCGGCGTCCCCTTCCAGTCCTTCGTCTCCAACAACTCCATGCCGTGCGGCACCACGATCGGCCCGATCACCGCGGCCCGGCACGGCATCAAGACCGTCGACATCGGCGTCGCGATCCTGTCCATGCACAGCGCGCGCGAACTGTGCGGCGTCGACGACCCGCACCTGCTGGCGAACGCGCTGGTGGCGTTCCTGGAGGGGTGAGCACCGGCCCGAACTCGGGCCGGGCACGGCCGTCCTGACGAGACGTGAGCCGTCGACTCCGCATGGGTGCCGGACGCGCGGGTACACGGAGGTGACCGGAAAGTCCGGACCGGACAGGAGGCGACACTCATGGGCCTCGGCGGATGCATCATCCTCATCGCCGCGGGAGCCATCCTCACGTTTGCGACCGACTGGCACATGCAAGGGGTCAACCTCGACCTGGTCGGCATCATCCTGATGATCGTCGGGCTGATCGGTGCCAGCACCTTCAGCAGCATCGCCCGGCGCAGGCGAGTGGTGGTACCCCCCACCACGCCGGTCGTCACCGAGGAAACGCACCCCCATCGACGCGACGGCTACGGCGTCTGACGATCCTTCCCCGCCCGAGCACGAGCGAACGGCGGCCCGTCCCCTCCGCGCCGCGGTGAGCCGGCCGGGCCGCCCCGCTCCTGCGCCGGGCTCAGCCCATCGGCCTAGACGAGTAAGTCCGATCTCCGGTCAGTGGTCATAGGCGATCAGTGACCGGGTGATCGGTGCGTTGGTTGCGTTGTTGTGCCAGATCGCGGC